>NZ_JBXWTO010000002.1:0-255856 GCF_057319415.1 Asaia sp. A2
GCCAGGTCCCCTGATCCACCCCACAAAATACACCCCAACACCCTCGCGGGGTGGAGCAGCCCGGTAGCTCGTCAGGCTCATAACCTGAAGGCCGCAGGTTCAAATCCTGCCCCCGCAACCAAAATCCTATACAAATCCTCACGCAACGCCTCAGCCTCACAGCACGAGGCGTTTTTCACGTTCCAGGCTTCACACACAAAGCCCGCATTTGACAGCACAATCAGTTCGTCTTCCATCGTGCTCTCGTGCTCTCGTGCTCTCGTGCTCTCGTGCTCTCGTGCTCTCGTGCTCTCGTGCTCTCGTGCTCTCGTGCATAACTCACACTGGGGTCCCTCCAAAGATATGTCTGTGCGTGCGCCACCCGGCACACGCAGCGCCAGTCATGGGACAGACTGGTCTTTTAGGTCGACAGATCCGCGGTGACGGCCTCGATAGGGGCGAGGGAGAGCAGAGAGGTAGATCCAGACGAGAAAGATGATCCAAGTGCTCATCCGCTCTTATGATCGTCTTACTCATCAGCCCGTCGCTTGGGCCATCCGAAATCATTTTGATAAAGGCGGGGACCATGTGTCAGTCACCAGCGTCTGGCTGGCCGCGTCGGCAGACATAATCTTCCGGGACAAACCTATGTCCGCCTATAGACCGTCGCCTCGAACGTCACCTGATTTCGTGCGGGCTTTAGTCTGGCCGCAGCACAGATCGGAGGAAAAGCCTGAGCCTAGACGTACAATATTCTCCTCCTACCGCCCCGATCAGATGCACATCTCGTCACGCAATGCCTCGCACGAACTCACGCCCATTAGCGACATGTCTGTGTGCACTTCACGCTGCAAAAGACCGATTGCATGACGGATCGACGCCTCACCACCCAGACAGGCAGCATAGAGGAAGGGGCGGCCTACAAGCACCGCTGAAGCGCCACGCATCAGGGCCTTGATCACATCCGTGCCACGTCGAAAGCCACTATCAACCAGCACGGTCATATCCGCGCTTTCAGCCTTTACCGCGCTGAGCACATCAATCGGAGAGACTGCACAGTCGAGCTGTCGCCCGCCATGATTGGATACGACGATACCATCGGCGCCAAGTTCCCTGGCTAGCCGCGCATCATAGGGGGAGAGAATACCCTTTATGATGAGTGCGCCTCTCCAGTGACGCCTCAGCATCTCGACATGCTTCCAGCTGAAGCCCGGATAACCCGTTACAGCATTGATCTCGCGTGAAAAAATCGAGGGTCTGGCAACCGGGTCGATATTGCTGATTGCGGGAATCCCGCGTTGTTGCAACGTGCGCCATCCCGTTTTGTAGAGCCAGGAAGGATGACCGATCATATCCGCTACAAGGCGTGCGGTCGGTCTGAATGGCATTGTATAGCCGTTGCGCTTGTTATTCTCCCGGTTCGACCCGACAGCGACATCGGCTGTGAGCATATACGCGGAAAAACCCGCATCGGCGACACGAGCGGCCATATGCTGAATGTTGTCTTCGTCGGGCTTTTGATACCCGGCAAACCAGCATCCCGGATAGGACCGTCCGATTTCCTCCATGGGCGTGATGGCGTTTGCACTTAGAACGTAGGGTATGCGTGCCGCCCTGGCCGCGCGGGCCATGGCATTATCCGCATCATAGCCAACGACGGCTGAGGCGCCCATCGGTGCGATCATGAACGGGCTGGCGTACTCCTGACCGAACAGCGTGATTTTCTGACTACATGAGGACACGTCGCGCAGGACACGCGGGATTGTTTTGATCCGAGCCAGCGCCGCGAGGTTATGCCGGACCGTAGCGCCGTCATCAGCTCCGCCAGCGACATAGCCGAAAATCGCGCGTGGCAGATGCCGCTTTGCAAGACGCTCGAAATCGTTGAGGTTCAGGATAGACGAGGCAGATTTCAGCATGGCTCATGTCTCACGTTTATAGGCTGTTGCGCTCTTGCGTCCTCGGATCCTTTGTCCAGCGGGAGAGGGGCAATGGGGCCGACAATAAAGAGATAGGACAGCGCCCCGAGCAGGCCGAAGAACCCGGTTGCGCAAAGCGGAACAAGGAATGAACCGTGGGTCAGACTGACCATCAGCCCCGTGAAGCTCGCAATCACGATACCGGCAATATTGGCCGCGCTGTTCTGCATCCCACCAAGTGTCGCAACAAGGTCCGGGCTGGGGGCGAGGTCGGCCGGCAGCGACCAGATATTCGCACCAGTGAAGGCAATGCCCCCAAACGAAAGTGAGAGGAGCGTGATGCAAAGCCATGTCTCGGTCACGAAGGCGGTCAGGGCAATGACCGATGAGAGAAGCAATCCGCCAACGAGGCAGGTTTTGCGTGCGGCAGTAAGGCTCCACCCATGATGGTGGAGGCGATCGGATGACCATCCTCCGAGCCAGGCAGCCGGAATGGCGATGACACCCGGGATCATGCCGATCAGCCCGAGATCCTTGAGCGAAAACCCGTGGGCTGAAACGAGGTAGCTCGGAAACCAGGTAGCGAAGAAATAGAATACGAAATTGGCGCAGAAGAAGCCGAGCATCATACCCCAGACGGAGCGATGTTTCAGTAGGGCTTTCCAGCTACCGGGAGGGGCTTTCAGGGCTGGTGGCTGGGCGGCTCTCAGGCGCGCAAGCTCGTCTGCGCTGACCCTCGGATGGGCATCCGGGTCGTGATAGAGACCAAACCATACTGCGACCCAGACAAGCCCGAGTGCTCCTGCCGCCACAAAGGCGAGACGCCATCCCAGCCATGCGATGAGCAGCGCCACGACAGGCATCGAGAGAGCCGCGCCAGCGCGGGAACCGCTATCGAATATGCCGGCTGCAAGGCCTCGTTCCGCCTTGGGGAACCAGAGCGATGCGACCTTGGCATTGGAGGGATAGCTGCCGGCCTCACCGACGCCAAGCGCCAGTCTGAGCCCCAATATACTCAAGGGGCCGCGAACAAGCGCTGTCAGAGCCGTGCAGACGGACCACCAGATTACGGCAAAAGCATAGGCAGAGCGCACCCCCACCCGATCCACGATCATGCCGAATGGCAGTTGCATGAATGCGTAGGTCCAGAAGAACCCACCCAGAATAACGCCAAGGACAGCCGGATCGATATGCAGTTCGCGGGCCATGAACGGGGCGGCAATCGCGATTGTTGCTCTGTCGATATAATTGATGGTGGTGGCAGCAAAGCAGAGGATGATCATTAGCCAGCGAAGTCGGGGCATGATCTCTCTCCGATCATGAGGGAGGAAAGGAGTGTCAGTGTGGCAGACAGGCTGGGCCGGATGAGCGCGCAGCTCTCTGCAGGCCCGAAACGGTTGGGCCCGCAGATGAGGGGGAGGGTTCAGGCCTTGCGGGGTAGAACCCGACGCAGATACTCGCGATTGGTAGCGCTGACGCTCAGGCCGTCACCGCCGTAATGCTCGACCAGAAAGGCGCTTTTGAAACCATGGGCGAGGGCCATCTTGATGGCCGCGCGATAGCTGATCACCCCGAATTCTAGGGGTGCCGGGGCCGTGACGACCATGCCGGTGGTTGCGTCTTCCGTGCGGTAGTAATTCTTGACGTGCCAGTAGCGGGCGAACGGTGCGACTTTCTGCATCATTGAGGCCCAGTGCTCGACAGGGCGGTGCAGCCGGACCAGATTGCCGAGATCGGCATTGATGCCCACTGAAGGATGATCGACATCCTGTACGAAGCGTACCGCGCTGTCTGCCGTGCCCAGATAGGTATCCTCATACATCTCAAGCGACAGACCGACCCCGACTTCCTGGGCATGTCGCGCAAGTTCGCGGATGCGATCGACCGCTTTCTTCCATACGGACGGGTCATCGGGATTGACGCTGCCCTGCGCTGTCCAGAACCAGAGCGCCGCCTTTTGCGGGGGCGTAAGGGGGTAAAAGAGGCCGAAGGAGACTTCAGCAATGCCAAGTCGGGCCGCTGTGTCGATCACCCTGTGGCTATAGGCCAGATTCTCGTCGCCAGCCTCGGGATCGATGACCGAGCGCCGTGCGGTGGAAAGGCCCGGCATGGTCAGGCCCGCTTCCCGGACGAGATCGGCGAAGATTTTCAGGCGGGCTTCCGGCAGATCGGCGAGGCGTATCCAGGAATCTGTGGGGTCGATTTCCGTAAATCCTGCATCAGTCACTTCAGACAGCGTGGCGGCCCATTGCTCCGGCGTCTGGTCCTGCACGCTCGATCCATCTGGCAGGATATTGGCATACTGGATCATGGCGGCAGCGATGGGCCAGTTGGTGCGATCATAGGTGGTCGACATGGTCGGTTCCTTTATGATGAGGGAAGGCGAGAGGCCCTGACATCGGGCAAGGCGCGCGCGAGGGCGCTTAGTGCACAGGGCGATGCCGGGGGTGATGAGGTGGCGTTTGCTCGGCGTTGTTGTTGCGGGGCAGGAACGCGGCGATGACAAGCCCGACCACGCCGGACAGGGCGACGGCGTAAAGTCCGGCCATGGGGGTGTGCCAGAACCCTGTGGCAAAGCTTCGGATGTTCGGGGCGGCGAACCCGCCGAGATTACCCAGCGCATTGATAAGCGCGATCGCGCCAGCAGCCTGAACCCCGGTGAAATGGGCAAGCGGGAAATTCCAGAATACGGCCTGCACCGTGACAACGCCCGCTGCGGCAATGCACAGACCGATCAGAGCGACAGGGCCGAAGCCAGAGCCTGATATCACAAGCCCGATCGCCGCCGCCGCGAGGCAGCCCAGCAGCCCGGAGCGCGGGGCATCGTGCTTCTGGACAAGTTTCGTGACGACATAGGTGGAGAGAATGGCGCAGGCCCAGGGAATGGCACTGACCAGCCCGACACGCAGCCCGATTTTCTCATGCAGGATGGTCGAGACCTGCTCGGGCAGGTAGAAAACCACGCCATAGCTGGCAATCTGCATCACCATATAAAGCGCCAGAAACTGAAGCAGCTTGGTGGAATGGAGCAGGGCACCCAGTCTGACACTGTGGCCCGTCGCCCCAGCCTTGCTGGCGGCCTCGCGTTCGAGGACGGTTGAGAGCGTGGCTTTCTCTTCCGTCGTCAGCCATTTGACGTCCTGCGGCCTGTCGGGCAGCACGAAATAGGTGGCGATCCCCATCGCTACGGCCAGTCCGCCCTCGAGCAGGAACATCCACTGCCATCCGGCAAGACCGAAGGCGCCATCAAGACCAAACAGCGCACCCGAGAGCGGATTGCCGAAGGTCATCGCAAGCGGATAGCCGAAATAGAACACGCCCAGGACGCGGGTGCGCTCTTTTTCGGGAAACCAGAATGTCAGATAGAGCATGATGCCGGGAAAGAAGCCGGCCTCTGTCACGCCCAGCAGCGTACGCAGCAGCACAAAGGACAGATTGCCCTGGGTGAACATCATGGCGGCCGAGACAAGCCCCCATGTCACCATGATGCGGGCCATCCAGCGTCTGGCCCCAACGCGATAGAGAATGAGATTGCTCGGGATTTCGAACAGGGCATAACCGACAAAGAAGACGCCTGCACCGAAGGCAAACATGGCATCCGAAACGCCGACATCGGTTTGCAGCGCCTGTTTGGCCGATGAGATATTCGACCGGTCCAGAAAGGCCACGATATACATGAGGATGAGGAAGGGCAGCAGCTTGGCAAAGGCCTTGCCGGTTGCTCGGGCGCGCAGGGTGTCTTGCGAAGGCGCTTCGGCGCGCGGACTTGTTTTCTGATCGGGGCTCATGGTGCATGTGCTCCTCGCTCGCGCCAGTCTTGTGAGACTGGCGCGATGCTGGTCAGGCGGAAGAGAGGGTCAGGCAATCCGCCCTGCGAGTTCGTCCTCGATGTGAGCCCGGATGATCTCATCGAAGCTCTGCTCGGTCGTGAAACCCAGCGAAAGGGCCCGGCTCGGGTCAAAGCCTCTGGCCCATCCGGCCACGATGCGAGCTATGGCCTCGTCGGGCTCCCGGCGGATAAGCGCCACGGCTTTTTCTCCGGCAACGCGGCGCAGGGCGGCAATCTGTTCTCCCACCGTGATCGACAGGGCGGGCAGTGAGAGATTGGGTCGCTCGCCCAGCCGGTTCAGATCGAGCACTGCGGCATGACGCAGGAATTGCACAGCTGAACGAGGGCTCGTCATCCAGTGGCGTGTGGTGTCAGGCACGGGCAGAGTTGCCTCAAGCCCGACCAGCGGCTCGCGTATGATGCCGGAGAAGAACCCGGAGGCCGCGCGGTTCGGTTTGCCGGGGCGGACGCAGATGGTCGGCAGACGCAGGCCGATACCATCGAATATCCCCCTGCGGCGGTAATCGGCCAGCAGCAATTCGCCCATGGCCTTTTGCGTGCCGTAGCTGGTTTGCGGTGTCAGAATGTAGTCATCGGGAATGACATCGGGAAAGTCACCGCCGAAGACGGCGTTGGATGAGGCAAAGACAACGCGAGGTTTCCAGCCCTCACGCGCGCCATGATGGCGAATGGCCTCAAATAGCGCCCGTGTCCCATCGAGATTGACGCTGTACCCCTTTTCGAAATCGGCTTCGGCCTCGCCAGACACAATGGCAGCGAGATGGAAGATGATGTCGGGGCGACCGCTCAATAGGCGGTCGGCGGCGCCAGGCTGGGTGAGGTCGCATGTCATGGTTTCGCATCGTCCCGAGAACCCGGCTGGCGCTGAAGGTGCGACCACATCCGCGAGCGTCAGGATTTCGGGGCCGTCCGTGCCGGGAAGGGGATTCGCGACCAGGCTTTCAGTGAATTTGCGCCCGATCATGCCTGCGGCGCCAATGACGAGGATATGCATCTGTGTCACCTTTTCGTTCGGACAGAGCCGAATTGAGATGAACGAAAACTATCCGAAAGTTAATGGTGCGCTAGAAGCAAGATTGAACTGGGCGATCAGGAATTCTGATCGACTCACGCTCTATAGCGCTGAATACCAGCTGTGCCGCGGGAGAAAGCGGTCGTCCTGGCTGGCTGATGAGCGAGAATGGCCCGAGGAAATCCGGCATGGCGACTGAAAGACGGCGTATGAGCCCCGCTTTTTCGTAATGTTGGCTCACGCTGCAAGGGATGACTGCCAGCAGGCAGGAATGGAGCAACAGGTCGATGGTCGCGAACATCGATGACGCTTCGATGGGATGAGCGGGCAAGGGCAGGAGCGCCGTGGTGAATGCGGCTTCTATCGCCCGTCTCATGGGGCTTGGCGCAGTCTGGAGAATCCATTTTTCGTTCGCGACGTCCTGCAGCGTCAGGGTGCCGGGGTCGGGCATCGGGTTATGAATGCTGGTCACGACGCAAAGCGGCTCCTGGGCGAGCTCACGGCAATCGAGCGCCATCGGGCCGTGCAAACTGAGCGCACGCCCAATGACGAAGTCGAGACGACCGGTTTCCATACCCAGCAAGAGGGCATCGCTCGTATCGATGGTCAGTGAGAGACTGATGCCGGGCTGTGTCTGGGCGATGCGAGCAAAGACGGGCGAAATGATATCGGGCAGGGCGGCCACAATCGAGCCCACGCGCACCGTGCCATAGGTCCCTTCCTGCATCGCGTTCATATCGAGCTGGAGCCTGTCGATATCATTGAGCATCAGGCGGGCATGGCGCGCGGCCAGAACACCGCTTGGGGTGGGAAATACGCCTTGTGACGAGCGCTCGAAAAGACGTGTGTTCAGCGCGTGTTCGACTTCCTGCAGCAGCTTGGATACCGAAGGCTGGGAGAGATTCATCCGCTCGGCAGCGCGGTGCAGGTTATTGGTTGCCTCAAGCTCCAGAATGAGCCGGAGATGACGCAGCTTGAGACGGTTGATGAGAGAATGGGCGGTCATGAGATGGATATCCGCGTCACATATCGAGTGGACAGCCGCTGGGGCTCAGGGGCGCGCATAGGGTTTCAGAAGCATTCTTGCGCCGTGACGATTGCTGAATCATCCGCTATGTCGCGCGCAACAGCCGGGGCTTGATCGTTGATGTCATGATACGGGCGCACCTAGTCCTGCGGGCTCAGCGGTATCTGAGGCATGCACTGGCGCAGGAGTGTCATGACGGTGAGCGCTGCCGGAGTTGGCGCGCGTTCGCGCACGGTCATGATCCCCCACGGGGCGACATTGAAGGAAAAATCGATCAGCAGAATTGCGATCTGGCCGAAATCCGATTGCAGGGCGGCGGCCGGGGCCGAAAGCAGGGTGAGCGCCTGGCTGCGGGTGATGTAGGCGAGTGTCATCATCCAGGAATCCGACGAGACGATGCGGGTTGGCAGGGGCAGTTCGCGCTCGAGAAAGAGTTCCTCTAGGCGCTGGCGCGACCGGCTGCCGCGACGCTGGAGAATCCAGGGAAATTGAGACAGGGTTTCGAGCGTGTGCGGCCCTGAAACAGCGAGCGGATGGTCTGGAGCTGCTGCGACAACGAGTTGCTCTGACGCAATCTCCTCGTAGCTCACAGGATGAGCCGACGGAATAACGGGGCGACGGCCCAGCATGATGTCGATCTGTCCATCAATGAGCATCTGGAAAAGACTGTCGCTTGGGCCACTGCGTATTTCGAGCTCGATTGCAGGATAATCGTCCTGCGCGATGCGCAGCATGTCGGCGAGTGACTGCACCACCGGGCCATCGATGGCGCCAATCGAGACATGGCCAATCCTGCCATCGACAAGGGCGTTCAGTTCAACGCGGGTACGCTCGAGTTCATCGAGCATGACCAGCGCATGGCGGGTCAGGACCTCGCCTGCAAAGGTGGGGATCATCCGTCGCCCCTCCAGCCGGAACAGCCGGATTTTCATCAACTCCTCGAGATCGCCGATGAGTTTGGAAGCGGCAGGCTGGGCCATGCCAAGGCTCTCGGCCGCGGCCAACAGCGTCGAGTGGCGCGAAAAAGCCGCGAGAAGTTGCAGATGCCGAAGCTTGAGACGCGACGCGATGAACCAGAACGGGCCAAGATGGGAATGTGACATGGCAAGTTTCATATTAAAATAGGTATGGATCGTATCGATACGAGTATTGGACGCTCCCCGTTCCGGGTGAATATTTCTACGTCCACGACATCGCTGGAACATCCCGTTTCCAGCGTCCATCAAAATGATCGTGAGGAAATATCATGGCCGTTCAGACAATCAGAAGCGCTGCTGTCATCGGTGCGGGCTATATGGGCGGCGGTATTGCGCAAAGCATGGCGGCGGCCGGTATGCGTGTCACGCTGGCTGATATTTCGCCCGAGGCTACCCAGCGTGCGCATGAACGCCTGCTGGGTGAGGCGCGCGCCTTTGAGGATCAGGGACTCATCCTGCCGGGCAGCTATGATCGTATCATGACCAACCTGACCACAGCCTCCTCGATCGAGGAGGCTGTGCGCGACGTCGATTTCATCGAAGAGGCCGTTTTCGAGCGTGAAGACGTCAAGAAAGAGGTCCTGGGGCGCATCAGCGCAGCGGCGCGGCCCGATGCCATTATCGGGACCAACACCTCCACCATTCCTGTGCACGTGCTTGCCCCGTTTGTGACAGGGCAGGCCCGTTTTCTCACGGTGCATTTCAGCAATCCGGCCCCGTTCATTCCGGGTGTCGAGCTTGTATCGGGTGTGGAAACGACAAAGGAGGTCGTGGCAACGGTCAAGGAGATGCTGGGCCGTGTCAATCGCCAGTCAGCCGAGGTGGCGGACCGCCCGACCTTCGTGCTGAACCGCCTGCAATATGTGCTGTTCAAGGAGGCGAACACTATTGTTGAAGAAGGGATTGCTACGCCGCAGGATGTGGACACGATCGTGCGCTCCACTTTCGGCTTCCGCCTGCCATTTTTCGGGCCTTTCGCTATTGCCGACATGGCGGGTTTGGAAGTGTATGTGAATGGTTTCGTGACGGCCGAGAACGCCTTTGGCGAGCGTCTTTCATGTCCCGACACGGTGAAGAAGCTCGTGGCCGAGGGCAAATACGGGGTGAAGAACGGCGCGGGATATTACGGACAATATACGCCGGAGGAGGCGGCAGCGCTCGTTGCCTACCGGAACAAGGCCTATGCCAAGATGGCGGAGCTGCTGCGTGAGCTCGGACCGTCGCCTCTTGAGAAGAAATGAATGCTGACGCTCGGAGCCCTTGAGCGGCAGGCGTGGGACGGCATGTCGGCCCCACGCCGTGCGCGGCGATGTCGGGGAGGTAGGGCGCTACGCCAGAGCATGTAGAACATAAGGGGCACAGGCCGGGAAGTAGAACGCTTGGAAAAAGACCCCTTGTCTTGCCACTACTCTCTGTTCGCCACCATATGTGCTGCCTGCGCGTGACCAGTCAAACTACAGGCCGTCAATAGCCCCAAGGTGATCGGTCCGGAGGATGTCCGAGCGAGCATAAAGGTTTACTGATATGAACGATTTATTTACGGCATAGGAATTGATTTAACTTTATACTTACAAATATCTTTTAAAAACGATTTCATGGTTTTTGGGGAGAAACTGCGAGTTTACATTGCGCTACAGAGTGATTTAAATGGACAATCATTCACGTTGGCGGAACGGAACTTCGAGATCATGTCTGATAGGGTGAGCTTTTCGGGATTGCCGTGCTGAGGGCTGAAAACCCCCGTCGTGCAGCGCTGCGCAGGCATGTGCATGAAGCGCATGAGCAGCTCGATCACCTGATTGGCGATCTCACGACCGCGCGCGAGTATCGGCGCTATCTGGCTGGTATCGCCGGATTTCGTCTTTCCACCGAAGCGTCGCTCGCTGCGCAGCGCTATCCAGACTGGTTCGAGGGTTGGCGCCCGGTTCGCATGCAGCACACGCTTGATCAGGATCTGCGGCAGCTCGGGATTGCCCGGCCTTGTCTGACACCCGTTGAGCCCCCGGTCACGGAATCGGAACTTCTGGGGATGCTTTATACCCTCGAAGGGTCTGCACTGGGCGCAAAAATAATTGCGCGCCGTGCGGCTGCCCTGGGGTTTGATGCGGCGTATGGAGCCAGTCATCTGGCCGAGCAAACGGCAGCGCCCGAAAACTGGCGCAGGTTTCTGGCTCTTCTGGAAAAGGCTCCCGAATTCGATGACATTGAAGCGGGGCGTGCGGCGGCCGCTCTGTTTCGTCACGCGCGCGACGCCGTGACAAGGGTCGACCGCGCTGAGGAAAAAGTCGATGGCTGAATTTGGTCAGGTCGATCTGACAAGTTGCGATCGCGAGCCGATCCACATCCCGGGGAGCATCCAGCCTCATGGGTGTCTGATTACCTGCACCATCAGTGATTTCGTTGTATTACGGCACTCTGCCAATACGGCCGAAATGCTCTGCCATCAGCAGCTTGGTGTTGGATCTGATCTGATTGCCCTGTTCGGTGCTGATGTCATTCATGACATTCGCAATGGCCTGACGCTGAGCGTGACGCAACGAAGGCCTGTCTTCCTGCTCAACCAGGCTCTTGGTCCGGATCTGTATTTTGATATGGCGGTGCATATCGTCAACGGTGAGGTGGTACTCGAATGCGAGCCCGCAGCGCCGACGCATCGTGCGACCAAGTTCCTGACGCAGTTGCACGGCATGATGGACCGTGTGCGCAAGACAACCGACATCACGCGGTTGTTTGATGTTGTGACCATGCTCATGCGCGGTTTGCTCGAATATGACCGCGTTATGGTCTACCGCTTCGCCGATGACTGGTCCGGGAAAGTCGTTTCCGAAGCGCGGGCGCTTACCCTTGAGAGCTTTCTGGGACAGCATTTTCCAAGCGCCGACATCCCCGCACAGGCGCGGGAGCTCTACCGCCGTTCACCCATTCGCATGATCGGCGATGTCAAATTCACTCCCGTTCCGTTGATTGAAGGGCAGGGGCTGGCGCCGCTCGACATGTCGCTGGGGCAGTTGCGAAGCGTTTCTCCCATCCATTGCGAGTATCTGACCAATATGGGGGTCCGCGCCTCCATGTCGATCTCGATTGTCATCGATGGTGCTCTGTGGGGCATGATCGCGTGCCATCACTATGCGCCGCGGGTACTGCCGATTGCCGAGCGGGCCGTGGTGCAGATGTTTGCCGAATTTTTTGCGCTTCAGGTCATCGTCATTCTCAAGACGACGCGTCTTCAGGTGGCAGAACGGACGCACGGGCTTATCGAGAGCGTGCTGCGCAATGCCGCGTCCGTTTCAGACATGCCCGCATATCTGCGTGGGCAAATCGGTCGTCTGGCACCGCTCATCCAGTCAGATGGTATTGCGATCTGGATCGACAATGAGTGGACGGGTCATGGTATCTCGGCGCCTCCTGAGGTGCAGGAGCGCTTTGTGGATCTGGCCCGCACGAAAGCTGTAACGCAGATCTGGCAGTCTGATCATCTGGTCAAGGATCATCCCTGGATTGCGGCGCACACGGCGCAGGTGGCTGGCGTGCTGATCATTCCGATCTCACCCCAGCCCCAGAACTATGTTTTTCTTTTCCGTCGCGAAATTGTACAGACAATCAACTGGGGTGGGGATCCAAAAAAGACCTACCAGCATGGGCCGCACGGCCCGCGCCTGACGCCGCGCCAGAGTTTTGCCATCTGGAAAGAGCAGGTGCATGAGCGGTGCCTTCCCTGGTCGAGCTTCGATATCGAGGCGGCGGCACAGTTGCGCTCGGCCCTGATCGAGGTGATGGGCGTCTACCACCAACAGCAGCTTTCCGAGCGCGCTGACGCAGATCTGCGTCAGCGTATGCTCAATGAGGAACTCAACCATCGAGTGAAGAATATTCTGGCGGTGGTGCAATCCCTAATCGGGCGGCCCGTTTCTGCAGAACGCACGATCGAGGAATATGTCGAGATCCTGCGTGGGCGTATCAAGGCGTTGGCCAGCGCTCATGACCAGGTGGCGCGTACGGATGGTGGCGGATTGCTGCGTACACTGCTTGAGGCCGAGCTGGAGCCCTATCGTCACCAGCCTTCTGCGGTTGTCCTCAATGGGCCCAATCTCTGGCTGTCCGGCCCTGCGCTCTCGGTGGCAGCTCTGACCTTGCATGAGCTTGCAACCAATGCTGCAAAATACGGGGCCTTGTCTGTTTCGGGCGGTAATCTGCGCATCACCTGGTTTGCTGATGAGCCCGCAGGCTGCTGGGTTCTGGAGTGGACCGAAATGGGGGGACCCAAGGTTAGCCCTCCAAAGGGAAATGGCTTTGGCTCCATTCTCCTTGAGCGGGCGATACCACATGAACTTGGCGGGACCGCAACGCGAGAATTTCGTCCCGAGGGGCTATTCATCCGTCTGACGTTCCCGGTACGCCATGCTGTTCTGGTGGCCGAGACGGCTACAGTACCGGAGGCTGAATTCGTCCCTGCGGTTGATTCGGCGCAGACCGAGCGCCTGCATGCAACCCGGGTGCTTCTGGTTGAGGATCAGCTGCTAATTGCAATGGAGACGGAGCAAGCACTGAGCACATATGGCGTGCGTCATATCCGAACCGTCTCCTCTGTTTATGAGGCTCTGCAGGCCATCAAGGAGCGCTGTCCGGATGTGGCGCTGCTCGATTTCAATCTCGGCAAGGAAAACTCGCACGAGGTGGCAACGCTCCTGCGCAAGAAGGGGGTGCCCTTCATTTTCGCCACGGGGTACGCAGATCGTACCATGATCCCCAGCGAGTTCAGGGATGTGCCGGTTCTGCGCAAACCCTACGCCATCAAAAATGCTGTACAGGAACTGCTTCGCGTATTGCCCAAGGAGAAAGAGGGCTGACGTGCCGTCAGAGAACGCAGTGAGCGAGAAATAACGCTCTTTGCGGCGCTTTGACGTTCTTGACTTGTTCCTGCTCGATGCCCATTTCGGGTATATGAAAAAGACCCTCGCCGCACGTCTGGAAATTCTCTCCGATGCCGCCAAATACGATGCGTCCTGCGCATCCAGCGGCGCGCGTTCGAAGAAGAAACCGGGCGAGGAAGGGCTGGGCTCGAAGGCGCCGAACGGGATCTGCCATGCCTACACGCCTGACGGGCGTTGTATCTCGCTGCTCAAGATCCTGATGACCAATTTCTGCATCTATGACTGCGCTTACTGCATCAATCGCTCATCGTCGAAAATCGAGCGCACGCGGTTCACAGTCGAGGAAATCATCTGGATTACGCTCGAATTCTACAGGCGTAACTATATCGAGGGTCTGTTCCTCTCTTCAGGCGTCATCCGTTCCTCCGACTATACGATGGAGGAAATGGTACGTGTGGCGCGCGAACTGCGTCTCGTCCACCATTTCCACGGCTATATCCACCTCAAGACAATTCCCGATGCGGCACCGCATCTCATTGAAGAAGCCGGTCTCTATGCAGACCGCCTTTCCATCAACGTGGAAATGCCGACCGATGCCGGATTGGCGGCTTATGCGCCTGAGAAGGATGCGGGCCATATCCGGCAGAGCATGGGCGCGCTACGCCTGCGTATTCAGGAGTCAGGCGACAAGACACTGAGCGGTCGCAAGCCAAGACGGTTTGCGCCGGGTGGCCAGAGCACACAGATGATCATCGGAGCCGATAAATCGACCGATCGCGATATCCTGCGCAGCAGTGCCTCGCTCTATTCCGGTTATGCGCTGCGCCGTGTCTATTATTCGGCTTTCAGCCCCATCCCCGATGCCTCGGTGGCCTTGCCTGCCCAGTCTCCCCCGCTCCTGCGGGAGCATCGCCTGTATCAGGCGGACTGGATGGTTCGGTTCTATGGGTTCTCCTTCGAGGAGATCGTTGCTGAACGGCAGGATGGCATGCTCGATCTGGAGCTTGACCCGAAGCTTGCCTGGGCTCTGCAAAACCGCGCGCAGTTCCCACTCGATCTGAACCGTGCCAGCCGTGAAATGTTGTTGCGCGTACCGGGCCTTGGTCCGCGGAGCGTCGGTGCCCTGCTTTCGGCGCGCCGTCACCGGATCATCAGGCTGGAAGATGTGGAGCGTCTGAACGTGTCCCTGCGCAAGATCAAACCTTTTGTGGTAACAGCGGATTGGTCGCCCGGTCGTCTGATCGACAAGGAAAATCTTGCGGCATCATTCCGCCCGCAGCCGCAGCAATTGAGCTTGCTGTGAAGTCGATTTCTCTCCCGGCGGATGCCGGGTTTGAACAGTGGCGCAGCACGGCAAGGGCTGCATTATCACAGGGGCTGAGGCCGGACGACATCGAATGGGTCAGTCCTGACGTGGACCAGCCGGAGCTGTTTGGGGCCGCCGAGGCGGTTGCTGCGTTAGAGCCGACCGCTGACAGCCCGACCCATTCGGGCGCGCATGTCAGCAAGGCAGGCCTTGCCATGCTTCGTTCGATCCTGCGGTACCGCGATCCAAAGCGTTTCGCCCTTGCCTATCGCCTGTTGTGGCGGCTCCAGACAGAGCCCGCACTCCCTGCAATCGCGACAGATCCGGATGTGCGTGAGGCCGCACGTATGGACCATCAGATCCGTCGCGACGCGCACAAGATGAAGGCGTTCCTGCGTTTTCGGGAGGATAGCGCAGAAGAGGGGACGCGCAGGCGTTTTATCGCCTGGTTCGAGCCAGAGCACTATATTCTTGAGACGGTGGCCCCGTTCTTTGCCGAACGCTTTTCGGACATGGACTGGCTCATTCTGACGCCAATCGGATCGATCCTCTTCGAGAACGGCAAGGCAGTCCATGAGAGCACGCCGTGCGAGCCGCCGGACCTGAAAGACGATGTCGAAACGTTGTGGCATCGTTATTATCAGTCGATCTTCAACCCAGCGCGCATCAAGACAAAGGCGATGCGCTCGGAAATGCCAACCAAATACTGGAAGAATCTTCCCGAGACACGACTGATCCCGTCGATGCTCGCCAATGCTGAAAACCGCGTGGCGGCCATGGTCGCCTTGCAGAATGATGGAACAGCCCCCGGTTTTCATGAGCGCCATCAGGCGGAATGGCAGCGCAAGGCGGAGGAGGTCAGGGCAGCAGAGGCTGACCTGACGGGGCTTCCGGCGCTGGCGACGGCTCTGGAGCGCTGCCAGCGCTGCTCATTGTGCCGTCATGCGACGCAGGTGGTGCCCGGTATCGGGCCCGAGAACGCATCCCTCATGTTGATCGGGGAACAGCCGGGCGATCAGGAGGATTTGCAGGGCAAGCCTTTTGTCGGCCCGGCCGGACAGGTCCTTGACCGTGTTCTTGCAACTGTTGGCATCGAGCGCGAGAATGTCTGGATGACCAATGCGGTCAAGCACTTCAAATTTGTCTCGAAAGGCCGCCGGCGGATTCACCAGACCCCGGACAGAACCGAGATCGTCGCCTGTTCGGACTGGCTTCGTCAGGAGATTGCCCTGGTCCAGCCAAAGCTCATCGTCACGCTGGGTGCAACCGCCTTGCAGTCACTGGAGGGGAAGAGTGCGAGGCTGGGTGCAAGCCGGGGGCATGTGCGTAGCGCCAATGGCCTGCGCCCCCCAACCCTTGCTACCATCCACCCGTCCTATCTGCTTCGCCTCCCGGATCCGCAGCGTGCGCGGGAGGAGGAAGCCCGGTTCAGGCAGGAACTTGCGATCGCACGCGACTGGCTCCGTGCGCAGCAGGCAGCCACGTAGCCCGCCTTTCCCGGCGGGTTCCTGTTGGAGTTCAAAGGCGCCTGACAACCGTCATCGCGCCCCTCAACTTGTTCACCGTATTGACGCTGGGGCCATACTGCTTCCCGAGCGCTTCAGTTTCCCTACGCGTCGCGCATCCAGGCTGCGGCATTACCCGGCAGGAGGCCCGGCTCTTCGACAGGGTGGCTGACCAAAATTATGTCGCCCTCTGGAAGGGAGACGGCATCGCTGCCGCAGTTCAGTACGACGCGGATCGGGCCATTCGTGAACTCGACCACGTTACTGCGCTCCTCTGCCCAACTGAGCTCACCATGACCCAGTCCGGCGGCCTTGCGTTCGGCGAGCAGTGCGCGATAGAGCGCGAGTGTTGAGTCAGGGTCCTTTTCCTCTACCGAGACCGCATAGTTCTTGTAGTGATCGGGCTGGGGCAGCCAGAGTTTGCCTGTCTCATTGAAGCCAAGCGATGGCCCCTTGTCGCTCCACGGCAGGGGGATACGGCAGCCATCGCGACCGATCTCCTTGCCTTCGGTGCGGAAAAAGGCGGGATCCTGCCGGTACTTCCGGTCCAGCGTGGTGTGATCCGGCAGGCCAAGCTCTTCTCCCTGATACAACGTGGCTGAACCAGGCAGGGCAAGCGTCATGAAGATCACGGCCCGCGCCCTGCGCAGGCCCAGCGCCTCGTCAGGTTGCTCATGGGCCGCGTCGATTCCCTGCGGGCGTGCGCCGGCGTCCTTCAGTCCCATCCGCGAGGCATGGCGTACGGTGTCATGGTTGGACATGACCCATGCTGTTATGGCGCCGACCTCGTGCATGGCCTCGAGGGAGTCGGTGATGATTTCCCGATACTTGGCAGCGTTCCAGCGACAGAGGAGATAGTCGAAGTTGAACGTCTGCTGCATCTCGTCGGGCCGGACGTAGCGTGCAAGGCGTGCAAGCGGCTTGACCCAGGCCTCGGCAACCAGCATCCGGTCACCGGGGTAGCTGGCGAGAAGCTTGTGCCAGCTGCGATAGATTTCGTGCACGCCGTCGCGGTCCCACATGGGGGCGTCGCTCGGGGTCTTGTCGTCATCCTCGCCCACCATCGTGGCGCGCTCGGTATAGGGCGGAAGGCCTTTTTTCTTGATCAGGCCGTGAGCCACATCAATGCGGAAGCCGTCGACACCGCGATCCAGCCAGAAGCGCAACACGGACTCGAATTCCGTGCGGACTTCGGGATTGTCCCAGTTCAGGTCGGGCTGACAGCTGTCGAACAGATGCAGATACCATTGCCGGGGTTTGCCGTCCTTGCGCTCAGGTTCACGTGTCCAGGCGATCCCGCCAAAGACGCTCTGCCAGTTATTGGGTGGCTCATCGCCATTCTCTCCCTTGCCGTCACGAAACAGATAACGCGCACGGGCGACACTGCCGGGCTCGGAAGCCATGGCTTCCTTGAACCAGACATGCTGATCCGAGGTATGGTTGGGCACCATGTCGGCAATGAGGCGCAGACCATGATCATGCGCCTGCTTGATCAGCGCCTCGTAGTCATCGACCGTGCCGAAAATCGGGTCGATCTTTCGATAATTGGAAATGTCGTAACCCGCGTCCCCCTGAGGGGACTGGAAGCAGGGCGAGATCCACAACGTGTCGATCCCGAGATTTTCGAGATAAGGCATGTGGCTGATGATGCCTGGCAGATCGCCAATGCCATCACCATTGGAGTCTGCAAATGAGCGTGGATAGACCTGGTAGATAACCGCGTCTTTCCACCAGACAGGATTTGAACCGTTCTGAGACATCGCATTGTTTTCCACGAGATTAGTCTCAGGAAACATCTGGCGGGCAGCCGGGTTGGGTCAGTCACACTAAATTGCACTGATCCACCCACCCCGCAGGATGGGTGGATTGCAGATTTCAGATCAATCGCCGTCGGGTAAAAGGCGAGGACGACTTACTTCTGATACCCCGCCTGACGGATGACGCGATTGGTGGCGGCATTGGCGGCTGAGAGGCCAGCGTCAACAGTGGTTGAGCCTGCCAGAACAGAGGCGATTGTCTGGCCAACCTGCGTGCCGATGCCCTGGAACGGGGTGATATCGACAAACTGTGCCCCGACATAGGGGCGCGGCTGGGCCGTCTGGCCAGAGGGGTTCGAGCTCTCGATGGCCTTCAGCACGAAAGAAGAGAACGGCGCGACCTTCTGGTATTCAGCAGACTGGTAGGACGAGCTGCGCGTCCCGGGGGGAATATTCACCCAGCCATCCGTCTTCGCCACAAGCTGGATATACTCTTTGGAGGTCGCCCACTGGATGAAGGTGCTGGCGGCCTCGGCGTGGGTGGACGATGCCGGAATGGCAAGGTTCCACGACCAGAGCCAGGTCGGGCCACCCTTGAAGCTGCCGGTGGGCAGAGAGGCAAAACCGACCTTGTCAGCCACAGAACTCTGCTTGGGGTCGAACACCGTACCCGCTGCACTGGTGGCATCGACCCAGATGGCGCAATGCCCTGTGGCGAAGAGGGACAGGTTCTCATTGAACCCGTTTGCACTGGCACCCGGCGGGCCAAATTGCCTGAGAATGGAGCTGTAATAGGTGATGGCGTTATGCCAGGCTGGGGTATTGAGCGTCGGCTTCCAGCTCATATCGAACCACTGGCCGCCAAAGCTCGTGACCATGGTGGTGACCACCGTCATGTTTTCGCCCCAGCCCGGCTTGCCGCGCAGGCAGATGCCATAGGTATCGGTCGATTTGTCGGTCGTCTTGGCGGCAAAGTCGCGTATCTGATCCCAGCTTGGCGTTTCGGGCATCGTGATCCCGGCCTTGGCGAAGAGATCCTTGCGGTAAAGCGTCATGACGCTCTCGGCATAGAAGGGCAGGGCATAGACCTTGCCCTCGTAGCTCACGCTCTCACGTACGGGCGCGATGATGTCCGGCAGGTCGTAGGCCGCAGACAGATTATCGAATTTGTAGAGCCAGCCCTGCTTCGCCCAGAGCGGAACCTCGTAATTGCCGATGGTGAGGATATCGAACTGACCGGCATGGGTGGCAATATCGGTCGTCACGCGCTGACGCAGCACGTTTTCCTCAAGCGTGACCCAGTTCAGATGGATATCGGGATGCGCTTTCTCGAACACGCTCGACAGCTTGCGCATCTCGATCATCTGCACATTGTTGACGGTCGCAATCGTCAGGGTCGTATCGGCCTTGGCCTGGGCGCCAAGTCCCAGCCCGAGGGCGGCGCTGGCCAGAAGCAGGGATTTCTTCATATGGGCTGTCCTTGGAAAAACTCTGGTGAGGTAAGGCGCTATTGTGGACTCTGGCTGGCAGCAAAGATGTCTGCCATGCGGGACAGGCGGAGCCATATTCCGCAAGGGGGCGGCTTAAATGTAACAGGCGTTCCCCGCTGACCGGTGTTCAGGGCACCGCAAACAGGGCAGGGTGATATCAAGGCTGTGGGTAGCGGGGTCGGTATGATGCCTGAGCATGGATCACGTAACTTCTGGCGTTCGGGTTCCTGCGTCCCATTCCTTGAGGAAACGCGTCGGCACACGCTGTCATCCTTTCAGAAAATTAACAAGAAGATGACAAGTCTGTAACATGAATGTGTTATGCGTGTCCGTGCCTTGTGGGGTGGGCAGGCATTGGCAGGTTGCGCCTTGCGGTGTGGGCGGTAGAGGCTCTGTAACAATTCATACAATCTGTAGTGCTTTCGACCTAGTTCTCCGCATTCTTCTTGCTAATACGGAGGTCAAGGACATCGTTCTTGGTGTCTTCACAAATATAGGAAGATGACGAGCATGATCTCGAAGAAAACTTTCTGCATGTTGGCACTCGCTGCCGCGCCTTCTCTTGCGGCTCTTGCCTATGCACATCCTCCGGTTTCCGGTCCTGTTGGTCCCGTTCCCCCGCCGCCGGGCCGTATGGGCATGATGATGCCCCCGCCGCTGATGGGCATGCTGCGCGGCGTGGATCTGACGAAGGAGCAGCGCGACAAGATCCATGCCCTCATGCATGCCCATCGTCAGGATCGTCGCGAGGCAATGCACCAGCGTCGTGATCTGGATACCCAGATTGGCGCCCTGCTTCTTGCCAAGGGGCCTGTCGACAAGGCGAAACTCGATGGGCTGATCAAGCAGAAGGAGGCGCTCAACGCCAAGGATGAAGAGGCGATGGCCGCCGATGCCGTGGCTATCCACGATGTTCTGACACCCGAGCAGGTCGACAAGGCCCGCGTGACGCAGGACAAGCTCGACGCGCTTGAAGGCCAGATCCGTGATCTGCTGCGTCCCCCCCATGTAAAGGGCGCCGCCGACAAGGATGACGACGACGCACCCTGATTCCGCAACCCCGCGAGGTGCTGCCGAGGGGGCGGGTAGCCGCCCCTGAAGGTCGGGTCTACGACGATCACTGCTGCTCACCCTGTGTGCGTCGGGCGGCCTGATTGATGGTGTGACCGGGAAGAAGAGGGGCGGGTGGGGCAGATCGCTGTCCTGCCTGCCCCTTTTTCTGTCATCATGATGCCGAAACGAGGGCAGGCGGGCGCAGGGCAGGTTTTGCCTTGACTTTGCCGCGATACCCCTTTAGCTCCCTGTCCAGATTTGAAACGCCACCCCGCGAAGGCTCGCGCAGTGGCGTCTTTCTGTTGCTTATAAGGGTTCCACGTGTTCGACACGCTTTCTGGCAAACTTTCCGGTGTATTTGAGGGTCTGTCCAAGCGCGGCAGGCTGTCCGAGGCGGATGTTGCCGAGGCGATGCGCGAAGTGCGTCTGGCCATGCTGGATGCCGACGTGGCGCTGCCCGTCGTGCGTGACTTCGTCAACAAGGTCAAGGAAAAGGCCGTCGGAACGGAGGTGCTGGAGAGCATTTCTCCCGGTCAGGCCGTTGCCAAAATCGTCAATGACGCCTTGATCGAGGCGCTTGGCGGTGCGGGCAATGTGCCGCTGAACCTTGCTGCTGCGGCGCCGGTGCCCGTCCTGATGGTCGGTCTTCAGGGCTCCGGCAAGACCACGACATCGGGCAAGATTGCCCTGCGCCTTCTGACCCGTGAGCGCAAGCGCGTTCTGTTGGCCTCGCTCGACGTGCAGCGTCCTGCCGCGCAGCTTCAGCTTCAGCAGCTGGCGGAGCGCGTCGGCGTGGGCTCGCTTCCTATCATCGCCGGTCAGCAGCCTGTCGAGATTGCAAAGCGCGCTCTCGAGACGGGCCGTCGCGAAGGCTATGATGTCGTCATTCTCGATACGGCAGGTCGTCTGTCGATCGACGAAGCCCTGATGCAGGAAGTGCGCGACGTACGCGATGCGACCAGTCCGGTCGAAACGCTGCTCGTGGTCGATGCCATGACGGGTCAGGACGCGGTGAACACCGCGCAGCGCTTCAACGAGGCGGTTGGCATCACCGGTGTCGTCATGACCCGTATGGATGGCGATGCGCGCGGTGGTGCGGCGCTGTCGATGCGCGCCATCACCGGCGCCCCTATCAAGCTGGTGGGTCTGGGCGAAAAGCTTGAGGCGCTGGACGATTTCTATCCCGAGCGCGTGGCCGGTCGTATTCTCGGCCTTGGCGATATCGCCGGGCTGGTCGAGAAGGCCAGCGAGACGCTCGACCATGAAGAGAGCGAACGCGTCGCCAAGAAGATGATGGCGGGCAAGTTCGACCTCGACGATTATGCCTCGCAGCTGCGTCAGATCGGCAAGATGGGTTCCATCTCCGGTATCGTCGGCATGCTGCCCGGTATGGGCAAGCTGAAGGACAAGCTTGGCGATCAGGATCTCGATACCTCGATCTTCCGGCGCCATCAGGCCATCATTTCTTCAATGACCAAGGACGAGCGCAAGACGCCCTCGATCATCAAGGCCTCTCGCAAGAAGCGTATTGCTGCCGGTTCCGGCACGACGGTTCAGGAGGTCAACAAGTTGCTCAAGCAGTTTGACGACATGTCCACCATCATGAAGCGCATCAGCAAGATGGGCCTCGGTGGCATGAAACAGATGCTTTCCGGTCTCATGTCGGGCGGTGCTCCCGGCGGGCGGCCCGGCGGTGGCTTTGGTGGCCCGCGCCGCTAACCCCATCCGGCATGATTTCACATAGTTTACGATACCCTGGAGTTTAAAAAATGAGCGTTAAGATCCGCCTTTCGCGTGCAGGTGCCAAGAAGCGTCCGTACTACCACATCGTGATTTCAGACAGCCGCAGCCCGCGTGACGGACGCTTCATCGAGAAGGTTGGCGCCTACAACCCGATGCTGCCTTCCGATCACGCCGACCGCATCCGTCTGAACGACGAGCGTATCAAGCATTGGCTGTCGAACGGCGCGCAGGCGACCGATCGCGTTGCCCGCTTCCTTGGCAATGCCGGTCTGATCGAAAAGCCCGTTTACAACGAGCAGCCCAAGCAGTCTGCGCCGAAGAAGCGCGCCCAGGAGCGTGCAGCCGCCAAGGCCGCAGCCTGAGCCGTAGACCAGGGATAGGCTTCAGTATTCCATGACGACCGTCAGCGCCCCTTCGGATGTATCGAAAGATATTCTGGTCGCGACCGTGGGCAGGCCCCATGGCGTGAAGGGGCTCGTGCATCTTTTCGCGGCAACCGATGACCCGGCTTCGGTCGAGGATATCGGGGCATTGCATGACGAGAAGGGGCGCGTATGGCGGGCGGAATGGCAGGGTCATGGCATCGCACGTCTGTTCGACGCGTCGGGTCGCCCCGTTACTGACCGCGATGAAGCGTCGCGTCTCGTGAACCTCAAGCTCTATGTCGGCCGGGACTGCCTGCCCGATACGGATGAGGACGAGTTCTATCATGCCGATCTGATCGGGCTGCGCGCCGAAACCCGCGAGGGCACGGTGCTGGGCACGGTTGCGGTCATTCATGATTACGGCGCGGGTGTCAGCCTCGAAATCACGGCCGCAGGGCAGGATGACAAGGGTCAGGATCTGATCGTGCCCTTCACCCATGCCTGTGTGCCCGAAATCCTGTTCGATCAGGGCCGGATCATTGTCGAGCCGCCGCATGAGGTGGAAGTCGAGGGTGATCTGTCGGGCAAGGCCGATGTGGCGGTGCGTTCATGACCTGGCGCGCTGATATTCTCACCCTTTTTCCGGACATGTTTCCGGGGCCGCTGGGGTTCTCCCTGGCGGGGCGAGCGCTTGAAGAAGGCGTCTGGTCTTTGGGTGTGCATGATCTGCGTGATTTCGGTCGCGGGCGTCATCGCGCCGTGGATGACACGCCATTCGGTGGTGGCGCGGGCATGGTGCTTCGGGCCGATGTGGTTGCCGAGGCGCTGGACTCGATCGAAGCCGATGGCCGCCCGGTCATCTACCCGACGCCGCGTGGCGCACGCCTGACACAGGCGCAGTCGCGCGAGTTCGCATCGGGTGACGGGGTTGTGGTGCTGTGCGGGCGCTTCGAGGGCGTTGACGAGCGTGTTCTGGAGCGACGCAATGTCGTGCAGATTTCGCTTGGCGATTTCGTGCTGTCGGGCGGGGAAATCCCTGCCTATGCACTGCTCGATTCCTGCGTGCGCCTTCTGCCCGGTGTGATGGGGTCCGAGCTGAGCGATGCCGAAGAAAGCTTCGGTGACGGTCTGCTTGAATACCCGCATTACACCAAGCCAGCCTCATGGGATGGCATGGATGTGCCGGACATCCTGCTTTCAGGACATCATGCTGCGATTGCGGCCTGGCGTCACGAGCAGGCCTGCCTTGTGACACAGGCCAGACGCCCCGACCTCTGGGCGGCCTATGCTGAAGCCAAGACCAACAGATAAATTTTCGTTTTCTCGGAGAAGTACCATGAACATTGTCCAGCAGTATGAGGCGCGCGAAATCGAGCGTCTGACCGCCGCCCGTCCGGTTCCAGAATTCCAGGCCGGTGACACCGTGCGCGTTGGCGTGCGCGTTGTTGAAGGCACGCGTGAGCGCGTACAGGCCTACGAAGGCGTTGTGATTGCCCGTTCCAACAAGGGCCTGAACAGCAACTTCACGGTTCGCAAGATTTCGAACGGTGAAGGCGTTGAGCGTATCTTCCCGCTCTACTCCCCTTCCATCGCTGAGATCGCTGTTGTCCGTCGTGGCAAGGTGCGTCGTGCAAAGCTGTATTATCTGCGTGAGCGTAGCGGCAAGTCGGCTCGTATCGCCGAGCGTCCCCGTGACGTTGTCAAGACGGCTTCCTAAATCAGGATAGTCAAAACCGGTTCATGACGAAGGAGAGTATGGTGGCGCGAACATTGTTCGATAAAATCTGGGATGACCATGTGGTCGAACGCCTCCCGGACGGCACCTGCATCCTATACATAGACCGGCACCTTCTCCATGAGGTGACAAGCCCGCAGGCTTTCGAGGGCCTGCGGATGTCCGGGCGGCGCCTGCGTCGTCCGGATGCGACGGTTGCCGTGGTCGATCACAATGTGCCGACCTCGGACCGCTCGCTGCCGATCGAGGAGCCGGAATCCCGGCTCCAGATCGAGACGCTCGAAAAGAACGTTGCCGAATTCGGCGTTCCCTATTTCAAGCTGCGCTCGAAAGACCAGGGGATCGTGCATGTGGTGGGACCCGAGCAGGGCATCTCCCTGCCTGGCATGACCATCGTCTGCGGTGACAGCCATACCTCGACCCATGGTGCGATGGGGGCTCTGGCCTTCGGTATCGGCACCTCAGAGGTCGAGCATGTCATGGCCACGCAGACCCTGCTGCAGAAGCCGGCCAAGAACATGCGCATCACGGTGGCAGGCCAGGTTGGGCCCGGCGTGACGGCCAAGGACATCATGCTCGCCATCATCGGCAAGATCGGGACCGCTGGCGGAACGGGTCACGTGATGGAGTTCGCAGGCGACGCCATCCGTGCGCTCGACATGGCCGGGCGCATGACGCTGTGCAACATGTCGATCGAAGCAGGTGCCCGCGCCGGGTTGATTGCGCCGGACGAGACGACCTTTGCCTATGTCGAGGGCCGCCGCTTTGCCCCCAAAGGCGAAGATTTCGAGAAGGCCTGCGCCTATTGGCGCACCCTGGCCACCGATGACGGTGCGGTGTTCGACACTGAGGTGACGCTCGATGCCGCCTCCATCCAGCCCAATCTAACCTGGGGTACCAGCCCCGAGGACGTTATTGGTATTGATGGCATCGTGCCCGATCCGGCAAGCTGCAACGATCCGGCCCGTGCGCGTCAGGTACAGCGTATGCTCGATTATATGGGTCTCGAAGCCGGTCAGAAGATCGCCGGGACCAAGATCGACGTAGCGTTTATCGGCTCCTGCACCAATAGCCGCATCGAGGATCTGCGCTCAGCAGCCGCCATTGCCAAGGGCCGCCATGTGGCGCCGGGTGTGCGCGCCATGGTCGTGCCGGGGTCGGGCCATGTGAAGGCCGCCGCCGAAGCCGAAGGGCTGGATCAGATTTTCCGCGAAGCGGGATTTGAATGGCGCGAGGCCGGGTGCTCGATGTGCCTGGGCATGAACCCGGACAAGCTGACATCTGGCCAGCGCTGTGCCTCGACCTCAAACCGTAATTTTGAAGGGCGTCAGGGGCCGGGTGGTCGGACGCATCTCTGCTCGCCTGCGATGGCTGCTGCGGCGGCGGTCACAGGCTGCTTTGTCGATGTGCGGGAGATGGCATAATGGACAAGTTCACCACACTCACCGCCATTGCGGCCCCGATGCCGGTCGAGAACATCGACACGGACCAGATTATCCCGGCACGTTTTCTCAAGACCATCCAGCGCAGCGGCCTTGGCAAGAACGCCTTTGCCGCGCAGCGCTACAACGAGGACGGATCGGAAAAGCCGGAATTCGTGCTGAATCGCGAGCCCTACCGCCAGGCCGAGATTCTGGTCACGCTGGACAATTTCGGCTGCGGTTCCTCGCGTGAACACGCGCCTTGGGCGCTGCTGGATTTCGGTATCCGCTGCGTGATTGCGCCGAGCTTTGCAGATATCTTCTTCAATAACTGCTTCAAGAACGGCATCCTGCCGATCCGTCTGCCGCGCGAAATCTGTGAGAGCCTCATGGAAGATGCGCAGATGGGGTCCAATGCCCGCATCACTGTCGATCTGGAGAAGCAGGTCGTTCAGCGTCCCGATGGCAGCACCATTGCGTTTGAGGTTGATGCGTTTCGCAAGCACATGCTGATCGAGGGGCTCGATGATATCGGGCAGACCCTGCAGCATGACAGCGCCATCGCGTCCTTCGAGCAGAAGCGCCAGAGAGACGAATCCTGGCGCCCCACCATTGTGATGGAGACGGTTTCGTGAGCCAGGCCCATAAGCTACTCGTTCTTCCCGGCGACGGGATTGGCCCCGAGGTCATGCGCGAAGTCGTCAAGATTGCGCGCTGGCTGGACGAGGCCAAGGGCCTCAAGCTGGACATGACGGAAGAGCTCGTCGGGGGGGCTTCGCTGGCTGTTCACGGCGTGCCGCTGCGCCCCGAAGTTGTGGCGCTGGCCAAGGAAGCCGATGCCGTGCTGTTCGGCTCGGTTGGCGATCCGAAATGGAGCGAGGTCTCGTTCGACAAGCGCCCCGAGGCGGCTATTCTGGGCCTGCGTCAGGAACTCGAGCTTTTCGCCAATCTGCGCCCGGCTCAGGTCTTTCCGCCTCTGGTCAATGCCTCCTCGCTGAAGCCGGAACTCGTGGCCGGTCTCGACATCATGATCGTTCGCGAGACGGTGGGTGGCATCTATTTTGGCGAGCCACGTGGCATCGAAACGCTGGCCGATGGCTCACAGCGCGGAATCAATACCGAAGTCTATGCGACCTCGGAAATCGAGCGCGTGGCCCGTGTTGCGTTCGAACTGGCCCGTCTGCGCGATAATCGCGTCTGCTCGGTCGAGAAGTGCAACGTGATGGAAAGCGGTCTGCTGTGGAAGCAGGTTGTGACCGCGCTGCATGCGCGTGAGTACAGCGATGTCACGCTCAGCCATATGCTGGCCGATAACTGCGCCATGCAGCTGGTTCGCAACCCGAAGCAGTTCGACGTGATCGTGACCGGCAATCTGTTTGGTGACCTTCTTTCCGATCTGGCCTCCATGCTGACCGGCTCGCTGGGCATGCTGCCCTCGGCCACGCTGGGCCCGGTGCAGGAGAGCGGCAAGCGCCATGCGCTGTACGAGCCCATTCATGGTTCGGCACCGGATATTGCAGGGCAGGGTATTGCAAACCCGCTGGCGCAGATCCTCTCTTTCGCCATGCTGCTGCGTTATTCGCTTCAGCGTGAAGACGAGGCCTGCCTGATCGAGAAGGCGGTATCAAATGTGCTCGCCAGTGGCTTGCGCACGGCCGATATCATGTCCGATGGTATGAACCGCGTCGGCACCGAGGAAATGGGCGCCGCTGTTCTTCAGGAAATGCAGAAGCTGGCCTGAGAGCCAGCCGGAGGAAGATATGTCCCTGATCGCTGCCCGGCTCAACCGGATCTCTCCCAGCCAGACGATCGCCATCACGCAGAAAGCGCGGGCCCTGAAAGAAGCAGGGCGGGACATTATCAGCCTCTCTGCCGGTGAGCCGGATTTCGACACGCCGCAAAACGTCAAGCAGGCCGCCTGCGACGCCATCGCCCGTGGCGAGACGCGCTATACGGACGTTGCTGGAACGGCCCCGCTGCGCAAGGCGGTTGCCGCCTGGCTGAACCGTGATTTCGGCCTCGATTACAAGGCAGAGGAGATTGTCGTCTCCACGGGCGGCAAGCAGGTCATCTATGACGTGTTCACGGCCACGCTCGATGCTGGGGACGAGGTGATCATCCCGGCACCGGCCTGGGTCTCCTATCCCGATATTGTGGCGCTGGCCGATGGCACGCCTGTCATCGTTCAGACAAATCCCGAGAACGGCTTCCGGCTCGACGCCGAAGCCCTTCGTGCAGCGATCACGCCCAGGACCAAGTGGCTGGTGCTCAACTCGCCCTGCAACCCGACCGGCGCGGTTTACTCTGAAGCCGATCTGCGTGCGCTGTGCGACGTGCTGCTTGATCACCCGCGCATCTGGGTGCTGACCGACGATATCTATGCCAAGCTGGTCTATGACGGCCATGTGAGCAAGACACTGGTGCAGGTTGAACCGAAGCTGCGCGAGCGCGTGGTGACCATGAATGGTGTGTCCAAGGCCTATGCCATGACGGGCTGGCGCATCGGTTTCTCGGCTGCGCCCGTCGAACTGACCAAGGCGCTCATCAAGCTTCAGGGACAGAGCACGAGCAATCCTTGCTCTATCGCTCAGGCCGCAGCGCTTGAGGCTGTGACAGGACCGCAGGATTTCATCGGTGAGATGGTGTCAGTCTATCAGGGCCGACGCGATCTCGTCCTGTCCATGCTGGCTCAGGCACCGGGTCTGACCTGCACAAGACCAGAGGGCGCATTCTATGTGTTCCCCTCCATCGCGGGGCTGATCGGCAAGAAGACAACGTCCGGCAAGGTCATCGAGAATGACGAGGTCTTTGTCACTGAACTGCTTGAGGAGACGGGTGTTGCCGCTGTCCATGGCAGCGCCTTCCTGACGCCTGGATATTTCCGTATCTCTTATGCGACCGATACCGAGAGCCTGCGCGAGGCTTGCACCCGTATCCAGCGCTTCTGCGCCGCTCTGAGCTGAAGCAGTGAGTTTTCGTCTTGCGCAGCGCCTGCACGGCCTGCCGCAGCCTGCCACCATAGCCATGTCCGCCAAGGCGCGCACCCTGCGTGCGGCGGGTGTGGACGTAATTTCCCTCGCATTGGGCGAGCCCGATTTTCCTTCACCGCCTGAGGCAGTGGAGGCGGCCTATCAGGCGGGGCTGCGCGGCGATACGAAATATCCACCCGTTGGCGGTCAGCCCGCGCTCAAGGCCGCCGTTGCGAAGAAATTTCTCGACGAAAACGGGCTAAGCTACGCACCGGAAGAGATTCTGATCGGCAATGGTGGCAAGCAGCTCATCTACAATGCCTTTGCCGCAACCATCGACCCGGGCGATGAGGTGATTGTCCCCGTGCCCTATTGGGTGAGTTATCCGATCATTGCGCAGATGATGGGCGGCGTTGCGGTACCGGTACCCTGCCTTGAGAGCGATCGGTTTCGACTGCGTGCCGAAGCTTTGCGCGCTGCGATTACGCCGCACACACGCTGGCTGGTCCTGAATTTCCCGAACAATCCCAGCGGGGCCATTCTCGAACGCGATGATCTGGAGGCGATCGCCGCTGTACTGCGTGACGCGCCGCATGTTCTGGTCATGGCCGATGAGATCTATGAGCATCTGACTTTCGACGGACGCCGTCATGTGTCTCTTGCTTCTGTTGCGCCGGATCTGAAAGACCGCATCCTGACGATCAATGGCATGGCCAAGGCCTATGCCATGACTGGATGGCGTGTCGGGTTTTGTGGTGGGCCTCAGCCCTTGATCAAGGCCATGACGAGCATCCAGAGCAACGCGACGTCAGGCATCTGCACGCTGGCGCAGGCGGGGGCAGTGGCCGCGCTGGCCACACCGGCGGCGGGACGCGATACCATGCGTGATGTGTATCAGCAGCGGCGCGACATTGTTGTCACGGCCCTGCGCGCCATGAAGCATGTTTCCTGCGCCATGCCGGAGGGGGCTTTCTACGCGTTTCCGGGCATTGGTGCGGCGCTGGGCAAGACCACAGCCAAGGGACGCGTTCTGATTGATGATGTTGCGTTTGCCGAGGCGCTTCTGGAGGAAGCGCATGTGAGTGTGGTGCCGGGCAGTGCCTTCGGTCAGCCCGGTCATATCCGTCTCTCCGTCGCCGCCTCGGATGATATGCTGCGTGAAGCCTGTCAGCGTCTCTCGTATTTTCTCGATACGCTGGCCTGACCATTATTATGGGGGCAGTATTGCCCTTAGGGTTGTCAAACCGGGTGCGGGTCAAACCTGCTCCGACTAGAAGGGCGCCGTCTGGACGTGCGCTCCGGGGGATGCGACCATAAGGCATGATCACACCCTTTCCAGAATTCAATACGCTTGATTTTCCCACCCCGAGCCGTGAGAGCCTCGATCAGGCTTACGCGGTTATTGGCGAGACACTCGATTCCGGTGATATCGCTTCTGCCATCACCCTGTTCGATACGCAGCGCCGCGCCTATGAATCCTGGTCCGCGCTGGTCGAACTGCGTTTCGCGCAGGATACGCGTAATGCCGATTATGTGGCGGCTCGCAACTACGCCGATACGCTGACGCCTTACGCGACCGGGCTAGAGACCGATATCAAGAAGCGCCTCCTCGCGTCGCGAGAAGAGACCGCGAAGCATCTCTCCGCCCATGTGCTTTCCTTGTGGGAGGCCGATATCACCACCTTCGACGAGCGTATCGAGAGTATGCTGGCGGAAGAGGCCCGCCTTTGTGCGGAGTACACGGCGCTTCTCGCGGCGGCCGAGATTCCGTTTCGTGGTGAAACGCACAACCTCTCCGGCATCGAACCATTCCAGCAGGAGTCGGATCGGGCCACGCGTCATGAGGCTGAAGCGGCGCGCTGGAGCTTTTACGAAGCAAATGGTGAGACGCTGGACCGGATCTTCGACGATCTGGTGCGCGTACGTGTCGCAATGGCCCAGACGCTCGGGTTCAACTCCTATGTCGAGCTAGGTTACCGCCGCATGCGGCGCACGGATTACACGGCCCCAGATGTGGCCCGTTTCCGCGAGCGTATTGCCACCCATGTAACACCGTTGGTTCAGGCCCTGCTGCAACGCCGACAGCTTGAAATGGGCTGGGACAGTCTGAAGGCCTGGGATGAGGCCCTGGTCGATCCACGGGGTAATCCTGGCCCGGCTGGTGATTATGATCTGATGATCACCCGTGCCCGCGAGATGTTCTCGCGCCTCGATGAAAGCGGAGAAATGGCCGCGTTCTTCGCTGAAATGGTCGAGCGCGACTATGTCGATCTCAAAAACCGTGGGGGGAAGGCCGGGGGTGGCTTCTGTACGTCGTTTTCGACGCAGGGTACGCCATTCATCTTTGCCAATTTCAACGGAACACATGGCGATATCGGCGTCTTCACCCATGAGATGGGGCACGCCTATCAGAACTGGAAAAGCCGCTCACAACCGGTAATTGACATGCTCTGGCCCACCATGGAGGCAGCCGAGATCCATTCGATGGGGCTGGAGTTCCTGACCTGGCCAGAAATCGACTTGTTGGTGGAAGATGGGGCAGGCGAGCGTTATCGCCGACTGCACCTGATCGAGAGCCTGTGCTTCCTGCCCTACGGCGCCTGTGTGGATCATTTCCAGCACGAGATTTACGCCCACCCGGATATGACGCCGCAGGAACGCCACGCAACATGGCGGCGTCTGGAACAGCAGTATATGCCCTGGCGGGACTGGGGCGATCTGGCCTATCCGGCCAAGGGCGGCCGCTGGCAGGCCCAGCGCCACATTTATAATTCGCCGTTCTATTATATCGATTATACGCTCGCGCTGTGCGTGGCATTGCAGGTCTGGCTGATTGCCCAGGTCGATGCGCCACGCGCGCTCGATCTGTATCGCGGCCTCTGCGAGGTCGGCGGGAGCGAGGCTTTCTGCACCATCGTGCGTCAGGCCGGGCTGACTGTGCCGTTCGAGGACGATGCCTTGGCTGAGATTGTGCACGAGGCCGAGCAGATGCTCATGATGTGACGCCGGCACACTGATCCGGCGCAGCCGGATCAGGTATCGCGTCGACCCAGCCCCTTGGCATCCGTGGTTCGGGGCAGGTCGGCGCGATCGGGCGCGTTAGCCGCGACGATTCCACTTGTCCAGCAGATCAAGAACGGCCTGTGTGGACATGGCACGGGCATTGCCCAGCGTGTTCGCCCCATCGGCATTGAGCAGGGTGCGCCCGGGTGTAACGATCAGGACTGTGGGCACTTCGTGAATGGTCACGCCGTATTGCTTGGCGATGTCAAGATTCTGGTCGATGCGACCGACATTGACCGGCACGACAACAAATTGCGATTCGAGCCACTGCGCCACTTCGGGCTGCTCGAAGATGCCGGCGAGCATGCGGCAGTCAGGGCACCAGTTGCCGCCAAAATCGATCAGCACCTTGCGCTTGGTACGAGCCGCAGTGGCGAAGGCTTCCTCAACCTGTGTCTTGGCCAACGCGATATCAGGATAGACATCCTTCGCCGGTGTGATCTGCACATCCTTGTCGAGTACCGGCGGCGCGGGCGGTCCGTCTTCAGCATAGGCCACATTGCTGATAAAGGCAGGAGCCGCCACCGAGAGCGTCGAGAGACCGAGGGCAAGGGACGTCAAAACACCGAATTTGCGTTGGAACACGAGGCGGGCCTTTCGGTTGGCAGGGGCATTGGGGCAGGACAGCTGGGCCAGGGGCCCGGAGATAAAAGCGCTTGTCCGATGGCGAGGGGTTGAAAGTCTGACAGAGTATGAAATGTTTCCTGTCCCGTGGGAATACAAGAGAGCGAGGAACGCATCATGAAACAGCGCCAGCCCGTGAGCGATCCGGGTACAGAGGTCTCGATCACCACGACCCTGCTGCGTACCATCGGGCTTGTCGGTCTGACACTCGTCCTCGCCTGCCTGATCCGTTTTGTACCCTTTCTCTCCCACGGTGTGCAGTTCGTTGCAGGCACGCAAATCTGGCAGAAGCTCTATGCGCTGCTTGGCATCGACACGAGCCTCGGGCGTGAGCAGCTTATTCTGATCGGAATCATGATGGCGTGCTTCATCGTGGCTCTGGCTGTGCAGACCGGCCTGGTCTACGCGTTGTCGCGGTTCCGGCGCTGAGAAAGCCACGTCAGCACGGCAAGCAGCAGCCAAGACAGCATCGTGAGCGTGCCGCCCCAGGGTGCAATGAAACCGAGGGCTGGCCCGTTCAGGGCCAGCGTCACCACCGGGGCAACAAACAGGACCATGCCGAGCGCCATGAGATAGGCCGCCCAGCGCAGGCCGTTCCAGCCGCTCAGGGCAATACCCATGAGCGCAATGGTGTGCCACATGAGCATCTCAACGCCTCGTGCCAGCATAGCTCTGCCGCCGGGGATGAAGTGTGTATCCGGCAGATGGGCATCAAGCGCAGCCAGCATGACACCGGTACAGCCAGACAGCCCCGCCAAGGTCAGAATCAAACGTTGCCATCTCATCATGGGAAGCACACTCTTCATCGCTACGCGGTTCGGTCGGGAAAACAAACCTTTACCACACGCGTTGCACCGCCGGGATAACGAGAAAAAGGGAATGCCCATGAAATTCGGATTGAGACCTGAGCTGCGTGTTGGTCTTGCGCTTTTGCCGCTCTGTGCCTGCACGCCGGCCTATCCGAAGTTGCCTCCGCTCCCGGACAAGGCCCCGCCCTTTACGACGGCCGATGCCGCCTTCCTGCAGCAGGCCAATGAGCACGACCTTACGGAAATTGCTCTGGCAAAGCTGACGGTAGACCATGCTCGATCGAGCGACGTGAAAACGCTGGGTCAGGACGCACTGAAGGATTATGAGGCGCATCGTAAGACGCTGTCGACGTTGGCTGGCAAGCATGACCTTGCTCTCACCACCACCGTGCTGGCCGCCGATCAGGAGAAGACAGACCGACTGTCAAAGCTGCACGGCCCCGCATTCGATCGCGCCTATATGACGGCGATACGCGACGACGCCCAGGCCAATCAGGCATCCATTGGTACGGTGTTTACCACCACCAAGGACAGCGATGTGAAAGCTGCAGCGACCGATCTGCAGAAACTCGATCAGCGCTACATCTCTTCAGCTTTCAGCTGGCTGCCGCAACTCGCAACGCGCAAGCATCGGTCTGGCACGCACCGATGAGCGTACGCCTCGATCGGATCGTGACGCGCGGTGGTGATGGCGGGATGACATCCCTCGGCGATGGCGAGCGCGTGCGCAAGGATGATCCGTTGATCGAGGCGATGGGCTGTGTCGATGAACTCAATGCAGTGATTGGTCTGGTACGCCTTATCGGGGCCTTTGCGGACGAACTCGCTCGTATCCAGAATACGCTGTTCGATATCGGGGCAGTGCTGTGCATCCCGGCCCGTAACATTGGTATGAACGATATCGAAGCCGAGCTCTGTTGGCTGGAGAACGAGATCGAACGGTTACGGCAGGGGCAGGAGCCCCTGCGAAGTTTCGTATTGCCAGGGGGAACAGATGGAGCGGGCTGGGCGCATCTGGCGCGTACCATCGCCCGTCGATCAGAGCGGCGCCTTGTCACGTTGAATCAGACGCGACTTGCAGGCGGCGTAACGTTCCTCAACCGTCTTTCGGATTATTTTTTCGTTCTTGCGCGGCACTTTAACGATGATGGCCGCAAAGACGTGTTGTGGCAGCCGCGCGAGGCATAACACCTGCCTCGCAACGTGTCGCTGCATGAGTGCTGCCAATGGTCAGCAGGTCGTGGGTAACCGCGTTTGCGCTCTTATCGTCAATGATGGACAGATTTTCGTGAAAAAGTTCCCGCTAGATTGGCAAGTCGCTATGTGGTCGGACAAATATCTGTGATATACGTTAATATGTCACATGACAGCCCGCAGCTTGGGATCGAGTGCAAATCGCACCTGTAAGTTGATTTGTTTTCGCCATATGGGCATGTGCAAGCATAATCATATCATGGGATATAATTCGCGAGATTGATTGAGGGTTAATGAGAAGTACTTGTTGGGATTTGATTTGTTACGCTCCCACAAACAGCGTATTTCGCCGAGTGTCGTCAAGGTGACAACGAAAAGTCAATGGTCTAGAAGTTTGTCTAGATCAATCTCTCTGAATCATTGCTGTGAGATTAATTATATTTCTGATGAAGAGTGTAGTTATTTTGTGGTGGATAAATTAGTATTTTTCGACCGGATGAAGTAAAGTGGATATGAACCCGGATTTATCAAATAAAGAAGATCGTTCAGAAAGTGAAATCAGCGAGGACTCCTTGCGTCTTGCGCTTGAACGTCTTGGTACCAGTGGCCGCAAACGCGGCACTCACACAAATCATGCCAAATCTTCTGTCGAGCCGCGTCGTCGTCGCTTTGTCCAGGAAGGGCAGGTCGTTGTCGAGCATCACCAGGGCTCACGCATGGCGCAACGGGCTATGCCGATGCAGGGTGATGATAGCAGTGACGAAATCAACCGTCTGCGCAACCTTCTCAAGCTGGAGCAAAGACGCGCCGAGGACGTGCAGCGGGAGTTAAGTGATGCGCAGGTGCAGTTGCGTACGCTTGAGACGCATCTTGTACATGAAAAACTGCATGTCAAAGAGCTCAAGACGCGCTGCGTCGATGCCGAGCAGGCCCTGCTTGACGCGCAGATCATGATTGAGCGGCTGCAGGCGCAAGTGGCGGTCCCTAAAGCCATTGCCGAGCATGTCGCCTCAACCGAAGAAATCGTGGTGAAAAAGACCCGTGGCCCTGGGCGTCCGCCAAAGGCGCGACTGCCGGCTGAGCCAGCGCATGAGCCTGAGCCTGTCCAGTGGTGGAAAGACTAAGGTCGCTTCTTTTGATGTTGTGGGTAAATGGCAGGTTGCTGACAACCGGATGCTGAGTCCGGCTGCCCGTTCAGGGCTTCTGAGTTCATGGGCTCATACCAGGTCGTCAGGTTCTCATCGTGCGTGGGCCAAAGGCACCCTATCCTCGCGCGCCTGCCATTCCACGCATTTCTATTCCTGCCCGCGTGAACGTGACAGCTGGCGCGCGAACCAGATCAGGCTTGCCGCAAACACGGCCAGACCAACGATCTGCGTGACCCCTGCGCCGACCGGCAACGCAAGGAGATCGCCGTGGCCGCTCATGCCACTCAGCACGGCAACCACGACACCGATCAGGCTCTCACCAACGATGAAGCCCGAGGCGATCATTGTGCCGGCACTGTCATCGTCATGCACGTCGTTACGATGGGCCTTGTCAAATAGCCGACCGATTACAGCGCCGATGGCGATAGTGACCGACACATCGGCTGGGAGATAGATGCCCATTCCTACGGCCAGCGGGGGGAGGGCGAGATTACGCAGCCTGAACAGGCGGTCAATCACGATCAGGGCGGCACCAATCGCAGCACCGATCAGGATCATGGTCCAGTCGAGATTATGCAGCAGAATGCCGCGCGCCAGATCGACCATGAGGGCGGGCTGCGGTGCAGCGAGTGCACGTGTGGGATCCATGTCCGGACGAGGCATTGTGCCGACAAAACCATAGGCCTGATACAGCACGTTCAATACGGGCGGGATGATCAGGGCGCCTACCACGCAGCCAATCAGCAGCACGATTTCCTGCTTCCAGGGGGAGGCACCGACAAGCTGGCCGGTTTTCAGATCCTGCAGATTGTCGTTTGAAATCGCGGCCGAGCCGGTTAGGGCCGTAAGCACGAACAGGATATAGGCAATGGCAATATGCTGGTCATGGGCCGAGAGTGCGCCCGGCACCAGATGAAGGGCTTCGAGCCCCATCAGGGCCATGCAGAGCGCCACGACACTGATGATCGAGATGCCGGAAATGGGAGAGGAGGATGATCCGATAATCCCGGCCATGTAGCCGCAGGCGCTGGCCACAAGAAACCCGATGAACAGACAGGCAGCGAGGCCCAGAGCCAGCATGACCACCAGCAGGAAATCATGCGGTGTGACGGGCCACAGGAAGAGCGTGAACAAAGCGCCCAATCCGAGAACGAGCGCTGCGAGCAGGATGTTCATGATGGCGGGGGGCAGGTCGCGGTCCGTCTCATCCAGTGTCTGGCGATGCGTGCCAGAAAAGGCTTCCCTCAGGCCACGCGCGACGGGACCAAGCAGGGAACCAACGGTCCAGAGTGCCGCGATGGCGATTGTGCCAGCGCCCATGAACCGCACCTTGTGTACCCATATTCCAGTCGCGAAATCGGTGGCCGAAACGCCAGCCGGGTGGGGCAGAATGGCCGTGAGCCAGGGCACGGTAATTCCCCAGCCCAGCACCACGCCGCCCAGCATGGCGAGCCCGCCTGTCAGCCCGACCAGATAGCCCGTACCGATGAGCGCAAAGGAGTACGCCCCTTGCAGGCGGAAGATGGACTGGCCGAGACTGAGCGTCAGGCTCCAGCCATCCTGCATTACGCGCAAGCCGGTGCTCATGAATGTCACGACGGCAGCAAGCACGCTGCCGCGGATCAGGGATCTGAGCGCCTGCTGGTTTCCCTCGGGGGAGGCGACGCGTAGGATCTCGGCGCAGGCAACGCCTTCAGGGTATGGCAGGGCGCTATGGGTGACCAGTGCGCGGCGCAGGGGGATTGTGAACAGGACACCCGTCGCGCCACCGAGCAGGGTGATGAAGAAACTCTGCCAGAACGGAAAGCCGCCCCAGAATCCGATCATGACCAGACCGGGGATGGTGGCAAACACGCAGCTTAACGTTCCCGCTGCCGAAGCCTGTGTCTGGACCAGATTGTTTTCCAGGATCGTGCTGCCACCGAGGGCCCGCAGCACCGCCATGGAGATGACAGTCGCCGGAATGGATGAGGCAAAGGTCAGGCCGATCTTGAGGCCAAGATAGACATTGGACGCTGTGAAGATGACCGTGATCAGAGCGCCGAGAATGAGTCCTCTTATGGTTAATTCTCGTGTCGCCTTGCTCATGCTGTCTCTCTGTGTCGATTTCGTAAGGAACTGGTCCTACGACGAAGCGATCAGAAACGAAAGACGAAGTTGGACTGGTAGTAACTTCCGCTCTTGCCACCGGCTGCGCGCAACCCGTCCGAGCCGAAGAAGCGCGCCCCATATTGGGTCCATGTGAGGTGACGATTGAGCTGTAGCGTCAGCGAGGCCTGCGGCACAACGCCGATAAACCCGCCATGCAGGTTATTGAACGTGTAAGCGCCCGAGGGACCGTAAACAGCATCATCCGTCGATTCACGCCAGAAGAACGGGCTTTTAAACTGAAGGCTGAGCCAGTTGCGTGGCGTGATACGCAGGACCGGCGACAGGCTCACGAGGTTGCTTGGTGCAATATAGGTCGTGGTATCAAGATAGTTCGTCTGAGGGTTGAACGGGGCGATGTAGGTGCCGATGGTGCCGTTATTGCTTTTTGAGGAACCACCGGAATACAAATCGGCCTGCACACCGATAAAGGGATGTAGTGGCGAGGGTGTATGGCGGTAGCCGGCAATGGCGTTGAAGGCATAAGCCGAGACAGCCCGGTTCTGTCCGGTACGGTTAAGCTCGAAACTGCCCCCCTGATAGAGCCCGCCAACCGAGAATTCAAAGGATGGCGCGCCGCCATACCAGCGAAATCCGTAATCCTGACGCGCCGTCGTTCCGTTGAGCGTCGACCGGTTATAGGCGAGAGCCGCCGAACTGCCGCCCAGGCGAAAGGCAATCAGGAAGAGGTCGAGAAAGGACGACACGCGCTCTGCCCCAAGAGAGAAGGAAGGCGGTGCCCAGGTCACGTCGATACCGTGCAGACGGGTGCTCCAGTCCACGCGGTCATGAAACATCTTGTTGAACGTCACATTCGTGCCGACGAAATCGTAGACATCTGCGCGCAGGCGCGGCCAGATGGCATAGCCACGCACACCGTTCCAGGAGAGGGGAACGTTGGGCGTCTCACGGTTATAGAGAATATAGGATGGCGCATCGAGAAACTGCTGACGCCCCACAATCACCCCGGCCTTTGCGCCAGCAAGCCTGGAGCGCAGTTCCACGAACCCCTGTTGCAGGTCGAGGCGCTTGCGATAGGTGGTGTTGTAGCCAAAACCGCCCCAGCCAGCCGCATCACCATTAATGAGTTGGCCGAAGAAGCGCACATGCTCGCCCAGGTGAAGGTCGGCACCGTAGAGGTTGCGCACGGCAAATCGCCCCGAGCCAGCCGGGCCACGTGTCCCGAGAAAGGGCGTCTCCTCCGACCAGTTGCGCAGGCGGGTTTCGCCGGAAAAGCTGAGCCACCAGCGGCCACTGGCATTGAGCGGGATATATTTGATGGCATCGAACAGATCATCATGGCGCTTCCTGTCACGCAGGAAAGACCAGTCTTCCGCCCAGGGGGCGACACCGTAGCGGCCTATCGGGCCGAACCCGGCAGATTCACCGTTTCCCCGCGTGAAAACACCCCAGTCACCCTGCGTCCCGTGCGGGGGACGGTTTTGAAGCGGGGTCACGCGTCGCGGCTGCCCCACCGGCCCGGCATGGGGAAAGTTCTGGATCTCGGGTCGGCTGGTGCCGCTTACCGTCACTTGTTCATCGGCGGCCGTCGGATCAACGCGTGGTTTCTGGCGTGAAACCGATGTGGCGGTCGTCGCCGTGCGGCCTGTCTTGACCTGATTGATGGTTTCGTCATGCGCGGCGCAGGGAAGCGAGCCTGCAAGCAGGAGCAGGGCAGGCAGGGCAGGATATGGGCGCATGACGAAACGTTCCGGAGAAAGATGGTTCCCCAGCGTATCAGCATAAAACGAAGATATAAAGTGTTTCTATAAAAACACTATATAGATATGTGGTTTAATTCGTGTGGGCAGTGAATTTTGCCGGGCGCAGATGGGTCTGGTTGTAGTCAAGCTGTTCACGGCTGAGCTGGAAGCCGATCTTCAGGGAGTAGTTGGTCAGTTGCAGATCGGGCGACGCTGGCACATCGATGATGCGTACCGGCGTACGCAGCGAGACGGTGGACTGGTTGCCGGCAAACGAGACAGGAACCTCGAATTCCTTCTTGTCGATAATCTTGCCGTCGCGCATCACGGCCACGAAATAGGGCAGGACGATATCCTTGCCATCAGAGGCCGGGCCGCGCTCGACCGTAATGCCCAGGCTGAGGCGTGAGCGAACGGTTTTCTTGGGTGCGCCTTCACAATTGCCGGTCAGACCGCTCATGGCCGCATGGGTCACGAGGCTGCCTGCATCCAGTCCATGGCCATCATACTGATAATAATCGGCTGCCGAACTCAGGATTTCGACCGGAGGGCAGACAGGGGCAAAGGCGCTCTGATCGTCCTGATTGCAGGCTGTAAGGGCTGTGCCCGTGCCGAGTATGGCGAGCAGAGGGAGGAACTGGCGGGCATATCTGGTCATGAACAAGGCTCTCGTCTATTCACCGGTGCGGAAACCGAGCCCGGTATGGTATGGTGGCGACACAACGCCAAATGATCATGCAATCACGGGCTCATATCAATCATGGGCTTGCATACTGGCAACGGGTTGCGTAGCTCCCATATGCGAGCCCATATCGCGAAGCGTTGCATCATCTGACATGCGTGCTGCCATGGGGCTTGTTCGCATATACCGCCTGCCGTGAGATTGGGGAACACCATGCCCGACACCTTGACCACTTCACGCCCGCAAGAGACCTCGGAGCAGGCGTCCGGGGCACAAACGCTTCGCGTTCTTCTGGCCGGGCCGCGTGGCTTCTGTGCTGGCGTGGACCGGGCCATCCGCGTGGTGGAAGAAGCCATCCGCCGTTATGGCGCCCCTGTCTATGTCCGCCACGAGATCGTGCATAACCGCACTGTTGTCGAGAATCTTGAGGAGCAGGGCGCGATCTTCGTCGAGGAGCTCGACGAGGTCCCTGCGGATGGCCATGTCGTGTTTTCGGCGCATGGCGTGCCGAAATCGGTTCCGGCCGAGGCGCAGCGTCGCAACCTGCTTTACCTAGATGCGACCTGCCCACTGGTCTCGAAAGTGCATCGTGAAGCCGAGCGCCATTTTGCCGGTGGTGGCCCCGATGCCCGTCATATCCTCATGATCGGCCATGCAGGCCATCCTGAAGTCGTCGGCACGATGGGCCAGCTGCCCAACGGCGCCGTGACGCTTATCAACGATGCGGAAGAAGCCCGTACCGTCCAGCCCGCCGACCCGACGCGTCTTGCCTTTATCACCCAGACGACACTTTCGGTGGATGATACATCAGAGATCGTCGCGATTCTGCGTGAGCGTTTCCCGCTCATCGAAGGGCCGAAGAAGGAAGATATCTGCTACGCCACCACCAATCGTCAGGAGGCCGTGAAGGCCATTGCGCCGGAGAGCGACCTGGTGATCGTGATTGGCTCGCCCAACTCGTCGAATTCGCAGCGTCTGCGTGAAGTGGCCGAGCGCTCGGGCGCCAAGCGTGCGCTTCTCGTGCCCAAGCTGGCGGCGCTCGACTGGAGCGTGCTTGAAGGTGTTACCACGGTCGGGATCACGGCAGGGGCCTCGGCACCTGAATCGCTGGTTCAGGAAATGGTCGATGCCCTCTCGACTCGCTATAAGCTCGATATCGAGGAGCGTATCGTGAAGAAGGAAAACGTCGCGTTCCGTCTGCCCAGCCCGCTCGGCGAACCCGTCTGAGATCTGGCGGTACACGCATGAACGCTTTTCTGTCCGCCTGAATCGATGGCGGTTTATACAACCATCCCGCCAGAGACGCTTGAGGCTTTTCTGGCGGAATACGATCTCGGTCCGCTCAAGAGCGTGGATGGGATCGCCGAGGGTGTCGAGAACACCAATTACCTGATCGAGACCGAAGCCGGGCGCGCAATCCTCACCCTCTATGAAAAGCGGATGAATGAGGCCGAGCTACCCTGGTTTCTTGGCCTGATGCAGCATCTTGCCCGTCGTGGTCTCAAATGCCCGACCCCGGTGATTGCGCGTGACGGCGTCGCCCTGCGTCGGCTCATGGATCGTCCGGCAGCGATCACGACCTTTCTCACCGGCCGACCGATTGCCACGATCACGGCGGGGGCGTGCTTCTCGCTGGGTCAGGCGCTGGCGCGGCTGCATCTGCTGGGGGACGGCTTTCGGGCACGTCGTGAAAACAGTCTTGGTCCGCAGGCCTGGCAGCCGTTGCTCAACTCCTGCCACGGCGCAGGCGACAGCCTGTATCCTGGCCTGACTGAAGAGCTTCAGCTTGCCATTGCCGACGTGCTGGGGGCGTGGCCGCAGGAAGGGACCCTCCCGCAGGGGCAGATTCATGCGGATCTTTTCCCGGACAACGTGTTTTTTGAGGGCGGGAATGTCTCCGGGCTGATCGATTTCTATTTCGCCTGCACCGATCTCTATGCCTATGATCTGGCGATCTGCCTCAATGCCTGGTGCTTTCCCGACGAGCAGACAGCCTCGCCCGCGCTCATTGCCGGGATGATGGGAGGCTATCAATCCGTGCGGCCGCTCGCGGTTGAGGAAAAGGCGGCCATGCCGGCGCTCGTTCAGGGGGCTGCCATCCGTTTCCTGCTGACCCGGCTCTTTGACTGGGTCAACACGCCAGCGGATGCGATCGTCACACGCAAGGACCCGCTGGCCTATCATCACAGGCTTCGAGCCTGGCGCGAGAATGCGAAGGGGTTGCTCCATGTCTGAGGCAGCCAAGGCACCGCTCCCCGAGGGCGCGCCGCAGGTCGAGATCTGGACCGATGGGGGATGCCGCCCCAATCCGGGACCTGGAGGCTGGGGCGCATTGCTCTGTGCCAACGGGCATGAACGTGAGCTTTCGGGTGGCGAACCCGAAACCACCAATAACCGCATGGAACTCACGGCAGCGGCTGAGGCGCTTGAGGCGCTCAACAGGCCCTGTCATGTAACGCTCCACACCGACAGCGAGTATCTGCGCAATGGCATCACGCGCTGGCATACCGGCTGGGTAAGACGCAACTGGCGCAATGCGGCGGGTGATCCGGTCAAGAACATGGATCTGTGGCAGCGTATTCTGGAAGCGGAGAAGCGCCACCATGTGACCTGGCTCTGGGTGCGCGGTCATAGCGGCAACGTCAACAATGAACGCGTGGACCAGCTTGCCACTGCGGGACGCGAGGCTATCGAGCGGGGCTGATGGCCCCGGCCATTGCGTGCCGACACAAATATCTTTCTTGCCCCTCTGAGACGAGCCCCCGCCCAATGTCTCATGGCTCGGCGCGTCACAGCGCCGTCAGACACCGCGGGGCCTCACCCCCGTATCCAAGCCTTGCGAAAACCCCGGATCAGACGGGCAGGCAGATACGATGAGCGATATCGGTTGCGTTATCGGCGTCCTGCATCAGGCCGAGCAGTTTGAGCTCGTCCACATATTGCTCGACCTGCACACGAAGTGGATGCCCCGTGACCGGATGGCTGGTAATTTCGCGATCCAGCATGCCCTTTGCATCGTCCGGTGCGTCCTTGTCCTTGTCCCACAGCAGCGCCAGCTCATCGCGATGTGCAGGGAATTCGTGCTGGGCATCGCTGAGCGCGGCGGTGAGGGCGGCAGCGAGGCCGGGATCCTGAGCAAGAGCCCTGGTTGCGATACCGAGTGTTAGGTCGATTCTGTCGCGCTCGGCCCCCGTCATGCTGTCGAGCATGTTCCAGCTGACTCCCTTGGTCTGTTGCAGGATTCGCCATCCCATCGGGTCATGTATGGCAACGGCATCGAGTTCGCCTGCGCGCAGGGCATCGGCCATGTCATCTGCAGGAATGGCAACCCAATGCACCGAATCGGTAGGATGCAGCCCGCGGCGACGCAGCTGGATGCTGACGAATCGTCGGTCGGCTCCCTCCAGGCTCACGACACCAATCTTCTTTCCAGCGAGGTCAGCCACCTTGTGCAGCTTCAGGTCGCGTCGCACCAGAAGCCGATAGCTGCCGCCCCTGATGCCGCAGGCCAGTTTCGCCGGCAGGTCCTCGGCGTCGTCCTGATAAAGTACGGGCAGCCAATCGAGCAGGGGGCTCAGGGCCGCATCAGCGCGGCCGTTCAATACGGCATCGATCGCGCTGTTTCCGCCCCCAACCTCAACAATCTCGACCTGCAGATTGTAGCGACCGAAAAGCCCCTGCTGGCACAGCCAGAGCAGGGGATCATAGTCAGGTTCTGGCCAGGCCAGCCGCACGCGCCGTGCTTTGCCATCTGTCGCGATCTGTGTGCGATGATGGAAAACATGCCGTGATTGCAGGACTGTAGCGAGAATGATGCCGCCTGCACCCATGAGAACAAGTCGGCGGGAGGGCGCTGCCATCAGAAGAAAAACTCCATATGCAAAAAAAATGACAAAGGGGGGTTTACCCCATGAAAAGCTTTCGCTAGATAGTGCCTCGCCGGTCCCGAATAGCTCAGTTGGTAGAGCAAGCGACTGTTAATCGCTGGGTCGTAGGTTCGAGTCCTACTTCGGGAGCCAGGCATTTCTCCTTCAAAATTCATGTTTCATCTGGTGTGATCGTATCAAGGCGATCCAGCGCCCACAGGCGCGGGAACATCCTGATCCAGAGCCCCGCGACGACAAGCGTGCCAATGCCGCCTGCCACAACTGCGGCTTCAGTGCCGATGGCTGTCGCCAGCATACCGCTCTCGAATTCACCCAGCTGATTGCTTGAGCCGATAAACAGCATGTTTACGGCGGAAACACGGCCCCGCATGCCATCGGGCGTGGCAAGCTGTGTGAGGGCACCGCGCACCACCACACTCACCACGTCAGCAGCGCCCAGCACGGCCAGGGAGAGGACGGAGAGGGTGAGAGAATGCGAGACGCCAAACACAATCGTGGCGATGCCGAAAATACCGACAGAAGCAAACATGATGGGGCCAGCATGAGATTTGAGCGGGTAGCGGGCAAGCACCAGCGAGCCCATGAGCGCCCCCACAGCCGGTGAGGCCCGGAGTATGCCAAGCCCTATGGGGCCAAGATGCAGGATATCATCGGCATAGACAGGGAGCATGGCCGTTGCCCCGCCCAGTAGCACCGCGAACAGATCGAGTGAGATCGCCCCCAGCAGATCGCGCCGACGTTTGAGGAAGGCGATGCCCCCGAACAGCGATTCGAGGCTCATGGGCGAACGATTGCCCATATAGGGCTTCAGCCTGAGCAAAGAGGTCGAGACCAGCGCGATGGTAAAGCCGCAGGCGCAGGTCAGATAGCAGAAATCCGCGCCCATGCCGTAGAGCAGTCCGCCCAGGGACGGGCCAATGATCGAGGCTGTCTGGAACAGGGAGGATGACAGCGCCGCTGCCCGCGGGAACTGTGCCGGGGTGGCGATTGAGGGCAGAAAGGTCTGCTGGCAGGGCCCCTCGAAGGACCGAAGTGCCCCGAAACACGCAACGAGTGCATAGAGCGCCCAAGGCGCCAGCTGGCCCGTCATGGTGGCGAAGGCCATGAGAAGCGCACCGCACACCTCGATCGCCTGACAGATCTGCACGATACGCTTGCGATTATAGCGATCAGCCACATGGCCCGAGATGAAGACCAGCGCGAGCATGGGCAGGAACTGGGCGAGCCCGATAAGGCCAAGCGCTGTGACGCTATGGGTCAGGGCATAGGTCTGCCAGGCAACTGCGACGGCAAGCACCTGTGCAGACAGGGCAGAGAGTGTGCGACCGGCGAGAAAGGGCCTGAGCCCGATGATATCGCGCAGCGCGTCGGAGGGAGGAGGGGGCGAAGCGTCGGGTGAAAGGGGCTCTGGCATGGCGCAGTCACTATAGACAGCGTCCGTAATCCAGCAATGTTGTGTATGAAAATCGGCAGCGTGCATCAGCGCAGGTTTCCACCTGGCCAAAAGCGTCAGAATGCCCGCGCAGCATGGTGATTGCGCGATTGCATTTCACGGGTTGCGCAGGCAGGTTCCGCCGCATGACTTCAGACAGCGACATTGCCCCCGAATCGTCTCCGGCCCCGGTGCAGGCTGGGGCCGTTCAGCCCGATATACGCGTCGGGACCATCGCCTCGGCGCAGGAAGAGGGGGGCAAGACGCTGCTCTGGATCGATTTTGGCGCCCATCTGGGTGTCCGTCGTGCCACAATGACCCTGGCAAGAAACTACAAGGCACCGCAGCTGGTTGGCAGGCAGGTTTGCGCTGTGGTTAACCCGCAGCTGCAAAACACGACCGTCAATCAAGTGCTGGCGCTCGGCATGCCTGATCGCTCCGGCGACATGGTGCTGATCTGCCCGGACCACCGGGTGCCAGATGGAGGAAAACTGTTCTGATGGCTACCAACTACGCTACCGTCACCTGGGACCAGCTGCACCGCGATGCCCGCACCCTCGCTTCGGCCCTGATGGCGCGCGGCGAATTCAAGGGCATCGTGGCTGTCACAAGGGGCGGGCTCATTCCGGCGGCCATTATCGCGCGTGAGCTCGATTGCCGTCTTGTCGAATCCATTTCGGTCATCAGCTATGCGGGCGAAAGCGCACAGGACCAGAAGGAACCCCGTGTCGTGAAAGCCCCGATTGCTGCCGGTGACGGCGAGGGCTTTCTGGTGATCGACGATCTGGTCGATTCCGGTGAGACGGCCAAGGTCGTGCGCGATGTGTTGCCCAAGGCGCATTTCGCCTGCCTTTACGCCAAGCCCAATGGCAAGCCGCATACGGATCAGTATGTGATGGAAGTGGCACAGGATACCTGGGTGCTCTTTCCGTGGGACACGGCGCCGCTCTTCGTGCCGCCGCTGGCCCGTAACCTGGGCGCCTAACTTTTGGGCGTAACCTCGGATAATTCTTCAGTTTTTTCGAGAGTGCATCTTTCACCCTGCCGCGAGTTGCGGTAGGGTCCGCGCGTTCGGGGCGTGGCGCAGCCTGGTAGCGCGCTTGTTTTGGGTACAAGAGGCCCCCGGTTCGAGTCCGGGCGCCCCGACCACCACCACCAAGGGTATGGCGATACGCGCCCTTAGCTCAGTTGGATAGAGCAACAGCCTTCTAAGCTGTGGGTCGCTGGTTCGAATCCAGCAGGGCGCGCCATTTTCCAAGGGTTCCCTCGCTCTGGATTGCAAAGTTTGCAGATGGTTTGCCCGCACGGTGGGCAGCTTGCCAAAACGTTTACATCAGCCGACCACGCGAAGCCGTGATCGAGACGATTTTTGTCGTTTCACGGATTTGGTGCTTTTCCCAAACGTCCACTTATCTGACTGCCGACGATTCGCGCCCTGTGATGAGTGAAATGTCTTTGCACTGTCACCGGGCGCGGACTTGTCGGGCGGAATTCGGCAGTATCACTCCTCGGCAAAGAAATCCTCATCCACGCGCTTGAACGCAATCTGTCGGTTGATGCGCACGCCCACGCCATATTCGATCATCAGGTCGGTCAGCCTGTCGCCATCAATCAGAATGACGCGCTGATTCAGATGTTTGACATAGTCTCTCGCCTGAGCGCTGAAACTCGATGTCGTGACAAACACGCCCTTGGTCGCGCCATGCCCGACCAGACTGCCCACAAAGGCTTGCACATCGGGTCGGCCGATTGTCGTATCGGCATAGCGTTTGGCCTGAACATACACCCGGTCCAGACCCAGCTTGTCTTCGTTGATGACACCATCCACACCCCCATCGCCCGACCGGCCAAGATTTGTGGCAGCGCTTCGCTGCGAGCCGCCATAGCCCATGGCAATCAGCAGATTGACAATGAGGTGCTCGAAAAACGCCGGCGTGTTCTGGACGATGCGTTCCAGCAGTTCGGCCCGCAGGGCTGACTGCATGGCTTGGTATGCGGCCTCTATCTGCTCTTCCGGCGTGGCGGTTTCGATTGAAGGCGGCGCGGCGTCTGCGGGGGCGAAGGTGCTTGTTTCGCTCTCCACCGGCTTCGGCTTGTCGTAGAAATCATTGAAGCTCTGATAGGCTTTCAACTCGTGGACACCAAGCTGCGCGGGATTGGTGTTCAGCAAGGCTTTTCCGGCCTCGGTGGTGACAAACCGCCCGCGTTTGGGCGAGGCGATCAGCCCCGCCTTGCCCATATAGAATTTTGCCCAGTGGATGCGGTTATGGAGCACGCGCTGATTGCCGCTCGGGAGCAGTTCTTCACGTTCTTCCGTGCTCAGGCCGAGTTGGTTGGCAATATGCTCGGCGGCGTCGGCCACACGCTGTTCGCCTGTGGCGGCGAGACGCAGCACGGGGAGCATCACCTCCTGATAGGTCGGAATGGTCATAGGCTCAGGCCGTCTTCTTTCGCCCGCGCCTGGCTTTCGGCGCGGCTTCGCGCTCCGCCCGTATGCGGTCGAGCAGCACGCTGGCGGGTTCGTCATTCGGGTCCTGCGGCACCAGCTCGCCTCGGAAGGCTTTGGCCAATACGGCCTGATCAAGATGGTCGATTAGCTTGCGGGCACTCGTCGCATCGGCGGCGAGACGGTCGATCCATGCGAAGGCGGATTTGATACGCAGTATGACACTTGTTTGCTCATCTCTCGAACATAGAGGAATCGGCAGGTTTCCGACCTTTGAAAGGCTTAGTGTATGTAAACCTGAACCAGAAGAAGAAACCGTCTCAATATTATTCCTAGATAATGGAGAAATTAGCCAGTATAGAGCAAGATCTGTCTTAACGAGAGAGCCATATATAACGCGTATTATATGGTTTTGGTGCGAACACTCAGGTATTTCGCAATTACATATAGCTACTCGTCCAATTTGCTCGATACTTCCATTTCCTTCGACTAAAAGGAGGTCTCCCGCCTTGAGCATCGTTCGTTGCAGCTCGCCGTCTGTACATCCGATGTATGCTATGTCCACGAGCCTCAGCTCGTTCGCATAGACATTGGCGACTCTCAAGTAGGGCACCTGCTGGGGCAGGGAGCTTCTGGACGAATTTTTAGTAAGCCCGCCCGAGACATGGCCCACAGTTTTGATGGATGACCACGTCCAGCCAAGAGGTAATTTGTCTAGATGATGTGTACGAGAATTTATCTCGTTGTCGGATAGAAGGGAACAATTGTGGTCGGTGACGTCCCGCGTCAGATCGCCACGGAAGGCGGCGGCGAGGATGGCTTGTTTGTATTTCTCGACGAGGCGGGGGATGTGGTCGAGATGGTCTCGGGCGCGTCTGGATTTACAGGTAAGGCTGTCGATCTTCGCCACGATCCGCCGTTGTTCGGGGAGGGGGGGGAGTCGAAGAGACAGCTGCTTCAAGCGCCCACCAGCTATACGTTGACGAGTCGTTCCACCAGCTTGGTCAATAATATTGGCCCTGACTATAGGGCTGTTGATCGAGTGCATGACCCATTCAGTGAAGGTTGCAGTTTTTGCTCCCCGCCTCCAAACGAATACATCGACGGCAGTTATGGCTGGAGAGCTTAAACTTGGGAAAATACATGCGCGCCCTAATGGATCGGGCATCCGTGCGATCAACAGATCTCCTTGCTTCAGATAGGTGCAGCGAAGGCGCTCAGCTGTCAGATCCGTCACAAATCGAGAAGATCGATCGCGGAAATTGCCATCGCCAACATCAGCTAACTGAATCAGACGCACTCCTCCTTCTGGGTCTTGGTCCTTACTCTCGATCCAATCACCGTCAGTGGCCAATCCGTCGATGCCAGTCAGTTCTTCTAAATTCGCACAAGCCCACCCATGCGGTAAATCACTCATTCCGCGGCCTCCACAACCGAAACCGCCTTATCCACACTATCCGGCTCCAGTTCCTCGGATAGTGTCTCAATCTCCTCCAGCGCGGCCTTGAGATGCCCGATGATGGCGGCGGCGATGTCTTCGGGTTCGGTCAGGGATTCTTCTGCTTCGGTCTCGGTGTCACGCAGCCAGCTTATGTCGAGATTGTCATTGCGTTCCGTGATGGCGGCGCGGGTAAATTTGCGCCAGCGGCTGTCCTCGCCCTGATCCTGCCTCAGGGCCTTGCCGTAGGGGTCATCGCCATAAGCCGCCTCGAAATCGGCAAAATCAGCCACGGTCAGGGGGCGTGTCTTGCCGAAGGCGGGCATATTGGCACGCATGTCATACACCCACACGGCCTTCGTATTGCCCTTGTCGCTTTTGCCACGGGTGAGGAACAGCACGTTCGTCTTGACGCCCTGCGCGTAGAAAATGCCTGTTGGCAGGCGCAGGATGGTGTGCAGATCGCAAAGCTCCATCAGCCAGCTGCGCAGGCGGCGGCCGGTATTGTCCTCAAACAGCACGTTATCGGGAATGACCACGGCGGCACGGCCGCCGGGTTTCAGGGCCCGGACGATATGTTCCACGAAGGCAAGCTGCTTGTTGGACGTATCGGCCGTGATGGAGAAGTCAGAGCGCGTCGGGCGCCCGCCGCCCTTCTTGGTGCCAAAGGGCGGGTTGGAAAGGATGAGATCGGCTTTTGGCAGGGCCTCGCCATCGGGTGAGAGCGTGTCGATATTGACCATGCCGCCCTCAATGCCGTGCAGCAGCAAATTCATCAGGCTCAGGCGGTGGGTATCGGGCACCAGCTCCGCCCCTGTATAGGCGTTGTGACGCTGGAAATGGGCTTCCTTCTCGTCGAGGGCGTAAATCCCCCCCTTGTGCTCCTTGATGTAGTGATCAGCGGCGACAAGAAACCCTGCCGTTCCACCAGCCGGGTCCTGAATGATTTCGCCGGGATGGGGCTGCATCAGGCGCACGATGCAATCGATCAGCGGGCGTGGGGTGAAATACTGTCCGGCGCCGGATTTCTTGTCGGCGGCGTTCTTTTCCAGCAGGCCTTCATAGAGCGTGCCCAACCCTTCTTCACGGGCGGAGAACCAGTCGAGCTGATCGAGAGAAGTGGTCAGGGCCTTGAGGTTGGTTGGCTTGCGCAGGCGGGTCTGCGCATCGATGAAAATGGCACTGACCAGTGAATCCTGCGCCTTGCCGAGTGCGAGCAGCATGGCCTTATCTACTTCAAGCAAGCCCATGAGCCCTTGCGGTGTCGGCCAGTCGACCAGCGCGCGTCGATGGTTTGCCGGGCGACGGACATCGCGAAACCAGATGCCGCTCTCTGTCTCAAGCTGTTTGAGGTAGGAGCGCCCGTTGGCGGCGAAGACATAGGGGACCTTGTAGGCGCCCCAGGGGCCGCCAGCATAGGTGAAGTCAATACTGTCCTGCACGTCGATCGCGTAGCGTTCGGCCTGGTCAATTGCTGCCGAGACGTTCTTGCGTTTGCGCTTTGCCTCCACCATGCCAATCAGTGTGGTGCCTGCAAAAAGGGCATAGTCGGCGCGGCCTTTCGTGACCGGCCACTCGGCAATGGCGAGATTGCGCCCTTTGGCAGGCCGGGTACCGTTGCTGTAGCGCAGATCGGCTGTGTTGGCATCCCAACCCCGGTCACGCAATTGCTGGTCTATGAGCGCCCGTGTTTCGGCTTCATCGAGGTCGATCTTGGCGGCAGCTTTTTCACCCTTTTCGACCAGATGCGCGACCTCAGCGCGAGGCGCAGCCGCAGCTTCGGCCTGAAGCGCGACGAGTTTGCTCTCAATCTGCGCCTTTTCTGTATCGAGATCCTGGGCAATGCGTTCCCACGCGATACGATCTTCCGCCTCGCGTTGATAACGTATTTCGAGGGCTTCACGCGCCTGTGCGTGCGTCTCGGCGTCCAGACGGGCACGGGTCGCATTGCCTTCGGTATCGACGACAAGGCGTTTCAGCCGTTCGATTTCCTCGCGCAGAGCCGTTGCGGCATCAGCAGGCTGGCGCGGCGGTATGAAAGGGCCTGCTCTGAAATTTTCGGCGCGGCCATAGGTTTCATGAAACCAGATGCCAAGCGACCGAGCGAATTTGAGTGTTGTGAGAGCGGTAGCGTGATCTCCTGTCGCCTCATGAACGGCGCTGTTACCCGCCTTGCGCAAGGCGTGAAAGATATCGGCAATCTCTCTGGGTATAAGTCGATCGTAGGAGAGGCGTCGCAGGGTCTCCTCGAAGGTTTCCCGTTCATCGCGATAGGTCGCATGGTGGGCGGCAATCAGTTTCGCCATGAGTTCGGCAAACTGCCGCAGCTTGACGATGGTGGTCGAGGGATCGCCAGGAAAGTAACGTTCAGCCAGCCCGCCAAGCGTCGTCAACTGTTGATCATGCTGGGCCAGAAAACCGAAATTCAAGGAGTTCACAGTTTCGTCCCCATCCATTGCCCGTTGCACATCAACCCAATAACCACCTTCTGTAACAATGGGCTTGTGGCTGTAAATCACAGGGAAATACCGATGTGTCAGGCTGAGTCAGTTGCCCTATGCCTCTCGTATTCAAGGATGCCCCAATTTTTTCGACGTAACAATATCGGTCATTCATCGTGACCTGCATGAGGTTCAATCATCACTGGCAAGGCATGACAGGCAAGGCACCACTGGCAAGGCACCACTGGCAAGATACCACGGACAAGGCAGTGCCGGCGTGGCGATGGATGTTCTTGCGCAGCTAAAGGACTTGTCTGACCAAAGGGATTGGCCTTGCGGTGTCAGCGAGCGGTGCGATGTGATGGCGGTCATGATTCAGCCCTGAGCGCCGGAGTTACCAGGTCCGGGCCATCGGAGCCCTTGAAAAGTTGTTCCCTCATGGGAAGTATGGGGTCACTATCGAGCCTCTCGTCTGGCGTTGCGAAAAGGCAACGTCTGACCTGGGGAGGACTTGGTTGCTTTGCCTTCGGCGGGGGCAGCGGTATAAGCATTTCATTCTGCCCGCATCATGAACGTGACAGATGACGAAGCCTGACGACCAGAAAATGCGATTGCACCGCCGCGCCACGTTACCCTTGGAAATGATCCGCCGTCAGGGCGCGTGTTTTGATTGATGTGCCGCACATAGCTCGTTTGTTGCCGCGGGGGCACGAGCCATTCTCATTGCCGAGCCAGAAGCTTGCAGGGGTTTGCGGTTTCATGATGCTCGCAATCTCGTCGTTCCCTGCACACGCAGCATCGGCCGACGGCATCGCATCGCTGAGTGACTACACCATCAAGCACTGGACGACACAGGACGGTCTGCCGCAAAACTCCATCCGCGACATTGTTCAGACCCGCGACGGGCGCATGTGGTTCGCCACATGGGAGGGCCTCGTTTCCTACGATGGTCTCGATTTCCACGTACAGAACCGGGGTAGTGATCCGGCTCTGCCCGATAATGGTATCGGCGCCCTGACACTCGATGCCTCGGGGAATATGTGGTTCAGCGACTCACGGGGGGATATTGGCCGTCACGACAGCGACGGGAGCTGGCATTTCTGGCAGCATGAAGCGAGTGCCCCCTCCACACTCATCCAGTCGATGAAAGTGGACCGGCATGATGATATCTGGCTGCTCTATGAAAACCACGGGTTGGGAACGATGTCTCCTTCGGGGGATTTCCATTATTTCACGGCTGCGGCCAGTGAGCCGCTGTCGAGCATCTATCGCAACATGGCGTTTGATTCGGCCGACTCACTATGGCTCGGTGGTTATGGCGGCATCGTTATCCGGGACAAGAACGGCCATGTGCATCAACCCCCGGCCTCGTGGAATCTGCTGCACGGGTTGTCATGGCCGTACCATGCGCCGGATGGCACATTCTGGGTCGTTTCTGACAGCCGCATCTTTTCCATCACCGGTGGCAAGCCTCGCCTGGCTTATGATCTGAGGGATCAGGGACGGGTTACGGCACTGTTGCAGGATCGGCATGGATCGCTCTGGGTCGGCACGGAAGATCACGGATTGCTGCGACTGAGCGGAGGCAAGGTCGAGGTCATGCCCGACACGCTTGATCCCACGGGCGGGCGTATCCTGTCTCTCGCGGAGGATACAGAGGGATCGATCTGGGTTGGTACCAATGCCGGTCTCTTCCGCCTGCAGGAAACACCGTTCAGCACATTGCGCCGCCACAATGGCCTGTCGGGTGACTTTGTTCGCACTGTTATGGAGGATCATACCGGCGCCCTGTGGGTCGGCACGGATGGCGGAGTATCACGCATCGTGCATGATGACTCACCAGAGACCCTGTATTTGCCGACGCGCTCTGGCCACCAGCCGGAGGTGCTGTCGAGCGTTGAGGACAGGGATGGTACGATCTGGATGGGTACCTATGCGGACGGCCTGTTTGGTGTTGCTCCGGATGGGACAATCCGCCATCTGGATAGCGCCAGTGGCCTGCCGCCCGGTAATATCAGGGCACTCGCGTTCACTCAGGATCATAGCCTTTTGATTGGCACGCAGCATGGCCTGTTTCGCCTTGCTGCACCCGACAAGGTGGAGCGCTATGTGGTCCCGAAGGCGCCAGGCGGGCTGATCACGGCCCTTCTTGATCAGGGAGATACGTTGTGGGTTGGTACGCTCGATGGCGTGCGTGTCATCCATGATGGCAGAATACGTGCCCTGCGCTTCAACGGGAGCGATGGCGCCCATACGATATTCGGTTTTGTCGCGATTGCTGACGATCTCTGGCTCACCACTGATCGCGGTTTGTATCGCTATCGTCATGGAAAGATGAGTCATATCGGGCGCGAGGCCGGCTTGCCGGTCGATTCCGTATTCGCGATGGTCGAGGACCCCAGGGGATACGCATGGCTGACCAGTAACCGGGGGCTGTTTCGTTTCGCGTTGGCCAATCTCGATGCCGTTGCCGACGGTAAGCGGATAAATCTCAACGTTATTGAGCTGGACGAGACCAACGGGCTGAGCAGCAGCCAGGCAAGCGGCAGTGCGCAGCCCAGTGTTGCTCTGCGAAGTGATGGTTCACTCTGGATTGCCACGGCGGTCGGATTGGCGCGCACCGACACAATCAGTTTCGACCGGTTTCTTGTCAAACCGCCCCCACCGCCTGTCGCGCTTGACGGCCTTGCCATGGATGGGCGCGATATTCACAATCTGCGCAAGGATGACGTGCTGCATGTGCCGTCGCGGCACAACCTGACCATACGCTATAAGGCCCCCAGCTTCATTGCACCCAATGAAATCCTGTTTCGCACCACGATCACCGGGGCAGGAAACACATGGACGACAACGGGGCATTCGCGCACGCTCGAACTGACCTCGCTCCCGCCTGGCACCTATACCCTTACAACATCTGCTGCGCATCCCGGGCAGGTCTGGCCCCGGCCGGTCACATTGATACGGTTCGTGATCGATCCCAGATGGTGGCAGCGGCGTCAGTTCTGGGTTTTCTGTGCAGTTGCGCTTTGTATCGTCATTGCCCTGTCCTACTGGGGCATCGTCTGGAGCTACAGGGCAGAAGCCAGCAGGCTTTCGCGCATTATCCGGTCGCGTACGAAAGACCTTGAAGCCCAGACACGTGAGAAAGATGCACTGCTGGCGCGTCTTGAAATCCAGATTGACCTGACAGCGCGGCAGGCGCGCGAGGATTCCCTGACGGGGGCTTACAACCGGCGCGCTTTCGACGAAGCTGTCGAAAAGATGCTTGTCGGCGCCAATGCAGGCGGTTCCGATTTCTGCCTCGCAATCATCGATATCGATCATTTCAAGGCAATCAACGACACCTACTCCCATCAGACGGGAGACCAGATTCTGCGTCAGGTCGCGCATGTTCTCAAGACCAGCTCCCATCCGGCCGATATGGTGGCACGTATCGGAGGCGAGGAGTTCGGTATTCTTCTGCCGGCCCAGACACTTGACATGGCTAGATCCCGTCTCGAAAGCCTGCGGGTAGCGTTTCATGAAAAATTCGATTGGGAGATTTCGCGCTCTACCGGCCTCGTTACATTCAGCGCAGGATTGACCCGTTGTGAGCCAGACGACACCATCAAGACGCTTATGCGACGGGCTGATGCGCTGCTCTATGGGGCTAAACATGCAGGGCGTGACCGCATCCACAGCGCCTGATGCGACAGAACTCGTGCGCCGGGACGCTAGTTGGATCATGAGCGGGGGTCAGGCAAGGCCAAAACGTAAACAAACAACCATTGTCCTGCGGGCCTGTAACACCGTATGGTCGCGTTGATCAGCATCTTTCAGTTGTCGCACAAGCTTTAAGCCTCAAGCTCTAATGTTCCACTGCGAGCATTCTGGACCCAATAGGTATGGAACCGGGTATGGTCGATAAGATGGCGACACCGTATGGCCTGCGCGCCTATGATATTCTCGATACGCCGCCTGAGCGCGGCTATGATGATCTGGTCATGCTGGCCAGTCAGATCTGTGAGACCCGTTTTGGCGTCGTGAGTCTGATTGATCGCGATCGGCAATGGTTCAAGGCTCGGCAGGGTATTGTTCTGTGCCAGACTGACCTCGATCATGCCATTTGCGGCATGGTTGTAAGCACCGATTCAATCATTGAGATCGAGGATCTGCAGATCGATCCCCGTACGGCACAAAATCCTTTGGTGTTCGGCGAACCCCACTTGCGATTTTATGCCGGAGTGCCGTTACGGACGCCCTTTGGCACAATCGGCGCGCTGGCCGTCTTCGATCCAGCTCCCCGCCCCGGAGGACTGTCTGACGTTCAGCGAAGTGCTCTGGAAAAACTGGCGCGCCTTGTTGTCGATCTGCTCGAACTGCGCCGACAGAGCATGGAAAATGAACGCGCCCAGAACCACTGGCGTAGTCTTGTCCAGACTATGAATGAGGGTTTTTTTCTTGCACGGTTGCTGCGTGACGAGGAAGGACAGGTGCATGACTGGCGGTACCACGAGGTCAATCCCGCCTGGGTACGCTATATGGGTGTGACGGCAGAAGAAGCCATCAGCAGAACGTGTCGCGATATTTTCCCCTGGGTTGAAGACCGCTGGATTTCTCTCGCGGCACAAGCTGTCGATGAGAACCGTCCCGTGCCCTTTGTGCAGGAAGTGCGCACGCTGCGCCGCTGGTTCGAGGGTACCTTCTACCCGGTCGGGCAGGATTTTTTTTCGATCACGTTCCGCGAGATCACCGCTCAGGTCGCCGCCGAAAAGCGCCAGGCCGGGCTGATCGCACTTGGGGATGTGCTGCGCGACGAGCGTGATGTAGAGGCCATGATCAGCCGGGCGATGGCTATCATCGGCGAGGCCTTCGATGCTGATCGGGCGACCTATGGTGAGCTTGATCACGACATTGAAACCCTGACAGTCTGCGAGGGATGGGCGATTGATGGCATGCCACCCATCAGGGGCCGGTATCGCTTCGATGATTACGGCAGATTGCGTGAGACGCTGCTTGCCGGTGAGGCGCTTGTGATCAGCGATATCCTGACTGACCCGCGAACGATTGGTGAAAGCGCAGGCTGGCTGGCACTCAATGCCCGCGGGGTCATCAATATTCCCGTACGGGAAGACGGACGCAATGTAGCGCTTGTGCTCGTCCATTTCTCATGTCCCCATGAGTGGAGTACTGAGGAAATTCATTGGCTTCACAATGCAGCTGACCGCCTGGAAGTCGCCATAGCCCGACGACGGGCCGATGAAATGCAGGCCGTAGTCAACGGCGAGATTGCCCATCGCCTGCGCAACACACTTGCCATGGTACAGGCTGTTGCCAGGATGACGCTGCGTGATGTGTTGTCAAAAGAGGATGCTAGCCGGTTTTATGAACGGCTTCAGTCTCTGGGGCGTGCTCATGACCTGCTGCAAGGCGATGACCAGCGAGCAGCCCATCTGGGTGATCTGATCGCCAGTATCCTGCGTGATGCCAGCATGGATACGCGTTGTCGCCTGTCTGGCCCTGTCATCCGTCTCGGCTCGCGTGCCGCGATGTCGACAGCACTGTTGATCCATGAAATGACGACCAATGCCTGCAAGCATGGTGCCCTTTCAATGCCGGATGGCGAAATCGAGATCGACTGGGAGATCGATTGTCAGGCCGGGAGAGGGGAGCTGGTACTGAACTGGCACGAACGTCAGGGACCGGTGGTCACCGCGCCCGTGCGTGGCGGATTTGGCTCACGGCTTATTTCCTTTGGTCTGATTGGAACGGGTGGCGTTGCGTTGCGCTATGAGCCTGAAGGTCTGTCGGCCAGCTTCAGGGCCGATGTAGAAAAGATCATGAGGACATGATGGTGCACGCGATATCGGGCGAAACATCAGGTTTCCCTACCGTGTTGGTTGTGGAGGACGAACCCCTGCAACGCATGTGTCTGATGGATATGGTCGAGGAGGCAGGCTATGCTGTTGCGGAAGCTTCCGACGCGGATCAGGCCCTGATCATTTTGGAAAACCGCCCCGACATCCGTATCGTGCTTGCCGACGTCGATATGCCCGGCAGCATGGACGGGTTGCGTCTTGCGGCGCTGGTGCGCGACCGTTGGTCACCCATCGAGATCATTGTCACAAGTGGCCGCGGTGTGCCCCAGCTTGCAACATTCCCTGCTCGTGCCCGGTTTCTGCCGAAACCACTCAACGAGCAGCGGGTGAAAGAAGCCCTGACCCTTTTTGCCTGAACAATGACGCGCAGAGAGAGGATTTATCGTTTCAGGGCGCCAGCCTCAAAAACTCAGAGCGCCTGTTCGCTTATCGCTGTGCGAACGGGGCGGCGATGAGCCGCGACGCAGCAGAGAACACTGGCAATGATGAAAAGAAAAGAGGCGATCTCCAGCGGCCGTGGCAGGCGGTGCTCCCAGATAAAACCGTAGAGCAGGGCAAAAAGCGTCTCGAACAGGATCATCTGCCCCGTCAGGGTGAGTGGCAACAGACGACTCATGCGGTTCCAGAGCGCGTTGCCAAAGACTGATGCTACAAGCGCTACCCCCCCAGAGACGGCAAAGAAAGATGTCCATTCCCTGAGACTATGTGCCGCCGGATCAACGATCATTGCGACAGGAAGCAATAGCACCGCCTGCGCGCCGGTGATGATCCCCGTCAGCAGGTTCCACTCATGCGCTGTAACCTGACCAAGGCGAGCAAGAGCCCGGCTGTTTCCGACAGCAAAGCCGGTCCACGAGGCCAGTGCAGCGCAGGCGCAGATCAGCCCGAATACTGAATTGCGACCAGTGGTACCGGTCGAAAGATCTGCCTGAAAAAGGGCCTGCCAGCCGATGCAGAATGCGCCAATCATGCAAAAGAACAATGAGGGTGCGAGCTTGAGTAAGGGCGGAGCGTCCTTGTCACGACTGCCTATGATCGTCACCACAACCGGCATGAAACCGATTACGAGCGATGTCAGCGCAATTCCGCCTTTTTGCACGGCCATCGACAGCATGACGTAATAGAAGCTGTTGCCGAGAAAAGAGAGACGGAACAGCGTGCGCCAGTCGGTAGCATCAAGAGCATGGCACAGCGCGGGCAGTCTGCGTCCGATCAGGATCAGCGCGATGGCACCATAGGCGAGGTAGCGCCCGGCGGCGAGATAAAGCGGCGAGTAATGACGTACCAGTTCAGGGGCGAGAAAAACCAGCCCCCAGAGGGCCCCGGCCCCGGCCCCGCACAGAATTCCCATAGGTGAAACCGATACCGGCTTCGCGGAAGGGAGCGTCATACCGGCGTTCTCCTATTATTCCTGCATGAGGTGGCGCGGCTTTCTTCTTGATGCTGGGGTTTGTCATGGTCAAGCCTTGCCGGGCTACGGCCTCGGCGTCGATTCAGGCAACGCTGCACGCCGATCCATAGCCCAGAAAGGCATATCAGGCTGACGCCGCAGAGCAGGGGCAGAATGATCCAGAGCCGTGCCTCTGGCTGACGAAGCCAAGAAAAGAAATCGAGATCATGGGGACCATAGATGACCCAGCGCGTGCCTTTTTCCGCTGTGTCGATACGTAGCAGCGCTTCGCCGGACCGGGCATCGAGATAGAGTCTTGCCCTGTCTTTTCCGATGAGACGAAAAACCGGAAAGACGCGGCGTTTGTGACGCGTCGAGAAATAATAGGCGTCATCGTTCTGCAAGAGGGTCACGTCGACCCTTGTGCCCGTCCGAGCCATTGTATCGACAAGTTCCTGCACGGTCAGGGGTGAGGGCGCGAGTGTCAGATCCAGACGCTGCGGGGGACCCTCTGCGTCTGTCACTGCAAGTCTCGTTCCATGCACGCCGGGCAGGACAACAATGTCGCGAAACGGCCGGTTGGGTGCGCGGGCAAGCGCTGCAACTGTCTCTGTCAGTGCCGAGGCGGGCAGCGTGCCGCGCCATTGGGACATCCAGAGGGGGGAGGGCTTGTGAGCCATCAGCCCCGCCGGGTTCATGCTGAGGAAGCCGGTCAGGATCCATGACAGGAGGAAGAGCCCGAAGACCGACCCGGTAGTGTGATGAATGAGATGCGTGCCGCGATAGGGTGAGAGACGACGCCCGACCCGGAAGCGGCGCAAACCGATCCAGAGCCCGAGCGTGATCAGGGTGACGCCAAGGCCTGACAGGAGAATGAGCGTGTCAGACCAGATGACGGGGTGACGGCGCAATTGTGAAAAATACAGCCAGTGGGGGATAGCGCCAAGCCATGACCAGAACCGTGTCTTGCGGGTGGTGGCCTGAACAACATCGCCCGTCAGCGGAGAGAGATAGAGGATCGTGTGGCGCGAGCTGTCGAAATCGAAGCGATAGAACCCTGCATCATGGCCTTTGGTATTCAGGATCCATTGATCTACGCGGCGCAGCCCCCTGAAAACGGGTGGGGCGGTTTCGCCCTCCAGCGCAGCGTAGCGGCAAGCGACCTCCGCCAGAGCGGCAGGGTCGGGATAAATATCTTCACGGCCCAGAATCTGGCCTGTGCGCAGGTCGTAATTCCGGCTTTCTGCCTTGTCGTCCATGACCTGCAAAACCGGGATAGATCCGGCCATAACCAGCCGGAACTGCCGATAGGAACCATGCAGATCCGGGAGCACTGGAGGGCGATCGAACCGGAGAGGCTCATGTGCCAGTCTGGCAAGCCGCTCGTCTGGCTGGGGCCAGGGCTTCCAGAGCATGACCATCCCGGACAGGCACCAGAGAAGCATCAACGCGCCAAGGCCAATACCCAGCCAACGATGAACCAGAAACGCCGTCCGAACGGCTTTTTTGCGCCACCGTTTCGCGCGATTAGTCATGATGAAGAAGGCGCGGGCGCATGACTGATCCGGATAAAAGCAGAAAGAGGCGGCTTTTACCTGCCGCCTCGTAGTCTTCCTGACAAGACGCTTGTGTCGTGCGGCGCTGCATCAATGCCGCCCGCTCAGGCCTCGATGAGGTTCACACCAAGCATGCGCAGTTCCGCCAGGCAGGAAGCAGGATCAGGGGTAATGCTGCGACAGGCAGGGAGCGCGATATCAGTTGTGAAGCCAAGCCGCCGCGCATGACGGGCCGTTGCAGCAACGCAGTAATCGAGCGCGAGGCCGCAAAGCGTGACATGCCCGATATCGAGCCCGCGCAGGAGGCCTTCGAGCCCGGTGGCGTGAACCTGATCGTTATCGAAAAAGGCCGAGTAGGAATCACAGGCGATATCCAGCCCCTTATGGACGATATGGCTGAGTCGGCTCTGGTTCAGGCGGGGAGAAAAATCGGCCCCTCTTGTGCCCGCTACGCAGTGAATGGGCCAGGGACCGCCATAGGGCGTGAAAGAGCAGTGTTCAGGCGGGTGCCAGTCCCGGCTGGCGATAACGGCTGCAAAATCGAGAGACACAAGCGTGTCAATCGCGGGGAAGATTTCATCGCCATTGGGCACGCCGAGCGCGCCGCCAGGCAGAAAATCATTCTGAACGTCAATCAGGAGGAGGGCTTTTCGCATGGTCAGTCCGGTGGCTCCCTGTTTCTTCAAGAGGCTAGGCGCCTGCGTGCCATCACATTATTCCGCTTTCCTAATGGCCGATAACATGACGCATGTCGTCCTCGAAATGATGAAGCGCGTCCTTTGTGGACATGTGCCGCCTGTGGCCGTTTTCGGAGACAATCGTAACCGTGGCGGTCATGCCCGCTGCCAGATGCAGGTCAGGCGGAAGCTTGTCGATGTGGATACGTACCGGGATACGCTGGGCGAGCCTCACCCATGTATAGACCGGGTCCACCGATGGCAGGCCCTGTGTTGCGGTCGAGGCATTCATGCTTGAAATACCGCGGGTAATGCTCTCGACATGGCCGAACACAGGATGATGGCCGCCCATGAGATCCATCCGGACAGGGTCGCCAATTTCGATATTATGAACCTTGGTCTCCTCGAAATAGCCGTCCACCCAGTAGGAGGCGGAATCGATGATCTGGATATTCACATGGCCGGCTGTCGCAAAATCGCCGGGCCGCATGAGCAGGTTTGTCACGTAGCCATCAATCGAACTATGCACGATCGTCCGCTCCAGATCGATGCGGGCCTGTCTGAGGGCAGCCTGGGCGGCGTCATACTGGGCCCGGGCCTGAGCGGCGGCGGCGGCATATTGCTGCTTTTCCTCGCCGGATACGGCAACACCCGGGATAATCCGACGCCGCTGGAACTGCGAATTTCTGAAATCGAGATCGGCCTTGCGCTCGGCCAGATTGGCTTCGGCAGAGGCGACACGCACCTTGAAGTCGAAAGGATCGATGACATAGAGCACGTCGCCCCGGTGCACGAACTCGTTGTCCCGTACCCGGACTTCGATAATTTCGCCTGAAACACGCGGCGCCATGTTCACAACCTGCGCGCGGACCTGCCCGTTACGGGTCCAGGGGGCTGCGGTATAGTAATCCCACAAGATCACGATGACGATCCCGGCGACCATAAGGATCGACAGGGTGATGAACCACCGGATCAGGCGGGAGGCACGAGCGAGCACGAGCGGATTACCTTCACAAAAGCCAGGTATAAAGGCCAAGCAGACACACAAGCAGGCCGAATTGCGCGAGTGGCGGATTCCAGAAGAAACGCCATAGATTGAGACGGCCGAAGCACCAGCGCACGATGGCCAGCGTCAGAAGGGCGAGAAACAGATTGGCGACAAAAGCCGAGACGAGAACGCCTTCGAGGTCGATGACTTCACTCATACCCATCACCCGTGTTGCGTGTGGAAATCCCGCCTACCATCGCCGACGCCCCAGGCCGAAATGGCGCAAGGTCGAGCGATTATCCTCAAGCGTGGACCGCACCGCCTCAAGACTGCCCGCGCAGAGCACGGCCAGATTGCGCTCATCGTGGCGCGCCGTGCGTGCGATATCGAGAAAGCGGTTGCTGATTTGTGGCAGGGCATGACCAAGGGTGGGAAACGAAGCGGTATTGATGAGCCCATGTGCTTCAGTGGCGAGAAGGCGCAGGCACGGCAAGGCCGCAGCCTCATCCAGATAGTGGCGCACCCGCGCCAGCGTGGTGGCGAGATCTTCCAGCATGACCAGGCGATTGAAGACATGGCGGTTGACGCGGCGATGCGCGTCCATGCGTTTTGTCCAGGTCAGTAATTGCGCAAGCCTGTCATATTTGAGGCTGAGCAACTGTGCCCCGGCAGGACGCCCATCGCCACGCAGCTGGGCCTCAAGATCCTGACCGATTGAGGCCGCAATACGAAAACGCCGGCTTTTGGGCGTAGGAGGGAAAAGCAGGACCAGAATGACGAAGGCAACGACACCCGAGATCAGATAGAAAATATTGCGCGAGATGAAGGCGAGCGGGTCGTAATCCTGATGATTGCTTAGACCGAGAATGATGGGAAAAAACGCCCCGTAATTGAACCCGATGGCGCTTGTGCGGGCGTTCATCAGCATGACGCAGGCAAAGATCGTGTGGGGCAGAAAGACCAGGGCCAGTGCACCGAAAGCAGCAATATGCGGAAGCACGAAATAATTCATGATGATGGCCACAGCCACGGCCAATGAGAGGCCGAGTATGGCACCCATGCCGAATTGGGAGGTGTCGAGCGCGGTGGACGCGAGCGTCAAGATCAGCGCGGCCTGTGACAGAGCCGCCATTGAGGCAGGCTGATCGCTGGCGATGCAAAGCCCGGCGGTGATCGAGAATCCCAGCAGGACCCGTAGCGCGTTGATGAAAGCGGCGACATGATCGGCATGCTGGCCGAGCTGTGCCAGTTTGAGGGCGTTTCCTGCAGGGGTGGCGTGCTGCAGCGTATCGATGCCCGTCGCGATATGAAGCCGGTTGCTCAGCATGACGGCGCTGCGCTCCAGAAAATGCGCATCATGGGCGTCGGGGTGATAATCCGGTGCTTCGGCCTGCATGGCGTCCATCAAGGAGCCAACCGTTTCGTAACGGTCGCTATTGTCCTCACGCAACTCATGCCATGCCAGCACGTGACGATGCGCGAGAGCCGAGACACTCTTGTGGCGCAGGATATGGGCGATGGCGCGTCCTGACCCAAGGACGGTGAGCATGCCGATGATCGCAAGACGCGCCCCGGCGCTACGCCGCGTTGAGCGGTCGATCTCGGTACGGGCATAGGTAATCTGGGCCGAGAGCGAGAGAATCTCGCCTGCGATGGCGGTGGTCTCCATCGCATCAGGTATGGAATCGCCCCGTATGGCGTTGCGTCCGAAAGCCCGGATCTGACCCGCCTTGGCCTCTAGACTGTCCGCCAGTTTCTGCCACGCCTTGGGTGAGCCGGTAAGCATGTTGACGAAGGCCACAGAGGCGATGCCAATCGCCACACAGCTTGCGCGGGAAAGGGCGACGTCAAACACATTCTGCGGTGTGTCGATCACGTTGATGGCGACCAGAGCGATCGTATAACCGGCGAGCAGCGCACCATAGGAACGGAAATGGCGTTCCAGCGACCCGATATAGGTGCAGCCTGCCAGCCAAAGCGCGCATCCACCCAGCATCATGCCGCGATCCTGGCTGAAACAGGCGATGAGCAGGATGGAAGCGCCTACGCCAAGGGCCGTGCCAACCAGCCGGTAGAGCGCCTTGGAGAGGGCCTGTCCGCGAAGGGGCTGGGTGATGATCATGACGGTGACGGCGGCGCCAGCAGGGGAGTCGAGCTGCGCCCAGAAGGCGGTGGCAAGGGCGAGGCAGACCGCCGCCCAGCTGCGCAGGGAAAAACCGATCCATCCGGGCGGGAAGGGTGGGTTGGGCAGATCGGCGGGGACGGGCCACCAGCGTATGCGTGTTTCCACCCCCTCTGACATGTGCCTCCAACCCGAAATCTGACGCGCGCAACAGGAACGCCCCGAAGGCTCAGAAGGTCAAGCACGCAGGGGCCTGGCGCAGGCCGGGAAATCCTTTGTCAGATACGGGTCTGTAATGGTGCCCCCATTGGAGGCAGAGATGGAAGGTCTTGGCAGAATATCGGCGGGCTGTCCTGTGATCGAAGACCGCCATGACGGTACGCGCTGTCGGAATTGACGTTGCGACGAGACGAGCAGGCGACAGGCTGGGGACTGACCCGAAGGCGGGTCTCCGGCAATGCTACGGCTGTCTCGAAGCGGCAGGAGACGTTCGATTGACGCCGTTTCCGATTACCGCCCGATATGACGAGTATCCCTGGTTCGAGGCGTGGCTAGCGCTGAAAAAGGTACCTATGCGTCACCCTGCGCCATGCGGGATACGAGAAGCTGATTGATGCGGAAACCATCCACATCGACCACTTCGAAGCGGTATCCCGCGGCCTCGACCCGGTCGGCCTTGCGCGCCATGCGGCGCAGGCGATGCATGACGAAACCGCCGATTGTGTGAAACAGATCGCGCTCGGCGTCGAGGTTGATATCGAGTTCACGGAACACGTCTCCGATGGGCGCTGCGCCGTCGATCAGCCATGAATTTGCGTCGCGTCGCACAATGGCCTGTTCTTCAAACGGGCTTGCCAGTCCATCCATGAGCGCGCCCATGATGTCCTTGAAGGTGATAAGACCGACCACCAGACCGTATTCATTTACGATCAGCGCAAAGCCGGCGCCATGCGAGTCGAATTGCGCCAGTGTGTCCCACAGGTTCAGCGTGTCGGGCAGCGAAAGTGTGTCACGACGCATCCGGAAAATCTGGTTGGTGATGGGCTGGCTCGGATCGGTATAGGCCGGTACCTCATCCACTACGGCGACCAGAACGTCCTCGGCGCGGATCGAGCCAATCACGTGATCGAGCCCGCCATCGCATAGCGGGTAGCGTGAGTACGGACGGATACGTACCTTGTCGCGCTGAGATTCAAGGCTTTCCTGCACATCGAGAAACACAATTTCATCGCGCGGGGTCATGGCCGAGGTGACAGAGCGATCCTGCAGCGCCAGAACGTTCTGGATCAACTGGTGCTCTTTCTCCTGCAACGCCCCGGACGCCGTTCCTGCGGCAAGCATGGCGTTCAGATCCTCGGGTGTGACCGGCTCGACGGCAGAGGCCGCCGGAATGCGGAGCAGGGCAAGCATCCAGTCCGAAATGACCGAGAAGATCCAGACAGCGGGGTAGAGCACTCTCAGCGCCCCGGTAAGGAACCAGCCGACACGCAGCGCTACGCGGTCAGGATTATTCAGGGCAATACGTTTGGGCAGCAGATCGGCAAACAGGACAAACAGGCCTGTCACGACCACGAAGGCCAGTGTCGCAGCCGTCTTGGTGGCGACACCTGGTGTCAGCCCGGCCTCGATCAGGGCCGTGCTGAAGGCCGGTGTGAGAAGCTCACTGGATATGACACCGCCAAGGACGCCCACGGCATTAAGGCAGATTTGCAGGACGGTGATGACCTGCCCGCTATTACGCCGCAGCTTGAGGAAAGCCGCCGCGCGAGCGTCACCCTGATCGGCCAGCGCACGCAGGCGAATGTCGCGCGCTGCGGCAAAGGAGATCTCGGAGAGTGATATCAGGATCGAGACGGCAATCGCTGCCACCATGGCCGCGAGGCCCAGAAGCAGCAGCATCATGTGCCTGACTCCTCATTCTGAATGGGCTGAAAAAAGAAGAGCCTGTTTTTGGATTTTTCTTGGCTCATGGCACAGTATCCGCCCTTAACCGGCTGTCGGCAACCCGGCGATTGCGCGCCAGCCTGCCTCGTCGCAGGTCTCAAGCCCAAGCTCAGCGGCTTTCTTTGCCTTTGATCCGGCTTTTTCACCCAGCACCACCAGCCCGGTTTTTTTCGATACGGAATCGCTCACCTGCGCGCCCAGACGCTCGGCAATGGCCTTCGCTTCAGGGCGCGTCATGGTGTGCAGGGTGCCGGTAAACACGATGGTCTTGCCCGAAAGCGGGCCTTCCTCGGGGCGGGATTCCGGCTCGATTGTAAGTTGCGCCCGCAGATCAGCCAGCGCCTCCACATTATGCGGCTCGGCAAAGAAAGCGAGGAGATCGGCCACGATGCTCTGGCCGATACCCATGATGCTGCCCAGGGCAAGGCGGTCGTCAGAACCGATCATGGCGGCGGCGCGCATCGCGTCGAACCAGGCTTCATAGGTCTGGTAATGGCGCGCCAGAAGCTGGGCATTGCGCTCGCCGATACGCCGTATGCCAAGCCCGAAGAGAAACCGGCTGAAGGCGATGGTACGGCGCTGCTCGATGGCATTGAGCAGATTGCGCGTCGATACCTCGCCCCAGCCTTCACGGTCACGGATGATGTCGGCCTTGTCCCGCAGGCGGAAAATATCGCCGGGCCGGTCGATCAGGCCGATCTCGTGGAACTCGCGTATGGAGCGCTCACCCAGCCCGTCGATATCGAATGCCGGCCGGGAGACGAAATGAATCAGGCGCTCGACAACCTGCGCCTCACAGGTCAGGCCGCCCGTGCAGCGTCGTACAGCCTCGCCTTCGGGACGCTCTGTCAGGGCGCCACAGACAGGACAATGCGTCGGGAAGATGAAAGCCGGGCCGCGCGGCTTATCCTCGGGGACAGGGCCGAGAATTTGCGGAATGACATCGCCTGCGCGCTGCACACGCACCAGATCACCGGGGCGGACATCCTTGCGCGCAATTTCGTCTTCGTTATGCAGCGTTGCGCGCGACACGATGACACCGCCGACATTGACCGGCTCCAGGTGAGCCGTGGGAGTAAGCGCCCCTGTGCGCCCGACCTGTATCTCGATTTTTTCCAGTCGCGTGATGGCCTGCTCGGACGGAAATTTCCATGCAATGGCCCAGCGCGGTGCACGGCCCGCAAAGCCGAGACGGGTCTGGAGGTCAATATCATCCAGCTTGAAAACGACACCATCGATGTCATAGGGCAGCGACGAGCGTTCACGGGCAAGATTGGCGATATAACCGGCGATCTCGCTGGCGTGGCCGATGCGTGTTGAAAGCGGATTGACCGGGAAGCCCCAACGTTTCAACTGCTCCAGCCAGTCCCAGTGTGTTGCGGCACAGCGTTGGCTCGAAAAGCCCTGCGCATAGGCAAAAAGCGACAGAGGGCGTCTGGCAGTCACGTTGGGGTCAAGCTGGCGCAGTGATCCTGCAGCAGCGTTGCGCGGGTTCGCGAAAACCCTCTGTCCCTGTGCCTGCATCGTCTCGTTGAGCGACAGAAAATCGGCCTTCGCCATGAAGATTTCGCCGCGTATCTCAATCTCCTGCGGGAACTCTCCTTCCAGCTTTTGCGGAATGTCAGAAATGGTTTTCAGATTGGCGGTAACGTCCTCACCCACCAGCCCGTCACCGCGTGTCGTCCCGCGCAGCAACTGACCGTTCACGTAGGTGAGGTTGATCGACAGGCCATCGATCTTCGGCTCGGCAACGAAAGTGAGCTGATCGGCCGCCTTGGCATCCAGCCCGAGAAAGCGGGCTGCTTTCGCCACGAAAGCCTCAAATTCCTCAGTATTGAAGACGTTGTCGAGCGACAGCATGGGCACGCGATGGGGCTGCTTGCCAAAGGCGTTATCCGGCGCCGCACCAATGCGCTCCGAGATGCCGCTCTCAGTCCTGAGGTCAGGGTGCGCTTCTTCAAGGGCAAGGAGCGCCCTTCTGGTCTCATCATATTCCGCGTCTGACACTTCAGGAGCGTCGTTGCGGTAATAGGCGTCGTTCCAGCGCGCAATGAGCGCCGTTAATCTGGCGTGCTCACGGGCGGGGGTATCAGTCATCACTCTTGTTCCAGCAGGCTGTCAGCGGCCGTACGCGCCGCATCCGTTATGGTCTCGCCAGCCAGCATACGCGCGATCTCCTCACGTCGTTCCTCGGCTGAGAGTTTTTCTGCAAGGGTTTCTGTCCTGTCCTTTCGGATACGCTTGCTGATGCGCAGATGCTGGTCGCCACGTGCCGCAACCTGCGGGCTATGGGTGACGACAAGCACCTGTACATCCTGCGCCACACGGTGCAGGCGGTCACCGATGGACGAGGCCGTGGCCCCGCCAACGCCGGAATCCACCTCGTCGAAAACGAGTGTGGGTATGGCGGAGCGTTCGGCAAGCACGACCTTCAGAGCCAGCATGAGGCGCGATAATTCACCGCCCGAGGCCACCTTGGCCAGTGGGCCAGGCGGTTGGCCCGGATTGGCGGCGATCAGGAAAGATGCCTGCTCCTTGCCACGCAGGTTCCAGGCTTCCGGCGCAAGTGATGTAAGTGAGACAATAAATCGGGCACGTTCGAGCCGAACCGGTTTGAGTTCGGCCATGACTGCGGTTTCAAGCCGACGTGCAGCGCGCTCGCGTATTTGGCTGAGTTTTTCTGCTTCTGTGGCAAATACCTCCCGCGCGGCCTGCGTTTCCGCCATCAGCTGATCAATCCGGGCATTGCCTGAATCCAGCGCTTCAAGGCGGGCCTGAAGGCTCGCCAGCAGAGCAGCCAGTTCGTTGACCGCCACACCGTGCTTGCGACCCGCTGCGCGCAGGGCAAAGAGACGTTCTTCGGTTTCCTCAAGCAGGCGGGGGTCGGTGTCTGCATCAGCGGCGAGGCGGGAGAGCAGTGTTTCGGCCTCGGCAAGCGCCTCTTCGGCTTTTTCCAGAGCTTCCAGCGCCTCTTGCGCCTGGGCCTGCTGCGCAGAATGGGCGACGGGGTCGTCGCCCGGGGAGGGGAGCAGGCGGGCCAGTGTGCGGCTGGCACTGCGCAGGGCGGCCGCCGGCGTAGCGGAGCGACGGTCACGCGGTGTCAGTTCGGACAGGGCCGCAGCAATGGCCTCGCCACGTCGTTCGTTTTGCTGCAGGCCGATACGCAGCGCAGCCAATTGCTCTTCCTCATCTTCCTGCGGAGCAAGAACGCTGAGGTCGTCAACGGACTGTCTCAGCCAGTCCTCCTCACGCCGCGTTGCTTCCATTTCGGACTGTGCTGCGGCGAGTGCTGCGGTGAGTTCGATCCAGCGACGATAGGCGCGAGCCACGGCCTCGCGCGCGCTGCGATCCACGCCAAAAGCGTCAAGCAGATCGAGATGGGTCGCCTGATCAGCCAGCCCCATCTGGTCGTGCTGGCCCTGGATTTCGACCAGAAGAGCCGCGATGCGACGCAACAGCCCAACGCCAATGGGTTGGTCATTCACGTAGGCCCGCGACCGCGCATCGGCAGTGACCGTGCGCCGGAGCACAAGCGGTTCATGCGGGTCATCCAGGGCAATGCCCTGCTCGGCAAGAAGCTGATGGACCGGGTGACCATCGGGGATGTCGAAACAGGCGGAAACGCCAGCCTGATCTGCCCCGGCACGAACGAGGCCGCCGCTGGCGCGGTCGCCCAGAGCCAGTCCAAGGGAGTCGAGAAGAATGGATTTGCCCGCCCCGGTTTCACCCGTAAGGACCGTCAGTCCCGGATGAAAAGGCAGATCGAGCCTCTCGATCAGAACGACATCGCGTATCGAGAGGTGAGTCAGCATGCAAGGCGGTCCTGATGTGTCAGTCTGGAAACATCGCTGGCGGCGGTGGATTACGCCAGCGTCTCTGTCTCGTCCGGATCAGAAAACCGAGTGCCACATGCGGCCGAACAGACCGCGCTGCTTGCTACCCGGTGCGACGCTATGATCGGGCAAAAGATCGCGGTAGCGCAGCAGATTGTAGCTGTAACGATACCATTGGCTGTTGGGATAGTTGTAACCCAGAACCGAAGCCGATTTGCGCGCCTCGTCAACAAGGCCCAGTTCAAGGCTGACTTCGACAATGCGTTCGAGCGCTTCAGCGACGTGGTTGGTCGTCTGGAAATCGTTGACGACGCGCTGGTAGCGGCCAAGGGCCGCCTCGTAGTTGTGCTGCTGCTGGTAGTAGCGGCCGACAAGCATTTCCTTGCCTGCAAGATGGTCACGGCAAAGGTCGATCTTCAGCTGGGCGTCGCGCGCATAGGCCGTCTGCGGAAAGCGTGTCACGACTTCCTCAAGCGCGTTCAGGGCCTCAATCGTGCCCTGCTGGTCACGCTGCACTTCGGCAATCTGTTCGTAATAGCAAAGAGCGCGCAGATAATAGGCATAGGCGGCGTCAGGGCTGGTGGGATGCAACAGCAGATAGCGCTCAAGCTGCTGAACCGAAAGCGCATATTCCCCCTGCAGGTAATAGGCATAGCCTTCCATCAGCTCGGCATTACCGACATAGCCTGAATAGGGATAGTTTTGCTGGAGCAGCTCAAATTCGCCACTGGCCAGTGTGTAGCGCTTGGAGTGGAGCGCATCGATGCCGTAATTATACAGCGTTTCGGCACTGGCAACCTTTGGTGCCTTGACCTCTTCCTTGTTCGAAAAAAGCGAGCAACTGCTTAACAGCGCGAAGCTGCTGACCATCAGTACGCTAACAACGCGATGGCGCTTCGAGGCAGGAGGTACGTGAGGTTCTGTATTCTGGTGCATGCCGACTCTTCCACTGACGAATGGTCTTATATCACGCCTGACCATTCGCGGAAGTCCTGGGCGTACGAGATCGTTTCTCTCACGCTGTGGCGTGTATTTCGTTTCTGCCACGCACATTCTGGCCTGCGAGACGCCAGTTCTGGGTTGAAGAAAACAGCGATCGCAGCAGACGGTTGTTCAGACCATGACCTGATTTATGGCCCATGAAGCCGGCTTTAAGGGTGTGACCGGCCAGATAAAGGTCTCCCACGGCGTCCATCAGCTTGTGACGCACGAATTCCTTGGGATGGCGCAATCCGCAGGGATTGAGAACCGTGTCATCTTCCACAACGATCGCATTGTGTAACGAACCGCCGCGTGCCAGCCCCATTTTCTGGAGGGTCTCAATTTCCTTGCGCTCAACGAACGTGCGGCAGAACCCGACCTCCTGGCGAAAACGCTCAAGGGTGAGGGGCATGGCATGGCGCTGATGGCCAATCGCCTCAGCCGCAAAATCAATCGACATGGCGAGCGCGAAGCCAGACCGCGCGGGCCGCAGTTCGGCAAAGGCACCATTCTCGTCTTCCACACGGACGGTACGAACAACCTCGATCACGTTGCGCGGCACGTTCTGCCCGGCTTTTCCGGCACACTGGATAAGGAAGTCGAATTCGGTAGCGGAACCATCGAGCACCGGCGTTTCCGGACCGTCTATCTCGATCAGGGCATTATCTATGCCATTGGCATGAAGCGCGGCCATGAGATGCTCGATGGTGGCAATGCGCACGTCCGGCGTCTCAGCACACGCGATGACGGTGCTGAGACGGGTGCACACGACATTGTCGTAAAGCGCTGCGATTGGCTGTGAACCGGGAAGATCGCTTCTACTAAAAACGATGCCGTGGTCTGCGGGCGCAGGGTTGAGCGTCATCCGCAGTTGCTGACCGGTATGAAGCCCCACCCCGACGCAGGTTATGGGCTGTGAAAGCGTCTGCTGCATGGCGATCTGAGCGGTATTGCCGAAAGGGCTCAGGAAATCCGGGGTATTCTTGAAGGTGGAGGGCGGCACGATCAATGCTTTGTACGGTGTTTCGGCCGTGATCTGCATGGAATGACGTTCCCCTGAATTACCAAAACGTTATGTTCTGGACCCTCAGGAAGCTTTACCCCCTGACAGGGCAAACAGACCAGTCAATGTTTATTGCCAAACATTACGCTCTAAGGCTCTGAAACTGAACGTAAAATTCAATCTCAGAGCATGACGTATCATTTTCGCTCAGCGGTTTTGATCACGACGCAGAAATGCCGGGATATCCAAGCCATTTTCTTCGCTGTTGTCATGGCTGGCAACAGGGCGCGACGGCTCAGCCCGTTCGACAACCGTTGGTTCGTTACGGGGACCTTCATCATGCTGTGTCTGAGGTGACGCGGCAGGGCGGCCACGCAGGGCACCTGTCACGATGCCAAACAGGCTGCGTGACTGTGGTTCGGCTGCCGGCCGCTGGCCTTGCTCTGAAAACAGCCCCGATCGCGGAGACGGTGCGTGCTGTGGCGTTGCCTTTGCCGCCTGCGGGGGAACTGAATGAGGCGATGGGGCGGCGTTGGCGGGGGGCTGTGTATCGAGCCCGTAATGAGGCTGCTGCTTTGCATAGGTAGAAGCAGGCTGGAAGGGCGGCTGGCTGGTACCAGTCGCGATTTCTGCCCCGTCAGGTACGACGACGGCTTCGGGCACCGGTTCGGCGGCCGGTTGAATCGCCTCGGGTTCAGGGGCGCGGCTGCCGTCGATCCCTGTCGCGACGACCGATACGCGGATACGCCCGTTAAGCGACGAATCAATAGCCGAACCCCAGATGATCGTGGCGTCATCGGCTACTTCCTGACGGATACGCTCGGCAGCCTGATCCACTTCGTACAGGGTCAGGTCGTCACCACCGGTGATATTGATCAGCAGACCGCGTGCGCCCGACATGGACGAGTCGTCAAGAAGCGGGTTGGAAATGGCACGGTTGGCAGCTTCGAGTGCACGATCCTCACCTTCAGCTTCACCCGTACCCATCATCGCCTTGCCCATCTCCGCCATGACGGTGCGGATATCGGCGAAGTCGAGATTGATCAGCCCGGGTGCCAGCATGAGATCGGTCACACCGCGCACACCCATATAGAGCACCTCGTCAGCCATCTTGAAGGCTTCACGCAAGGTGGTGTGCATGGTCGCCATGCGAAACAGGTTCTGATTCGGAATGACGATCAGCGTATCGACATATTGCTGAAGCTCGGCAATGCCTGCCTCGGCCACTTTCTTGCGTCGTGCGCCTTCAAAACCGAAAGGTGTGCTGACCACGCCGACTGTAAGGATTTTGCGATCACGCGCCATCTTGGCAATAACGGGTGCTGCGCCTGTGCCAGTGCCGCCACCCATTCCGGCTGTAACGAAAACCATGTGTGCGCCATCGATGTGGCGGCTGATTTCCTCTGCGGCTTCCTCGGCAGCAGCCTTGCCAATTTCCGGCTTGGCGCCTGCACCGAGGCCCTGTGTAAGATGAGGACCAAGCTGCACACGGCGTTCTGCGCGTGAGCCCGCCAGAGCCTGCGCATCCGTATTGGCCACAACGAATTCGACGCCCTGCAACTGCATCTCGATCATGTTGTTGACGGCATTCATGCCACCGCCACCAACGCCGATAACGGTGATGCGCGGAGAGAAATCAGAGTAATTATATTGCGGGGCAGTGAGATTGAGCGTCATGGCGTAATCCGGATAGGGCTGGTATCAGTCCCGAATTCAGGGAGAATGACTGAAAAGCATCACCTTAATAGGTCAGTTTTTAGTCATGTGCGACCCCTAATGAAATGAACGAGGCGCTTTAATACGCCACCAGGTCTTGCTTCTGGCGTATCGGCGTCGTGGAAACTCCGATCTGCACCAGCCACCCAGGCGAGCAGACCCGAAGCGGTTGAGAATCCGGCAGAATTTGCACCAATTTCCGGCAGTCCGACGATACCGAGCGGACGGCCAAGGCGCACCGGTCGATCAAGGATGCGCGCGGCCATCGGCCCGACGCCATCAAGCAGTGAGGCCCCTCCCGTCAGCACCACGCGTTCGCGTCCAGTTCGACTGAATCCGGCGTCGTCCAGACGGTCGCGCACGAGTTCCAGCGTTTCCTCAATGCGCGGCCTGATGGCCGAAACCAGTCTCGCGCGTGAGACGGTTGTCAGCGTGCCGGGTGCCTCGCCGATTTTCTGGAGCGTGATGAGCTCGCTGCTGTCCTCGGCGGAGAGTTCGGCGGCCCCGTATTTGGTCTTGAGGCGCTCGGCTTCGTCCAGTGAGGTCGAGAGCATCCCCGCAAGGTCACGGGTGACGTGCAATCCGCCGACGGGCAGGAAGGCCGTATGGCGCAGCATGCCGTCACCGAACACGGCAATCGAGGTCGTGCCACCGCCCATGTCGATCACCGTAGCGCCGAGTTCACGCTCGTCTGCATCCAGTACCGAAAGGCCTGAAGCGAGAGAGGCAGAAACAAGCCCTGTCATCTTGAGTTCGGAGCGCATGAGGACCGAATCCAGCGTACGGACGGCTGTCGTTGCTGCATCGACAACATGAAGCCGTGCCGTAAGCTGTTCACAGACCTGGCCTCGGGGATCGACAATGCCATAGGTGTCATCCACCGCATAACCGATGGGCAGGGTGTGGATAACGGTGCGGCCCTCGGTAAACGCACGCGCCTGGCCTTCCGCTACCACACGGGCCATATCGCTCTCGCTGACTCCGTGCCCGCCGATGGGCATACGCGCATTGAACAGACGGCTCTCGGGATGACCGCAGGAGAGGTTGACAGCGATATTGTCGAGGCGACGGTCGGCCGCATCTTCAGCCTGGCCGACTGTGGCGCGTATGGCCTGCTCAGCCTCTTTCAGATCGACGATATTACCATTGCGTATGCCGCGTGAGCGACGCCAGCCATAGCCGAGCACGCGCAACGTGCCATCAGCCTCGCCACGTCCGATGAGGCAGGTCATCTTGGTCGAGCCGATGTCCAGCACACCGAAGACGCCCACACGCCAGTGTCTGGGCATGGCAGGTTCATCCGCCGGGGGCAGGGCCAGGATATGGTCCTCCGAGCGTTCGTGATGTCGCTGCCCTGTGCTGACCGGCAGGAGCGCGCGGCTACGCACTGTCCGTCGGCGCCTCTTGCGCGGTGAGTCCGGGTCTGTGGCCACGAGGTCGTTCATTCTTCGGTCGAGGCTCCATCTGCGGAGGAAGGGGCTTGGCTGTCATGGCCGCGTTGGGTAGCAGCATGGCCCGGTTTGTGCGTCGATTGAGGCGGATTTCCGGCACTTCCAGGACCTGATCTCTGCGCAGATCCTGCTTGTCCGCCACTCCTGACGGGCGTGCCATTAGCGGGGCGGGAAGCGTCAGAGCCGGGTTCCTTGCCCTGGTTGGTATTCGGCGAATCCTGCGGGGCGTTCGGATCGGCAACCGAAGCGGGGGGCTGGTGAATGACCATACGATCCGGCAGGCGCATATCGATCGAAACGACCGGGCGCTCCAGCAGGCGGAACTGACCCTGATATTGCGCAAGACGCGCAAGCGCTGCCTGTTCCTGCCCTTCCGGCAGCAGGACGGTTGCCCCATCGCGCAGGGTCAGGTTCCAGCGACGCTGCCCGACGCGTACGGCCGCTACGACGAACTCCTTGACCGATGGATTGGCTGTCAGCGCATCGACCAGCGTGGAGGCCGCAAGGTTTGCGCCCTCGCCAACAACAAGTGGCAGCTTGATGAAGGCCTGGCCGTTTTTGCCCTCAAGCCCCTGATCCGGCACGCGCTCTCCAGCGCGGTTGATCAGGATGAACTGCCCATGGTCCTGCCAGACGGCCACCGGGCTGCGTTCGGTGATCTTGATGACGATTGTATCGGGCATATGCCGTTCGACCGTCGCATGATCGATAAAGGGCAGGGTGTCGATGCGATCACGCGCCGCCGAGACCGAAAATCCGAAAATCGGCTTGCCGACCGAGGTGCCGAGAGCCCGCATCAGATCGTCTTCCGGCGTGAGGTTGCGCCCCTCGACCCGGATCGTCTTGATCTGGAATGGCAAGTACTGAACGAGCTTCGCGCGATAGGGCGCAAAACGGGTCTCGGAAGCCGAAAGGCGAAGAAACGACGCGGCAACCCCTGCTACGATCAGCAGAAAAAGGAAGGCCAGAAATACGCGCAGGCCCCGCTTGTGGCGGCGCATGAACAGCACAAGACGCGCGGGTCTGTCCTGCTGCACGGGTCCGCGATACGGAGGTTCCGGCCGCCGATTTCTCATCTGCCCTGTTTGCCCCGCGTGGTGAGGGCATCACGTACGATCCAGTCGCAGAGCTCCGGGTAGGAAATGCCACAATAGGCGGCCTGTTCCGGCAGGAGAGAGGTCGCGGTCATGCCAGGCTGAGTATTGACTTCCAGCAGGATCAGACGGGACGTTTCCTCATCATAGCGGAAATCGGCACGCGAGGCACCCGAGCAGCCCAGCGCACGATGGGCGTTCTCGGCCACGCGCAAGGCCTGGGTGAAAATGGCTTCGGGCACTTGCGCTGGCACGTGATGCACGGAACCACCGGGTGCGTATTTCGCGTCGAAATCGTAGAAATCGCCTGTGGGAGACGCCGCCACGATATCAGTCACGGTCAGTGCCCGGTCACCCAGTACCGCCACAGTGAGTTCGCGACCCGGGATATATTCCTCGACCAGCGCCTCGCGGCCAAAGGTCCAGTTCGCGGCAATGGCCTGACGGCGGTTGCTGCCGGTCCGGACAATCTCGACCCCGAATGATGATCCTTCGGCGATGGGCTTGACCACATAGGGCGTAGGCAAAGGATCGGCCGCAGCGAGTTCGTCCATCGTCACCACCCGCCCTTCGGCGACGGGCAGACCGGCCGCGGCAAACACGCGACGCGAGGCTTCCTTGTCCATGGCGAGCGAGGAAGCCCGTATGGAGGAATGGGTGTAGGTCAGGCCCAGCCACTCCAGAACGCCCTGAATGGCACCATCTTCACCCAGCGGGCCATGCAGCGCATTGAACACGACATCTGGTGCTGCGGCGCGCAGGGCACGGATTGTTTCGGTCAGATCGGGGCCAGCATCGACACTGACAACATCATGACCGGCTTCAACGAGAGCCTGTGCAACGCCCGCGCCACTACGCAGACTGACGGGCCGTTCGCTGGAAATACCTCCCTGAAGGACGGCGATCTTCAGACTCATGGCTGTTCTCCCGATGACGGTTTTCCAAGGCGCTTGATTTCCCAATGCAGGGCAATGCCGCTTTGGGCAAGGACGCGCGCACGGACTTCGTCACCCAGATCTTCCAAATCGCGGCTTGTGGCCGTGCCGAGATTGAGCAGGAAATTACAGTGCTTTTCGCTCACCTGCGCGCCACCCCGCGTGAGGCCACGGCATCCGGCGTCGTCAATCAGCTGCCAGGCCTTGTGGCCGTCAGGATTGCGGAAGGTCGAGCCGCCCGTGCGGGCCTTGACCGGTTGCGAGGCCTCGCGGGCGGCCTTGATGCCCGCGATATGGGTGCGGATCTGTTCGCGGTCGCCCGGCTGGGCTCGCAGCCGTGCCCTTAGCACGATGGCCCCCTCCGGCAGGCTGGCATGACGATAGCTGAAGGCCAGCGCGGCATTGCCCAGACGCGTGATCGTCCCGTCGGGCAGGAGGATTTCGGCCCAGTTGAGTACGGCATTGATGTCAGAGCCATAAGCGCCGGCATTCATGACCACCGCCCCGCCAATGGAGCCGGGAATTCCGGCCAGGAATTCCAGCCCGGTCAGACCCGCTGCGGCAGCCTGCTCGGCTACGATCATGTCGAGGGCTGCAGCACCGGCCACGAGACCATCGGGTTCGATCACGATATCGGCGAAACCACCCGCCATACGGACCACAAGCCCCTCGATCCCGCCATCGCGGATGATGACATTGGAACAGGCGCCAAGCACCGTGACCGGAACCCCTTTGGGGAGGGCCGCCAGTGTGTCGGTCAGGTCCTGCACATCCTTGGGCACAAAAAGGGCTTCGGCATTACCGCCCGTGCGAAACCAGGCGCGCGGGCCGAGCGGGGCGTCGAAACTCAACCGGCCACGCGGCGAGAGCTGATGCAGCTTCGTGCTCATGATGCCTTGCCATTGAGCGCGGCAAGCTGACCCGGCAGCGCATGGGCCCAGTTGGTAATGGTGCCCGCGCCGAGGCACACAACGAAGTCACCCGGCTTGGCGATGGCGTTGATCATCTCGGCCAGATGCTCGGGGCCGGGCAATGGCACCACGGAGCGATGGCCGCTCGCACGCAGTCCCTCGATCAGTGTGTCGCGGCTGACGCCCTCGATCGGCGCTTCACCGGCAGCATAGACATCGGTCACGATCACCGTTCCTGCGTCATTCATGCAGGTGCAGAAATCGCTGAACAGGGCCTGAAGGCGCGAATAGCGATGCGGCTGCACCACGGCAATCACGTCGCGTGCGCCAGCCTGACGGGCGGCCCGCAGCACGGCAGCAATCTCGACCGGATGATGACCGTAATCATCAATGACCGTGATGCCATTGAAATCACCGCAACGCGTGAAACGACGCTTGACGCCGCGGAACCCGGCGAGCGCAAGGCGAATGGTTTCGTCACTGATATCCATCTCGCTGGCGACGGCGATGGCAGCAAGTGCGTTGAGCACGTTGTGCTGGCCCAGCATGGGCAGGCGAAACGGTCCGGCGCGACGCGTGGTCTTTCGCGTGCGGTTGGTGATTACCACCTCAAACGTGGCACCCAGGCGGTCGGTGATCAGTTTGTCAGCGCGGATATCGGCCTGCGGGCTGAAGCCATAGGTCACGATACGATGGTCCGACAGGCGCGGGATCATCTGCTGTACAGCAGGATGATCGATGCACAGCACGGCAAAACCGTAGAACGGAATGTTGGACACGAACTGATCATAGGCCGCCTGCATGGCCTCTGCCGTGCCCCAGTGGTCCAGATGTTCGGGGTCCATGTTGGTGACCACAGCGATGACCGCAGGCAGACGCAGGAAGGAGCCATCGCTCTCATCGGCCTCGACCACCATCCAGTCACCCGACCCCATGCGGGTGTTGGTGCCGTAAGCCTCGATGATGCCGCCATTAATCACGGTCGGGTCGAGTTTGGCCTGTTCGAGCACGCAGGCCACAAGACTTGTGGTGGTTGTCTTGCCATGGGTGCCGCCAATCGCCACCGCCCAGCGCAGGCGCATGAGCTCGGCCAGCATTTCGGCACGACGCACAACGGGGATCAGCCGTGCACGCGCCGCCAGAACCTCGGGATTGTCCTTCTTTACGGCCGTTGAGGTGACCACAACCTGAGCCGTGCCCAGATTGCCCTCGTCATGGCCGATCGCGACGACAATACCGAGCTTGCGCAGACGCAGCACATTGGCGTTTTCGCTGATATCCGACCCCTGAACCTTGTAGCCGAGCATATGCAGCACCTCGGCAATTCCTGACATCCCAATCCCGCCAATGCCGACGAAATGGATGGTTCCGATGGAAAGGGGGAGTGCGCGCATGAACCAGGCTTTCAGAGTAACTGCGAAAAAACAGGAAGATCGGGGTAAGGACAGAAAAACGGAGACAGGTTAGCGACGGATGTGGGCGAAGACTTTGCCTGTCATGAAGCAGGGGAGCGGTAGTCCGAAATGCGGGCTTCGACAAGGTCGGCCAGCAGTCTGGCGCTGTGCGGATGGGCAAAACCGCGTGCGGCCTTTGCCGCCATCGCCAGACGTTCGGGGTCATTCAGCAAGGTGGCTAGAAAGGCCGATATCGTCTCGGGGGTGAAGTCCTTCTGGCGGAACATCCAGGCACCACCAGCATCGACAAGCTGTGTAGCATTGGCGCCCTGTTCGTCTGACGCAGCAATGGGCAGGGGGACGAGAATCGACGGACGACCCGCAATGGTAAGCTCTGCCACAGAGGAGCCTCCGGCACGCCCGATCACCAGATGCGCCTGCCGCAGTAATGTGGCGACATCACTGAAAAACGGCGCCAGTGTGCACTCAATTCCTGCGGCCTCGTAGGCGGCGCGTGTTTCGGCAATGTCCTTCTCATGCACCTGCTGCGTCACGCGCAGCCGGGCACGGAACCCTGAAGGTAACTGGGCAAGCGCGGCGGGCATGGTGGTCGAGAACACTTTGGCGCCCAATGACCCACCCCAGATCAGGAGATTGATTGCTTCTTCGGGCGGGGTATAGGGCTCATCGAGCAGCGCCTCGATGGCGGGCCGCACCGGCATGCCGGTCAGGGCCGTGCGCAGCCCCAGAGGCAGACGGGCGACGGTGGGGAAGGATGTCGCGATGGCACTGGCGAAACGGGCCAGCAGGGCATTGGCCTGCCCGAGCACGGCATTGCCTTCATGAAGGATCACAATCGGCTTGCGTCCGCCGGTAAGGAAACGACTGCCCAGAATGGGGGGCACGGAAGGATAGCCGCCAAAGCCGATCACGGCGACGGGCGCGATCTGTCTATGCAGGCTGCGGGCCTCCCAGGCACCGCGCAGAAGCGACGTCACACCGCGGAGCTTGGCAGCGATGCCCTTGCCAGCCACACCAGTGCCATCGAGCACATATTGTGGCCTGTCCTGAAAGATGCCGCTTGTTCTTTTACCGGCGCGCTTATCGGTCATCAGCACCAGATCATGCCCGCGTGCCGCAAGTTCGGTCGCGAGCGCCTCGGCGGGAAAGAAGTGGCCGCCTGTGCCACCGGCAGCAATCACGATGGGGCTTTTCACGAATTGGATCCTTCACGAAGCGACGTCCAGTGCCCCTGACCGGCATAGTGCGAGCTGATGGGGCTGGCCGAAACCTGATGGCGTGTCAGGGCCAGCACCATGCCAAGGGTCAGGGCGATGGAGATGGCCGAGGAGCCACCATAGGAAATGAGGGGCAGCGTCATGCCCTTGGTGGGAATCAGATGCAGGGTCGAGCCCATATTGATGAAGGCCTGCAGCCCGAACCCGGCAACCAGCCCCGACGCGGCCGTGATCACGAACGGGTCGCTCTCGCGCATGAGTTTGAGCAGTGTGCGCACCACGATGACGGTGAAGATCAGGATGATGAACAGGCAGATGAACAGCCCGTACTCCTCGCCAGCCACAGCAAAGACGAAATCTGCATGAGCGTCTGGCAGCAGATCCTTCACCCGGCCTTCACCGGGACCACGCCCCATCATGCCGCCATTGCCGAAGGCACGCAGCGCGGTGTCGATCTGGTAATGATCGCCCACATTGGGGTGCAGGAAGCGTTCCACACGCGAGCGCACATGAGGAAACGCCACATAGGCGCCCGCAAACGCCGCGATCATGGCCCCCACGCCAGCGCCAACAAAAATGATGGGCAGGCCATTCACGAAAAGCTGGATGAAAAAGACCATCGTGATGACCGACAACATGCCGATATCAGGCTGTGACTTCAGCAGCAGCAGGATCAGCCCGAAACAACCGAAGGCGATGAGCATGCCGGGGAAACGAACCGAGCCGAAAATGACCCGCCGCCTCTGCTCGGCAAGCAGCCAGCCCGTCACCACTGCGAAGAACGGCTTGAGGAATTCGGAGGGCTGGACCGACATCATGGGCAGCGCAATCCAGCGCCGTGCGCCCTTGATCTCGACGCCATGAACGAGCGTCATGAAAGTGGCCGCCAACGCAATGACACCGCCGATGAGCGCGAGGCGTTTGACCGCCTCACGCGACAGGCCGGAGACAAGCAGCACGACCCCGCCCGCCAGAAGCAGGAAGATCACCTGTTTGAGGATGAACATCTCGCGTGAGGCGCCAATGCGCACGGCGACGGCAGGGCTGGCGGCCAGCATCAGGACATAGCCAAAAGCAATCAGCACCCCGACGCAGCACAAGGTGACGCGATCCACATTGCGCCACCAGCGCCCTATACGGGACGTATCGACACGTGAAAGCCCTGCCATGTTTCCCTAACCCCTCGGCCCTTCGGATCAGGGCGTTTCTGAATCGCTGAGGCGAGTCAGGATATCGATAAAAGACGCGCCGCGCGCTTCAAAACTCGTAAACTGGTCAAAGCTTGCACATGCTGGCGACAGCAGAACAACCGGCACATCGAGCGCGCGGGCCGCCTCCAGCGCCGCCGACGTCGCAACATCGAGCGTCTGGCTGATTTCAGTGGCAACCCCGTGGGCCTGCAGAGTGGTCTGCAGGAGGGGCGCGTCGCGGCCGATCAGAAGCGCCTTGGCAATCCGACCGAATAGCGGTGCCAGTGCTTCGATCCCGCCGGATTTGGCCGTACCCCCCGCAATCCAGATGACCCTGTCATAGCAGAGCAGCGCCTTTTCGGCGGCTTCGGCGTTGGTCGCCTTGCTGTCATTGATGAAGCGGATACCATCAATGACGCCCGCCAGCGCCTGACGATGCGGCAGGCCCAGATAGGTTGTCAGGCCGGTTTCAATGGCGCGGTCGTCCAGCCCAAGATGCTTCGCCATCGCCCGTGCCACGAGAGCATTCTGCAGATTATGGGCGCCGGGCAGGGCGGGCGCTGAATCAAGGGCTTGGGCAACCGGTGCGACAAGCGTTTCATCATCAACCGAGATCGTGACGACGTTCAGGCCGTTGGCAATCAGCGTTGATGCCTCGGCGCGGGTGTAGGTGTCGTCTACGCCCACTACAGCGAGATCATCCGGGGTCATGTTATCGAAAACGTGGCGTTTGGCTGCGGCATAGCCCGCCATATCCCCGTGACGGTCTAGATGATCCGGCGTCAGATTGAGCAGGCAGGCTGTCGCAGCACGATACTGGTCCAGACGCTCCAGCATATAAGACGACATCTCGATGACATACACGCCGTCATCCGGCAGGAGCGGCAAGGCAAGCGAGGCCGTACCGAGATTGCCCCCTGCCAGAACAGGCACTCCGGCCTTATCCAGCATATGGGCGAGCAGGGCGGTCGTCGTGGACTTGCCGTTCGTCCCGGTGATCGAGGCAAAACGGGCCCTCGAGCCTGCCTTGCGCACCGCACGATAGAGCATCTCGGCATCGGACAGAATGGGGATGCCAGCCTCACGTGCCTTTAAGGCAACGGGGTGAGGGCTCGGAAGCCTGTGAGGGATGCCTGGTGAGAGGATCAGCGCCTCGAACCCGGTCAGGTCGTCCAGAGGGGCTGCGGTAAAGCGGCTATTTTCGCCTTGCGCCCCATAAGCATCAGGGGCCGGGGGTGATTTGTCATCCCAGGCCTGAACTTCTGCCCCCATGCCAAGCAGGGCCTCGACGACAGCGTGGCCATTGCGGCCGAGGCCGACCACAGCAAAGCGCGACCCGGCAAACAGATCGGAGGGGAAGGAGCGACCCGTCATCTCAGCGCAGCTTCAACGTGGCAAGGCCAGCCAGGCCGAGCAGGATGGACACGATCCAGAACCGGATGACGATCTTGGGCTCCTGCCACCCCTTTTTTTCGAAGTGATGATGCAGCGGGGCCATCAGAAAGACGCGCTTTTTTGTGCGCTTGTACCAGAACACTTGAATGACAACCGAGAGCGTCTCGACCACGAAAAGCCCGCCCACGATGCAAAGTACCAGCTCATGCTTGACCGCCACCGCGACGGCGCCCAGAGCGCCACCCAACGAGAGTGAGCCCGTATCGCCCATGAACACATCGGCCGGGGTCGCATTGAACCAGAGAAAGCCGAGCCCTGCGCCGATAAGCGCCGCGCAGAAAACCGCAAGCTCGCCGGTGCCGGGGACAAGGTGAAGCTGCAGATAATCGGCGAAAACGCGATTGCCCACCAGATAGGCGATCAGCGCGAAAACCAGCGAAGCGATCACGACGGGCACAATGGCGAGCCCGTCGAGGCCGTCGGTGAAGTTTACCGCATTGCCGAACCCGGTCATGGTGAGCATGGCAAAAAGGGGAAAGGCAAAGCCGAGCGGCAGCAGGAAGTCTTTCACGAACGGAAAGGCCACCATATTGCGCAGTTCGGGTGGCATCAGGCTTTCCATCCAGTAGCCGGCAATCAGCGAGGCGGCGAATTCGCTCCCCAATCGGGCCCGCTTGGATACGCCTGCCGTGTTGCGACGCGAGAGCTTGAGATAGTCATCCGCAAACCCGACAGCGCCGAAAGCGGCTGTCACGAACATGACAGCCCAGACGAAGCCGTTCGTGAGATCGGCCCAGAGCAGGGTGGAGGCAAAAAGCGCGATCAGGATGAGCATACCACCCATCGTGGGGGTGCCGGCTTTTTCAAGGATATGGCGTTCCGGGCCGAGCGTGCGAATGGGCTGCCCCTCGCGCTGGATACGCTTGAGCTGCGCAATGAAGGGACGTCCAAAAACCAGCGAAATGACGAAAGCCGTCAGGCATGCGCCGCCTGAGCGGAATGTCAGGTAATGGAACAGATTAAAGAAGCCGCCATGAGTCGTGTCGTGGATGGCGATAAGATTATACAGCATCAGGCCTGCACGCCCCCTGCGAGAAGAGAGGTGACAATGTCGCGCATGCGACTGCCAAGACTGCCTTTTACGAGAACCACGTCACCGGCTTTCAGATTCGATTGGACGAAGGGGGCGAGAGATGCCGCGTCTGGTTGCCAGACGCCACGCTTTTCTTCGGGAAGAGCGTCAAAAACATGGCGCATGTGCGGACAGCAGCAAAAAACCAGATCGGCGTTCGCTGTGACATCCGGCACGAGTGAGAGATGCTCTGACTCGGCAAAGTCACCGAGTTCGCGGATATCACCCAGAACGGCGATTTTTCGCTGGCCCGGCACGAGAGAGAGCGTCTCCAACGCTGCACGGATGGAGAGAACCGAGGCGTTGTAGCTCTCATCCAGCAGGGCAGCCTGACCGGCCAAGATAGGCTGAATCTGGCCACGCCCCGCGCCGGGGCGCCACGCAGCCAGAGCCGCTATGGGGGGGGCAAGAGGCAGGCCGAGCGCCTGAAGGGTCGCAAGGGCCATGCCTGCGTTGCGCACGAGATGGGCCCCCGGTGCTGCGAGCGCCACCGCATAACTCATCCCATCACGACAACCGAGTGTGAATTGCGAGCCTTCTGGCGCGGTCTGCACCCCGATCAGACGATAATCGGCATTCTCGCCCAGACCGACACGGGCCAGTCGGCACCCGGCCTGTCCCGCAGCGCCTGTGAAAACGGCGTCCAGACCCGTATCGTCGGGAACGAGCGCCACGCCAGCGTCACTCAGGGCGCGGATCAGGTCGGATTTTTCTTCTGCAATGGACTCGACACTCCCCATATAGCCCAGATGCGAGCTGCCTATGGTGGTGATGACGGCTGCATCGGGGCGCACCATTCCGGCCAGTGGAGCGATCTCGCCACGATGGTTCATGCCGATCTCGGCCACGCAGAATGCAGCGTCGCGCGGCATACGGGCGAGCGTCAGGGGGACACCCCAGTGGTTGTTGTAGGAGGCGACTGCCGCATGGGTCGGCCCGAGCGCCGAAAGGGCGCAATGCAGCATGTTCTTGGTCGTGGTCTTGCCGACTGACCCCGTTATGCCAATCATGACACCGGTGAAACGCGCCCGTGCGGCCTGTGCCAGGGCACGTAGCCCCTGCATGGTGTCCTGCACATGCAGCAACCGCGGGTCGTCGCTGCCTGACGCACTGTGAACCATGACGCAGGCCGCGCCTTTCTCCAATGCAGTCGCGATATGGGCGTGGCCGTCGCTGGTATCGCCCACGAGGGCGATGAACAGGTCGCCCGGCTTGAGCGTACGGGTATCAATGGAGATACCGGTCACGGCGACATCGGCAATGAGCTGCCCTGATGTGGCCTCACGAAGCTCGGCGCCGGTCCAGATCGGTGTCATGCCGGCACCCCGGCCAGTTCGCGGATCACCGAACGGTCGTCAAACGGGGTCGTGACACCAGCCACGGTCTGTCCACTTTCATGGCCCTTGCCTGCCACGACCACCACATCACCCGGTCTGGCTTCGGACAGGGCAGCGGCAATGGCCGCGCGTCTGTCCCCGATTTCCAGAGCATCAGGACATGCGGCACGGATGGCGGCACGGATCGAGGCGGGGTCCTCGCTGCGGGGGTTGTCATCCGTCACGATCGCCAGATCGGCCAGTTTCGCGGCGATGCCACCCATGAGCGGGCGCTTGCCCCGGTCACGATCGCCACCGGCACCGAAGACGACAATCAGGCGGTTCTGTGCATGAGGGCGCAGGCTGTGCAGCAGATGATCCAGCGCATCGGGGGTGTGGGCATAATCGACATAGACGCCGGCACCATTGTCCAGTGTCACGGCCAGTTCGGCACGACCGCGTACGCCTTGCAGACGGGAGATGAGGTCGAGAACACCTCGCGCCTGATCGTCCTGCGCCCAGATCATCGACGCCGCCAGAAGCACGTTGTCGATCTGGAAGCGGCCCGTCAGCCCGATAGTGACGTCGGGCAGTTTCTCCCCGAACAGGGCGAGGGAGACAATCTGACCATGCGGCAATGGGGTGGCATTCAGCAGGCGGATCGTCTCACCCTGTTCGCCCACGCTGCGCGGCTTGAGGCGTCGTGCCTGCGCCAGATCGCGCAGCGCGGTGACAGTTCGCGCATCCATATCCGCGTTGAAGGCGGCAATGGCCCCTTCGGGCAGCAGGTCGGCAAAAAGGCGCAGCTTGGCGGTGCGATAGGCGTCCATCGTCCCGTGATAATCGAGATGGTCGCGCGTCAGATTGCAGAACCCGCCCGCACCGAGATGCACGCCATCCAGGCGATGCTGATCGAGACCGTGAGACGAGGCCTCCAGCGCGACATGGTCGATCCCTGCGGCTTTGAGCTGGGCAAGCGTCTGAGCCATCGAGACGGCGTCGGGCGTCGTAAGCGGCGGCGGGGCCTCGACCGGGATGTCGCTGATCAGCCCCAGCGTGCCGATACTGGCAGCCGGATTACCGCTCATGGACCAGAGCTGACGCAGGAAATCTGCCGTGCTGCTCTTGCCGTTTGTTCCCGTCACTGCAGCGATATGGGTTGGCTGGGGCCCGGCAAGGACGGCGGCCATGAGCGCCAGCGCATGGCGAGGCGAGGGCGATGAGACGCAGGGCACGGAAAAAGCGGGGGTGATCGCGTCTGAGGCCAGCAGGGCCGAGGCACCTTGTGCGAGAGCCTGCGGGATGAACGTCGCCCCGTCGACAGCAACGCCGGGCAGGGCGGCAAAGATCATACCCGGCTGTACCGCACGACTATCTGCCGTGATACCATGAATTTCGGGGTCAGCGACAAGGGGCGGGACCGTTAGTCCGGCCCGCTTCAGGATCTCGGAAAGACGCATGGGCTCAGCCTCGTTCGGGAGTGTGGTGCGCGGCGCGATCGGCAGCTTTGGCTGCGAGCCTCGCAGCTTTCTCGGCAGCCTTGGCAGCTTTCTTCTCGGCCGCTTCCTTCTGCGCGGCAATGCGCGGGTCGCCAGGATCATTGCCCGGCCCGAGAGCGCGGCGTCCGGCGGGAATGCCAGGTTCAAGCGGTATGGCCATCTCAGCGTCGATACGGGCGGCGTTTTTCGTGTCTGGAAACAGGCCAAGCATCGGGCCAATACGCGCAATCAGCTTGCCGGTGGTTGGCGCCGCGTTCCAGCCGGAGGTCACAAAGCCATGTGTCTTGGGCGTAGGATGCGGAGAGTCGAGCATGACATACACGGCATAACGCGGCGCATTCATTGGGAAGATAGAAGTGAAGGCCGAAATATTGACGTGCTTGAGGTAACGGCCATTGGGGCCGACCTTTTCTGCCGTGCCGGTCTTGCCGCCCACGAAGTAGCCCGGAACCTCGGCGCTGCGTGCCGTACCCTGTGTCACGTCAAGACGCAGCATCTTGCGGATGAGCCTTGAATTTTCCTCTGACACGACACGATCCCCCTGCGGGGCGGGCGGCGGCGCAGGGGCATCGCTGCTGTTGTCGGCATCGGGTTTGAACGCAGCGGGGACGACAGGTGCATGAGGGGGTTGCCCGGTTGCCGGGGCCGTGTTCAGCGCGCCACCCTGAGATGCGGCATTGCCGGCTGGCAAAGGTGAGGTGGTTTCCTGTGTCTGGTCCGTCGCTGCTTTGGTGCCATCATCCTGCTCGCGGGCAATAAGGGTCGGCTTGATGAGAATGCCGCCATTGACTGTCGCTGCCGTGCCACGCACGATCGAAAGCGGTGGCTCGGCAACGCCGTGACCGAACCCGACCGTCATGACAGTCGATATGCCCCAGTTCCTTAACGAGGGCACAATCGGACGCCCGGCCTCGGGCAGCTCGATAGGTACGCGGTTGAAAAATCCCATCGTGCGCAGCCAGTCCTGCTGCCTTTTTGCACCGACATCGAGCGCGATATGCGCAGCCGCCGGGTTGGAGGATTTTGCCAGAACATCGGGCAACGCCAGCCAGGGGGCGAAATGGTCGCTCTTGATATCAGAGATGGTGAACCGGCCGATATGGATGGGAATAGTCGAGAAGCGGTCCCAGATATGGGCAACGCCGTACTCGATGGCCATAGCCGCTGTCTGCAGCTTGAAGGTCGAGCCAGGCTCATACATGCCCGTGACAGCGCGGTTGAAGCGCGCATCGGCAGGCGCATGGCCGAATTCATTGGCATCATAATCAGGCAGGCTGACCATGGAGATGATCTCGCCTGTGTTCACATCCATGACAATGGCAGCCGCGCCGATGGCCTGAAACTCGTCCATTGCCGCCTGGGTCACTTCACGCGCCACGGCCTGGATACGTACATCAAGCGACAGGCGCAGAGGGGTGCGATCCTTGTTCAGGCGCTCGTTGAAGTAGCGTTCGACACCGGCTACGCCATGATCATCAATGTCCACGCCGCCCAAAATCTGTGCAGCGGTGCGCCCCAGCGGATAATGACGCCGCTCGCTGGCCTCGAAATAGATGCCGGGAATGCCGAGATTGTTGATCGCAATTTCCTGCACCGGCGAGATGTCACGCGCGATATAGACAAACTGCTTTTTCAGTGAGAGGCGACGTGTGGTCTCGGCCTCATCCAGTTGAGGAAGTACGCTCTTGAGCTTTTTCGCCGCGTCTGCCGCGTCGATCAGTTCCATGGGGTTCGCATAGACCTGCGCCACAGGCAGCGACAGGGCAAGCGTCTGGCCGTTGCGGTCAACGATGCTGGCGCGATGCACGTCGGGAAGCGAGAAGTCACCGGCAACCTGACCCTTGGGGTCACTTTTGGGGATTTCCGGGACTTGAGAGGCAATCTGGCGCTTCTCGGGCGCCATGGGCATGAACACGGTGGCAAGGCTGAGTTTGACTGCGACAAGGCTGAAAAGCAGCATGAAGCCGAGCCCGACACCGATCAGTCGCGTATGCATCTGGTCGAGCGAGGCCCGAACCCTCTTTGTGGTCTTTCCCTCGGCGCGAGACGATGCGCCGCTGCTATGGCCCGACCTGTTAGAGGGTGGGGGTGTCCTGCCAGCCATGCTCAGCCGCTTTCATATCCGCTCAGTTGGCGAGTGGGGTCGGGGGCGGCAAGGTATCGCCGTAGCCTGCCAGCGCCGATGAAGACCCGGAATCGCTCTGCACATGATGCGGCTTTGGAGACTGCATGGCAATGTCATGACTGGTGTGCGCGGTGTGAGAGACGGCGCCGCGCGCGCTGTGCCATGACGTTGCCGGGGTCGCTTGCGGGCGATTGCCACGGAAGCTGGCCAGACGCACAGCGAGGTCAGAATTGCTGCCTGACTGGGCTACGCTGTCATGCGCGCCGACATCGCGTGGCGAGGCATGAACCACGGCACCGTAGCGGGATTTGTGATGGCTGGTCTGGCCGAGTTCGTCAGATACGACATGGGTGCGCGGGGTTTCCTGCGCGAGTTCGATGGTCGGGTGCGACGAGGTGCCCTGCACACGAACCGCATGGGCCGCAGAAGGCGCAGGACGTGCCAGCGGGGCCACGCGGGGCGTCACTGACGCAACCATGACGTGGGGTGCCATCACCGTAGAGGCGGCAGAGGGTGTTACCGCCGGCGCGTGATGGTGAGCAGGCTCGGCACTGGCTATGAGAGCCGCAGTGTCACGTGGGGCCTGTACCTTGGGGCTGCTGACCTTGACAGCCGGTGCTGCGGGGGGCTCTTGCATACGAGCAGCAGGAGCCGCCGGTGCCTGCGAGACCGCAATGCTCAGGCTCTCGCGCGGGTCACGAAAAGCGGGACGCGTGGAGGGCGCGGGAAGCGTTTCGATCATGCTGGCAAGACGCACATATTGCGTAGGTGCCATGGGATGAAGCTGGCCGAGAAAACGCGTTGACAAGGCGCTCAGGCGATCCGGCTGGTTCAGCAAGGCCCATTGCGTGCGCAGCATGGCTGTTTGCTGCCTCACGCGTTCGGTTTTCTGGACAACCGATGTAATGTTCTGGTCCAGAACCGTTGTTTCATGCTTCTTGGTGTAAAGAAACATCCCCGAACCACCAGCAAGAAGCGCGCAAAGAATAGTAAACGGCCGGATCATGAAGAAGACCCCCTAACAGAGGCTGATGGTGCGGTACGGAGAAGGCTGCGCAGCTTGGCGCTGCGAGAGCGGGGGTTGCGTCCGATCTCCTCGTCAGAGGCGAGAACGGGGCGGGTATGGGGCAGAACATAGTCGGGCGTGACGAAACGCTCGGCCATGGGTTCATGGCGTGACGGGCGGCTCACCCGTCCGGCAGCCTGCGCGAAGGCGCGCTTGACGAGACGATCCTCAAGGGAGTGGAAGGTCACCACAACCAGCTTTCCGCCCTCGTCCAGAAGGCCAGGGGCTTCGTCCAGCGCGCGTTGTAGCTCGCCAAGCTCGTCATTGACGGCAATGCGTAGTGCCTGGAAGCTGCGCGTGGCGGGATGGATGCCGGATTTGTCAGGGCGCACGACGCTGCGCACGATATCCGCAAGGCGGGCCGTTGTGCGGATCGGCTCTTCCTGACGCGCACGCACGATAGCCGAGGCAATGCGGCGGGACATGCGGTCTTCGCCATAATGATAGATGATATCGGCCAGCTCGGCTTCAGCCGCTTCATTGACCAGATCTGCTGCCGAGCGACCAGCGCGGGACATGCGCATGTCAAGCGGACCGTCATGGCGGAAAGAAAAGCCGCGCTCGGCTTCGTCGAGCTGATACGATGAGACGCCAATATCAAGCACGATGCCATCGAACGGCGCATCATCAGTCAAAAGTTCAGCCATGGCACCGAATGTGCCCTCGACAGGCACGAGCGCCCGCCCTGGCGCATGAGCAGCCAGCTCTGCGGCGAGGTCGGCGGCACGGGCAATAGCCGTCGGGTCGCGATCAATTCCCCAAATGGTGCAGGCGGCACGCGCGAAGATGCCGCGCGTATAACCGCCACCGCCAAACGTGCCATCGACATAGCGTCCGCCATCACGTGGCGCGAGGGCATCGAGCACCTCTGGCAGCATCACGGGCACATGGCCGGGGTCGTGGCGGGTCAGCATGGCGAGTGGCACAAGGGTGTTCACGACACCACCTCGCCCTGTGTGGCGGGGCGGCTGGTCATGCGCCGCGCGCGCGCGCGCGCCTCTTCACGGCGCCTGGCACCGGCTTCGGGCTCCCAGATCTGGAACACGCGCCCCAGACCCATGAATGAAATCTCGTCGATGAGATTGGCGTGACGCTTGAGGACGTCTGGCAGGATAATGCGCCCTTCCTTGTCGGCGTCGATCGGGTAAGCGTCGGCGTAGAGACTGGCGGCCAGATCATCATGATCGTCAGAGAAGATATCGAGCGATTCCACCGGCCCTGCCAGTGTGGCGAAGGCAGCGCTGGGCCAGGCCTCGATGCAGGGGTGAAGATGGGACGGGCGTAGAATCACGAGGCTCTCATCGGGTTGCGCCTGGGCCTTGAGGGCCGCGCGAAAGGAAGCCGGAATGGACACGCGGCCCTTGGCGTCGAAGCGGTTCTGATGCGTGCCGAGGAACACACTCACGCCGTTCGATGCCTCCCCTTCGTCCTGGAGTGATTGCCGCAGATGTTTCGGACCCGACACGGGACAGGACTTTGAGCGTCATGTCGAAAAAAACCGCTTGGGATGAGTTTGGGATATCATGGGATTTCATGGGACGTCAAACAATTCGCAACAAAAAACGGCGGAATTTCCAAGTTTTTTAAACAGAGCCAAGATGGGTGTTCTTGATATGTTCTGACCCGAAATCAAAGGCCGACGAATCAATTCATCGATAAGGCGTTTTTGTTATGTTCCTATTGTGGCAGCCCGCACGGCGATTGCGGCATGATTGGGGCGAAAAGCGTAAAAGAAGCGTATATTTGGCGCTTATTTACATCATCCGACTATTTCGGGATATTTCTTCGACAATGCCGGTATTGGTGCCGCAAGCTCAGCCGGTGTCTAAGTGTCAGACGGTCTGTAAGCCGGGTTCTGTCCGCTGAAAGCGGGGCGATCATTCCTCTGGGACCGGTCTTGCAACCGGCCTCACGCAACCAACCCGAATGACAAGGCGGGAGAGCCTCTGATCCCATCCCGGGGGACGGATCCGCCATTCCTATTCGGTCTTGCTCCCGATGGGGTTTGCCCTGCCTCCCGCGTTACCGAAGGAGCGGTGCGCTCTTACCGCACCGTTTCACCCTTGCCTGCAGCCCGAGAGCCTGGCAGGCGGTTTGTTTTCTGTGGCACTTTCCCTAGGGTCACCCCCGCCGGCCGTTAGCCGGCATCGTTCTCCCGTGGAGCCCGGACTTTCCTCCATCACGACGGTTCTCACCGGCGCAGCAGCGATCGCCCGACCGTCTGACGGGCGCAACCTGACCCAACAGGGCAGGCGGGTCAAGCGCAAGGCGCGCTTTTCGCTCAGTAGCGGCTACCATTACTGAGATCCGATGCCTGAAACCGAGGCGGTGTCTCGCGCGCGCTGCATCCGGTGTGAAGCGGGGGAAAGAGGCCGCGTTATGACGCCGCAGAGGAGAGTGTCCTTTTTTCGCGGCGATCGATTTGAACGTCTCTCGCGAGAGGGTGGAGCCTCTCGGGCCGGGGGCGGATGATTGGAGGCCGGTTATGTGTGTACATCCTGTGCTAGGGTCCGTGCATGACTGATTTGCCCGTTGCACGCCCCGGATTGCCCTACAGGATCTTCCTCTCATGGCTGAAGCGCGCCGCAAAGGGGCGTGATGGTCTGCCCATACCGAACGACCTGACCCCGGAATCGCTCGCTGCCCTGCGCCGCATGACGGGCATGCCGAGCTTTCCGCAGGGTCTCTCTGCCTTGCAGATAAAGGCGTGGCGGACTCTCTATATCCCGTGCGGCGATCATGTGCGTCCGGCGAGGTTGTATCGTCCGAGGGGCGAAGTGACGGGCGTCATCCTGTTTCTGCATGGTGGCGGGTTTGTCCATTGCGATCTGGTGTCGCATCACGGCATGTGCTGCCGTCTCGCGCGCCATGCAGGCGCGATGGTGTTGTCTCTGGATTACCGGCTGGCCCCGGAACATCCCTATCCGGCGGCCGTCGAGGACGGATGGGCGGCCCTAAAATGGCTCGATCAGCAGGCCGGGATGCGTGATCTGCCCATCGCTGTTTGTGGCGATAGCGCAGGTGGGAATCTGGCAGCCGTGCTGGCACGCCGTGCCGGAGTGGAGGGCATGCGGCGCGTGGTCGCCCAGCTTCTTTACTATCCCACGGTGTCGGGTCTCTGGTCACCTTTAAGCCGCGCTGTCTACGCGGAAGGGTTTATGCTCACAGCGCGTCTGCTCGACTGGTATGGCCGGCAGTATATCCGGCGCGATCGTGACATGCTCGACCCGGATTTTGCGCCAGTTTTCGCAGATGATCTGTCAGTGGCGCCTCCCGCCATGATCGTGACGGCCGGGTTCGATCCGTTGAGAGGTGAGGGCGAGTTGTATGCCACGCTGTTGCGTGAAGCAGGGGTACGGGTGCGTCTCGTCTGCTGTGCAAAAGCCATTCATGGCTTTCTCAATTTCTATGCTGTCGTGGTCGAAGGGCGGCGCGCCTTGCGGCTGGGCGGGGCGTATCTGCGGGCGCAATTCGCGCGGTACAGCAAGGCGCAATAAAAAACCGGGCTCAGGGCCCGGCTTTCTTTATTGTTGCGACATGGCGTGGAACCGGCCGGGTGTACCCTGATCGGTCGCCAGCATGCGATCGGCACGGTTGACCTTGATGGTGAACAGGCGGTCAAAAGTACCCGGCTTTCCGGGGCAGCCATCATTGCTGCGCTGCATGAAATCGATGCGTGTTGCATCTGGCGGATCATTGCCATTGAGAATGGGCACGAGACATTTGGCCGGCACGTCGGTCATACCGTTATGCGTGACCATGACGCGCAGATGCTCGACCAGCTTCGTGTTGTCGAACCATGCCAGACGATCGAACTGGATCTTGTCGGCCGCCTGATCCAGCCACCCCATTTTCATGACGAGGATGGCCAGGAGCGAGGCCGGCACCAGCACGATCAGGCGGCGCAGCAGATGCTGCTTGAGCGTGCGGGGCTTGCGGCGACCCGAACCAAGTCTGGGTGCGCCGGGCTGCAAGGGTGTTTTGGGTTCAGAGGCCAAGGGGATGCCTTATTCCATGTCTTCGTGCCAGATCTGCCCGTCACGGGCGAGCATCTGACGCGCTTCCTCGGGGCCCCAGCTGCCCGCCGCATAATGCGCCATCGGCACCTCGTTCTTTGCCCAGGCGTCCATGACCGGCGCGACCCACTTCCATGCGGCCTCGACCTCGTCGCGACGGATGAAGAGCACAGGATAGCCGCGCACGGCATCGAGCAGCAGGCGCTCATAGGCATCGGGGTAACGGACAGAAAATTCGCGCTCGAAATGCACGTCCATGTTGGTTTCCCACAGGCCGAAATCATCATCGAGCGGGTTCTTGACGTTGAACTGCCACGACACGCCCTCATCCGGCTGAATGCGGATCACCAGCACATTCTTCTCCGGCTGGGACGGGAACAGCTTGGTGGCGGACGGCTTGAACGTGACCACGATCTCACTGACCTTGGCCTTCAGACGCTTGGCCGAGCGGATATAGAACGGCACGTTCTTCCAGCGAGGGCTGTCGATCTCGGCACGCAGGGCAACATAGGTCTCGGTGTTGCTGTCATGGCCGAGCTCGTCGAGATAGCCATCGACCGTCGCACCCTTGCTGTGACCCTTTGTATACTGGGCACGCACCGTGCTGGTGGGCAGCGTGCTGGCATCGAGCGGCACGAGCGACTTCAGGACAGCCACCTTGGCGTCACGCACATCGTCGGCCTGCAAGGAGGCCGGCTTTTCCATGGCAACCAGGCAAAGCACCTGCAGCAGATGGTTCTGCACCATGTCGCGCAGGGCGCCAGAATTGTCGTAATAGGCAGCGCGGCCTTCGACACCGACAAGCTCACCTGCCGTGATCTGCACGGACTCGATATGCTCACCCGACCAGACCGCCTCAAAAAGCGGGTTGGCAAAGCGCAGCGCGATCACGTTCTGGACGGTTTCCTTGCCAAGATAGTGGTCGATGCGGAAAACGTTGCTTTCCTTGAAGTACTGGCCGACGCCTTCATTGATCTCTTCGGCCGTCTTCAGATCGATGCCGATCGGCTTTTCCAGCACGACACGGCTGTCATCAGTGATGAGGCCTTCGTTATGCAGGTTCTTCGAGATTGCGCCATAGAGGTCAGGGGCCGTGGCGTAATAGAACACGCGCACATGCTCCTCGGCCTTGTGGCTGAGTACGTCGCGCAGCCCCGACCAGTTGCTGTCAGGCTTGGACCCGTCGAGACTGACATAATGGACCATGTCCAGGAAGCGATCGACCGTATCCTCGTCGAAATCATCGCTCTTGACGAAACGCTTGAGCGCATCACGGGCACGCGTCTGGTAGTCGCTGCGCGACAGCGGCGAACGGGCCGTACCGATGATGCGCGCTGTCTCCGGCACCTGCCCCATGGTCAGGCGGTAATAGAGGGCGGGTAGCAATTTGCGCATCGTCAAATCGCCAGTGGCGCCGAAAATGACATAGTCGAATGGGGCAACCTGATGGCAGTTGGTCATCTTCCTGGCTCTCCGGTTCTGGGTGGGACAGTGCGGTCTTATGACATGCACGCCCGGATGGGGTAAAGGTAGCAAAGCTAAGCCGCCAGATGGCCGGTCGTTCCCTCGCAATATGCGTTGACCCGGCCTATCCCGGCGCGATAAGCCGCCGTTCTTCGCAAGTGCTTGCAAAATCCCGCTGCGTGCATCTGTGGCTGTTCTGGCCCGACCGGGCCGTGTGCAACCCCTGTTTTCGAGGTCACCATGTCTGACATGCCTTTTGATATTGACGAAGCCGCCGCCAGCCGTGCGCGTCAGGCTGCCGATCCTGACTCGAATGTGGGTGGCATTGCCGTTGACCGCCTGCGTAGCGTTATCGAGCGCGTCGAACGTCTGGAAGAAGAGCGCAAGGCGCTGGCGGGCGATATCAAGGATATCTTCAGCGAAGCCAAGTCGGCCGGCTTCGATGTTGCAACCATCAAGAACATCATCAAGCTGCGCAAGAAAGAGCCCAACGAAATTGAAGAGCAGGAGACGCTGCTCGATATCTATCGCCGCGCGCTTGGAATGTAAGACTTATTTCCAACGCGAACCGCGCACGTTTATCGATGCCTGTTTTCTGAACCCGGTTTCATGGGCGTGCGACCCGGCAAGGTGAATGTGCCCCGTCGCCGGGCGCACTTGTTCCCGCTGTGCCCTGAGTAGCCAGCGCCGGGTTTCATGAAGATTTAAAGACACGACCCATCTCTCCCTGACTTTGGGAACGGCCATTGATATGAAACGCCCGGTTCCGGTTGTTTCATTACGGTCAGGATGGCAATGTCAGCGGCAGAATGGTGCCTCAGGCAGTCCGTTTGGACGTCTTTGCACGAGCGTATCCGGCGTCAGAACCGGCGCAACGATACAGATGATCTGCTTCAGACCGCGCTCATGCATCTGTTCGAGCGCGGGCTGGACGGCATCGAACATCCCGAAGCCTATGTCCTGCGCGCGGCACGCAATCTCGCCATCGACCGCACTCGGCGCGAAGCACGGCTGCGTGTGGGATCGCTGGACGATGATACCAGCGCAGAGCCCGTCTGTGCTGCGCCGGGACCGGAACGCATCGTCTTGGGTCGCGAGCAACTGAGGCGCGTGCGCACGGCATTCAATGCGCTCGATCCCCGCACGGCGCGTATCTTCCTGATGCATCGTCTGGATGACCTGACCTACAGCCAGATTGCCACAGCCCTCTCGCTGAGTGTCAGCACGATCGAAAAATCCATGGCGCGAGCCCTTGCCCATCTGGCGATGGCGCTCCTGACCGATACAGCGGTGGACGCGTGACGCCCGCAGAAATCGAACAGGCGGCAAACTGGCAGGCGCGGCTCATGTCCGACCGGTGTTCCGACCTTGACCGCAGGCGTTTCGATGCGTGGCTTGAGGAAAAGCAGGCGCATCATCAGGCCTATAACCTCGTCTCACAGATCTGGCAGGGCGGGCAGTTTGCACAGTCACATCAGAGAGGCGGCTCCCTGCCGCTGTCGCGTCGTGGCGTCGTGGCTGGTATCGTCGGCCTTGGGGCAAGTCTCGCTGTCGCGGCAAATGTGGCAGAGGCGCGGACGATCTGTACGGGCCGTGGCGAGCATCGGCGCGTCATGGCATCTGGGCTGCGTGTGGAGATGGATGCGTGCAGTGCGCTCGTTCTCGCACCGCGCACCAGGCGCATGGTTTTCGAGGCAGGGCGCTACGAGGTAATGGCCGCGCCACTCGGGCAGCAGGCGCGATTCGACTGTTGCTCGTGGTCCGTGTCCGGGCGTGGCGGTCGCTATGCGCTGAATGTGACGAGCACTGCCATGACTCTTGCGGTGCTTGAGGGGAGTGCAAGGCTGGAAAAACCCGGCGCGTCGCATGTTGTGCAGGCAGGGCAGGTCTTTGCATATGACAGGCAGACCCGTCTGGTGACCCAGCGGCCCGGGAGGCTGGATGATCTGCTGGCTTGGCGTGAGGGGCGCGCCGTGTTTCATGGCACGCCGCTTGCGCAGGCTTTGAACGAGATGGCCCGTTACAGCGATCGTCCTGTCAGGCTTGTTTCGCCCTCGCTTGCCTCTTTGCGCATCAGCGGTGTCTTTCACACCCATGACCCGGCTCGTTTCTTCCGGGCGCTGGCGCATCTTCTGCCTTTGCGGGTGGTTTTTGCCCCCGATCTGATCTCGGTCGTGCAGCTCTGATTGTTAAGCTTTGATGAAACGACATCGAAACAGATGAGGGCCTGATCATGCCTGTCGTCTCGCCAGGGAGAGACCAATCCGGTCGTACCCTGACGGAAACCCGCTTCAATGATTCCCGCCCTGTATGCCTCTGATCGCCCTGCCTCATGCCCTCTTCCTGCCACGCAGCCGCGCGCACGTCGCCAACGTTTGGCAATGGTGCTGCTGTCGCTAGGTGCCTGGCCACTTCCTGGCCTGGCTCAAACCCCTGCCTTACGGCACGCAGGGGCAGTGGATGCGGCCTCCGGGGAAGGGCGTGTGGTCACAGGGTTCAGTCAGCCTGCGGGACCACTCGAAGACTCCCTGACCGCCCTCGCGAGGCAGTCCGGGCGCGACATCCTGTTCTCGAGCGATCAGGTGCGCGGCAGGCATGCTCCGGCGCTAAAGGGGCGCTTGACGCTCGACAAGGCACTGGAGCGTCTGCTGGGCGGGTCCGGGCTGAGTGCGCATATCCAGCCCGATGGCACTGTTGTAATCGCCAATGCCGCCCGTGGCAGCAATTTCGCGCATGACAAACACGACGACAAAACCGGGCAGGAGCATATCACGGTCATCGGGCGGGCCGAGCGCCTTGCGCCCTCCACCGTACCTCTGACCATTACCGAACCGACCTCGGTCATCCAGAAGCGCTTCATCACCAATAATATCGTGCCACTGGCAAGCGTGGATGACATCATCAAGTTCCAGCCGAGCATCTGGACACAGAATCCCAACGGCCCCGGCATGGGCAAGGCCGAGACCATGAGCCTGCGCGGCTTTCAGGATGGTCAGTACAACATGCTGTTCGATGGTATCCCGTTCGGAAATGCCAGCGATCTGCACCACACCACCTCGTCGCTTTTCATTTCGCATTTTCTGGGCGAGGTGCAGGTCAATCGTGGGCCGGGTACCGCCTCGACTATCGGTAATGCGACCTTTGGCGGGACGATCGGGTTTCAATCCCGCACCCCTGCACAGCATTTCGGGGTCACACCCTATGGCACCTATGGCAGCTTCAACACCCGTGCCGGGGGTGTGGAGGTCGATTCCGGCAAGACCCGTTTCGGTTCGATGGTGCTGGATCTGCAGCATGAGGAGACGGATGGATATCTGACCGGCTCGGGAGAGCGGCGCAATAACCTGCTGTTCAAGGATGTCGCGCGGCTGGGGGAAAACACGACCCTGACCTTGCTGACCACCTATAACTGGGAGAACCAGAACACCACGCAGGGGGCCACGCTGGCCCAATATCGTAAATACGGCAAGGATTATGGCCTCTGCTTCAATCCTGCGCTGCAATGCTATGCCGGGTATCAGCCGAGCACCTACACGTCGGATTTCGATTACATCGATATCAAGAGCAAGGTGCTGCCCTGGCTGACAATCGAGAACCGACTTTATACGAACGGTTTTGAACACGATTACACCGAGTCCACCGACGCCAGTTCGGATGACCCGAGCGCCAATGGCGTGACCTTCTATTCAACTGCAGGCAAGAAGCTGGCCACTTACAAGAATGACGTGCCCGGTAAATATGCGGATGCGAAATTTCGTGACTATGGCGACACCCTGACCTTCAAGGCCCATACGTCGCAGGGTGATGTGTTGCTTGGTGCCTGGGTCGATCTGCAGGACGACCGGCGCTATACCTATGCCCTCGATCTGACGAAGGGCGGCATCATGGTGCCTGGCAAGAATGGCTCGGCATACAGCTATGACATTTCGGATTTCAACACGACCGTTCAGCCCTATCTCGAATTCGACTGGAAGCCGTTCCGCAACACCATCATCAAGCCGGGCATCAAATACTCCTACTTCCGTCGTGATTATGATGCGGCGGTCAATAAATCGACCAAGGTGCCGCTGAACGCGACGCAGCAATTCAGCTCATGGCAGCCTTCGATCTCGGCAAACCAGATCATCCTGCCGGGCTGGAGTGCCTACGCCCAGATTGCCCGCGGTTTTCTCGCGCCGCCCATGAGCGTGTTCCAGACCCAGAATGTCGGTAATGTCAGCCCTGAAACCACGCTGAACTATCAGATCGGCACAGTGGTGCAGCAGAAGCGCTGGACGGTCTCGTTCGACGCCTATTACATCAATTTCTCGAACTTCATCGCCTCGGCGCAGATCAAGGTGCCCGGCTTTGGCACGCAGAGCACTTCGGTCAATAGTGGTGGCGCCATCTACAAGGGGCTGGAAGTCGAGGGGCAATATGCCATCGGTCATGGCGTGTCGCTTTATGGCAATTACAGCGTGAATGACGCGCAGTACAAGCACAGCTCGGTGCGCGTGGCAGCGACCCCCAATGTGCTCGCCTCCTTCGGTGTGCTCTATGACGACAACAAGGGCCCTTATGCCTCGCTTATCGGCAAATTCGTCGGTAATCATTATGGGCTCGACAGCACCACCGATAGCGCTGGCAATACAGTCTTTGCCAATCAGTATCGTATTGGCAGCACCACCACGGCCGATCTTGCCCTGGGGTGGCATTTCAAGAAGCTGGGTGGCTTCATGCGCGATGTGACGCCCAGCCTCAAGATATCCAACCTCTTCAATAATCGTGGCATCAGCGACTATGCCGGTAACCAGTCTGCCGCCAGTGCGGGTTATCCAGATGGCGCACCGCTCTACTGGCGTCTGGCGGGTCGCTCTGTGTTCTTCAACCTGACGGTCACCCTGCCATGAACCGCGCCTTCGTTCTCGTTGTTGCGCTGGCGGTGGGTGGCACAGGCAAAGCACAAGCCGCCCCATCTCCCGTTTTCTCTGCGATCGAGCCTGCGGCGCCAGCGAGACTGGAGCGCGTTGTACTGATCGCACGCCATGGGATACGCAGCCCGACGCATGATCCCCGCAGCCTCGAACAGGAAACCGGGGTTGTCTGGCCCTCCTGGCCAGTGGCCCCCGGCGAACTGACCGATCATGGCCGCGCCACACTCGATGCCATGATGCAGGGCATTGCTCGCTATTACGATCTTGCCTGCACACAAAATGCGTCTCCCTGCCTTGGGGCGACGCCTCCCTTCATATGGGCGGATTCTGCCGATGACCGCACCCGTGAGAGCGGGCAGATCATGGCCCGTGCCCTTTCGCCGGGGCATGAAATCGCGGCCCGCTCACTTGCCGCCGGGCAGGATGATCCGGTGTTCGACGCTGTGACGGCTGAGTTCGTGAAACAGCACCATGATCAGATGGCACAGGACGCGACGCAGCTGGCCCGGAATGACAGACAAGCGCGTCCTGACAGCGTGAATGCCGGGCTGGCAGCGTTGCAGCAGCTTTTTGCGCCACAAGCCTGTGAGACGGGGCAGGGACCCTGTTTTAAAACCGGCCTTGTGGTCAGTGAGAAAAAGGGGCGACCGTCACTGGGCGGAGGGATGACATTGGCAGCAACGCTCGCTGAAAACCTGATGCTGATCCATGCGCAAAGCCTTGACCGGGCGGGAAATGCGTCCGTCCGTGAGGCATGGGTAGGGAAAATCAACCCGGCTCTGCTGACAACCGTGCTTCCGGTGCATGACTATCTGTCTGGGCTCGTTCGTCGTCATGGTGTCGCTGTAGCCGCACGCAGCGCGGTCATGGCGGATATTATCGCGCGATTCATGGCAGGCGAGGCGATCACGCTGGGGGATGGTTCGATCGTCTCACCCGCAACACGGCTTCTCGCCTTTGCGGGTCATGACACGACGCTTGATGCCTTGGCGGCCCGATATGGGCTGGACTGGCATTTCAGTGATCAGCCAGACAGCACGGCCCCGGACACGACATTGGCTTTCGAGCAATGGCGCGATGGAAAAGGGCAGATCGTCTATCGCGCCCTGATATTCCATCAATCCCTGCAAGCCCTGAGGGAAGGCAAGAGCGGTGGCGCTCAACCGCTTGCTGTAACCGTCACGGGGACGGATTTTCGCTAGAAGCTGAGCTGCCGAGAACAGCATCGCTTTCGCAGCTGGAGACTGGGGAGGCACCGTTACGGGCGCTGGGAGCCAATCTGAGCGCCGACGGCTGCTGGGCGGGAAGGCTGGACTCAAAAGATCGCTCTTGGCGGAGTCGGCAAAATTAGCATAGATCGCTGATCATGACGACCGCGCTCCTTTCTCTCCCTCTGTGGATGCAGTTTCTTGCAGGGTTTATCCTGCTCGGGCTGGGACTTATGTTCATCCTCATGCCATTTTCCATCTTCGGGGTGAAACCGCGGCTGGAAGAGGTGGAGCTGCAACTCAACGAGGTGCGGGCGGAGCTGCGGATCATCGCCATGAGGCTGGCTCAGGGCGCTGGCGAAACTGGCCCCTCGGGTGAGCCGATCTATGCGCCGCCCCGGCGAGCGGCAGCGTCTGGCGGGCAGGCTGAGCCGCCCCTTCGTCCGACTGAAACCATGCGCGCCCCCGACCCCATGCCGTGGTCTGCTCAGGCCAACCGCCAAGCGCACCAGCGTCCCCAGGGTGACGATCGCCCCCCGACCGGACGGCTCGCAGGCGAGCGCCCTGCGAATGAGAGACCGACCATCGATCATGGCGCAGCGGCGCGATTGCATCCGGACCGTATTCAGCCCGAGCGGCCTCAGGCAAGCCGAATGGGGCCGGCTGAGCGCCCCCGGCAGGATGCCGAGGCCCAAGAGGTCTCGCCACGCGAAGTTTTCCAGCCACGCGATTCTTCCATCGACGAGCGCCGTGACCGTTCCCCTTCGCCTGCGGCACGGGATGACTACAGTTATGCGGAATCGGGCGCACAGGAAAATCTGGAGCGCATCCTGCGTCCCACTCATTTCGATCCGCCGCCGCCTCGCGAGGCACCGCGTCCGCCGCGTAGCCCCTATGATAACCGGGCGACATCTTCGTCTCCCGTTCAGAGCGCCGGGGCGGAAGGCTCTGTTGGTCAAGATGACGATGCCTGGCGCCTGAAAGCCTATCGCCAGGAAATGGCCCCGCGTGGTGCCTCAGCGGAGGCCGAAAGGATGAGACAGGCGGAGGAGGCAGGCGCAAGACGTGTACGTTCCGAACCGACACTGCGTTGGCCGCCCCGGCCCTGAGCCTGGCATTGCCTGATTGGCGGGACTAAGTGAAAATTTGACATGAGGAAGTTCTTCTCGCAACAAAAAGTCGAAAATTAATTTTAATTTCAGCTATATATCTTTTCTTGTTCGTAACAATACTGAGGATATCGGTATTTTTCTATCTCGCTATTGAACGAATTCCTCCAACTTCTTGACGAACACGATCATGTGTCGCGATACACTCCGATTTGTGTCGTAATGTGTCCGAATGATTGGCATCGTTCAAAGAGGGAGATACGACCATGCCCCATTCTCAGACGAAAAAGGCGATCCAGGGGAATCTACCGGAGGCCGCGCATGGGCACGCACGACGGACGTTGCTGGTTGCCAGCCTGGCGGGCGGCGCGGCCTTTCTCTCGTCTGCGACCGGGGCCAGGGCCGCAGCCGTCAATGATGACGGGACGCGCGCGACGCCGAACAACTCACCCGCTTTCAGCGCAGGGGTGATCCGGCCGGGACGAGGGTCTCAGCTACAGGGGCGCGTTGCGGTTGTTACCGGGGCGGCCCGTGGTATCGGTCGCGCCATAGCCGTCGAATATGCTGCCAACGGCGCTGATGTTGTTGCGCTTGACATTGCTGGACCGATCAGCCGCGTGGCCGATGCCGTGCCAGCGAGCAACGCGGAACTTGACGAGACAGTCAGGCAGGTCCGTTCATATGGCCGTCGCGCTATGGCGATCACAGCCGACATAAGGCGGATCAATCAGATGCGGGCAGCGGCTGATCTGGTGGTCAAGAGCCTCGGTCATATCGACATACTGGTTGCAAATGCCGCAATTCAGGGGTGGAAGTCGCTGCTCGATATGGACGAGGCAGACTGGGACGACCAGATTGAGAACAATCTGAACGGCACCGCCCGTACCCTGCGGGCTTTCGTCCCTCACATGATCACCCGGCGAGGCGGACGTGTTCTGATCGTCTCATCCATGCAGGGGCGGCATGGCACCAAGGGGGGGGCGAGCTACTCGGCCTCGAAATGGGGCCTGATCGGGCTGATGAAATCTGCCGCGATGGAGTTTGCGTCCTATGGCATGACGGTGAATGCCATCATTCCGGGGCTGGTGGGTACCGCTCTCACGCTTAACCCCCAGCGTTTGGCGGCCCTTGAGCAGCAGGTACATCACAAGGTGCAGGGCGAGATCACGCCGGCTCAGGCATGGGCGGACCGCGCGCGGACCGAGGTCGAGCCTGTAGGCTGGCTACAGCCCGAGGATATCTCACCCATTGCTGTATTTCTGGCCTCTGACGCATCGGCTCTGACAACCGGAGCTGAATTCGAGGTCAACGGCGGCGACAGTGCTCTCGTGACCTGATGGGCAGCAATTGGAATTACCGGGTATCAGGGGCCAGATCCCACGGTCTGAGGCAGTCGAACGTCTCCCGGATCGTGGGAAGGGGATAGACCCGCGGGGAGGGTAGTGCTCGATGAGGGAAGCCGGTTGTTGATCTGGGCGCGCCGGATCATCTGGCGCGTCAGGAGCCCGGTTTTGCCGCGTGGCTTATGTGTTCTCGCGTGGCTGGCGGATCAGAACCAGATCATCGCGATGAATCAACTCGTCACGACCTGTATGACCAAGGCAGGTGACGATGTCCTCAGAGCGATGGCCGGCAATCAGGCGGGACTCGTCGGCATCATAGGCGGTCAGGCCGCGTCCGACTTCCTGTCCGGTCTCATCGCAAATAACGACGAGATCGCCCTGGCTGAAACGGCCCTCGACCTGTTTTACACCCGCAGGCAGGAGGGAGCCGCCATGATCGAGGGCACGTACCGCGCCCTGATCGATCATGACGCGGCCTCTGGTTTCCAGCGCACTGGCAAGCCAGCGCTTGCGAGCCGAACCCGCATCTTCGGCAGCCAGAAACCAGGTGCAGCGCCCGGTATCGAGCAACTGGCTGATCGGGTGAGGGGAGAGGCCAGAGGCAATGGCCATGCGGGCACCCGCACGCGTGGCAATCTGGGCCGCAAGCAATTTGGTGTGCATGCCGCCTGAGGAATAACCGGGCGGGGGCGCGCCACCCATGGCCATGATCGACTCAGTCAGTGCAGCGACCTCAGGCAGATGTTCCGCCCTGGGGTCGAGGCGGGGGTCAGCGGTGTACAGGCCATCGATGTCCGAAAGCAGGATCAGCGTGTCAGCGCCGATCATCTGGGCGACACGGGCCGCCAGACGGTCATTATCGCCAAAACGGATTTCAGTCGTGGCGATGGCATCGTTTTCATTGATGACCGGCACACAGCCCAGGCCAAGCAGGGTGCGTAATGTCGCTCTGGCGTTGAGGTGACGCTCGCGGTCCTCTGTGTCACCGGGGGTCAGCAGCAACTGACCTGCGGTAAGGTCCTGAAGGCCCAGAGCGGCGCTCCAAGCCTGCGCAAGCTGGATCTGTCCGACACTGGCAGCAGCCTGTTTTTCCTCAAGGCGGAGCTTGCGCCCCACCATGCCCATACGCACACGCGCAAGCGCGATGGCACCCGAAGAGACAACCACGACATCGGTGCCCTGGCGGCGCAGCCGGGCAATATCCTCGCAGACAGTGTTCAGCCAGTGATGGCGTAGCGCGGCGTTCTTGGCATCGACCAGCAGGGCCGAACCAATCTTGATGACAACACAGCGCGCTTCAGCCAGTCGGTTGGTCACTGATGGGTCTCGCGTTCTTCCAGACGGTAATGGGTGACGCGATCCTGCACGATACGCAACAGCTCGGCCAGCCCTTCATGGGTTGCTGCCGACAAGGTGAACACCTCGGCACCAGAGGCCTTGGCAAGAGCCTTCGTCTTGGCCGTGATCTGGGTTTTGGTCAGGGCATCGCATTTGTTCAGCACGATGATTTCCGGCTTCTCAGCAAGGGTCTCATCGTAGGCAGCGAGCTCGCCACGGATCATGCGGTAATTCTTGACCAGCTGGCTCTCTGTGCCGTCGAGAAGGTGGATGAGCATGGCGCAACGCTCGACATGACCAAGAAAACGATCGCCAAGACCTGCGCCTTCACTCGCACCTTCGATCAGGCCCGGAATATCGGCAATGACGAATTCTTCCGTGGCCGAAAGGCGCACAACGCCAAGCTGCGGGTGCAGCGTGGTGAAGGGGTAGTCGGCAATCTTGGGCTTGGCCCGTGAGCAGACGGAAAGCAGGGTGGATTTACCGGCATTGGGCAGCCCCACGAGACCGACATCGGCAATCAGCTTGAGGCGCAGCCAGACCCAGCGTTCCTCGCCTGGCCAGCCCTTGTCAGCACGGCGCGGCGCACGATTGGTGCTCGTCTTGTAATTGGCATTGCCAAACCCGCCATCCCCGCCCTTGCAAAGCAGCACTTCCTTGCCGTCCTCATCGAGGTCGGCCAGCATGGTCTCACGATCATCGTCGAAAATCTGCGTGCCGATCGGCACATTGATGATGACCGTTTCGGCCTTGGCTCCGGTACGGTCCGAGCCCGCGCCATTGCCGCCCTTGCGGGCACGGAAATGCTGGGTATAGCGAAAATCGATGAGGGTGTTCAGGTTCGGCACGGCGCGGAAAATGATGTCGCCACCGCGGCCACCATTGCCGCCATCAGGGCCGCCGAATTCGACGTATTTTTCGCGACGGAACGCGACAACACCATCCCCGCCATCGCCGGAGCGCACATAGATCTTGGCCTGGTCGAGGAATTTCATGGTCTGTCTCGTCTTCGTCCAACAATATCGTTCAAAACAAGAAAGGCCGGCCCAAGCGGACCGGCCTCTCCCGTCAACTGGTATTGGCCAGTCTTTTATTCTGCGGCTTCTGCCAGCGTCACGGAAACGTGGACGCGGCCTTCAGCGCGGCGCGTGAACTTCACAGCGCCATCGGTGAGGGCGAACAGGGTGTGGTCACGACCAACGCCAACGTTCGGGCCAGCCATCATCTTCGTGCCGCGCTGGCGGACGATGATGTTGCCTGCAAGAACGGCTTCACCGCCGAACTTCTTGACGCCGAGACGGCGGCCTGCACTGTCGCGTCCGTTACGGCTCGAACCGCCTGCCTTTTTTTGTGCCATGGAGGTCTCTCCTTCTCTCTAGCGTCAGTTACGCTGCGTTGATCGCGTCGATGCGCAGGACGGTCACTTGCTGGCGGTGACCATTCTTGCGGCGGCTGTTCTGCCGGCGGCGCTTCTTGAAGATGATGACCGTGTCCAGACGGTCCTGGGCGATGACGGTTGCCGTGACGGTGGCGCCAGCGACCAGCGGAGCGCCGATCTTGATGCCTGCGTCGGAACCAACGGCCAGAACGTCGGAGAAGGTGATGGTCGTGCCGGCTTCGGCTTCGAGCTTCTCAACCTTCAACGTTGCCTGCGGGGCCACGCGATACTGCTTTCCGCCGGTGCGGATGACTGCGAACATGTCTTAAACTCTCTATCAGTCCGATCTCTTGGCAATTTTGCCAGGGTTTTCCCCGGTCGGCATTGCCCAGTCGCTTTTTATTATTGGCCGGACCACGCACCAGAAGGCGCATACTCCCGCGAGGGGGGCTCACTACAGGAGGCAAGCCGCGTCCGTCAATCATTATCGCGTGGGGAACGGGGCGAAATGACAGCATGATGAAAAGAATCGCATTTTCCCCTCTTGCACGCGACCGGATCTGGCCCTTATAAGCCGCCCACGACCAGGTGATCCTGCTACGGAGAGGTGCCAGAGTGGTCGATTGGGACGGTCTCGAAAACCGTTGTGCCTTCACGGGCACCGTGGGTTCGAATCCCACCCTCTCCGCCAGACCCTATTTTGAAGGGTTCTACAGATCGCCCCAGCTCCCTCAAGTTGCATCTCATCCCTTTGATCCTGCGTTCTGTCAGGATGCGTGAGTTCGTGCCGTAGCATCTCCATGAGCCTTAGACGCCATGAGAGGTAATTCCCCGTGCAAGTCTGGTAATTCGGACCCTGTTGGATGTAGACGCTTTCCTGACAAGCAAATCAAAAGCGGCCTTCCATCCCACGATTGTGAGGCGCCCAACAGGAACAGGAAGACAAGATCGTGAAAAGCGATATCTGCCCTCAATGTGGTTGTGAACATATTTATCAGGACGGTGGACTCTGGGTCTGCCCTGAATGTGCGCTGGAGTGGAGCGTCGAGAGCGGTGCCTCGGATGGTGCAGCCCAGGCTGGCGAGGATGCGACGGTGCGCGACGCCAATGGTAATGTGCTTGCTGATGGCGATACAGTGACCATCATCAAGGATCTCAAGGTCAAGGGATCGTCGTCGGTCATCAAGGGCGGCACCAAGATCAAGGGGATCCGTCTTGTCGATGCCAGCGATGGGCACAATCTGTCTTGCAAGATTCCCGGGATTGGCGGGATGAATCTCAAATCGGAATTCGTCCGAAAGGCCTGAGCGCCGTTCGCGACAAGCAGGAAGGAAGCCGCATGTCGCGTAAAGCGCCCGGAAGTTTCAGACCCGCTATCGCAATGGCGGAGCAAGGTGCCGTTCATGGTCTGACCGCTGCGAACGAGGGGCCAGCCGAGGCGAAGAGTGCGCTCAACCGCCGCCGGGTGCTGACCTCCTCTCTCGCATTCTCCGCCGCAGCTCTGACAGGATGTCACGGGCCGTCCCGCTCGCGATCGCCAGAGCAGATTGCGCTCTGGCCCGAGACGCCACCTGGTGGAGGTGGTCCGAGCGGACCGGAACAGGCGACGGCCAAAGGCGCTCTTTACAACATCACCGAGCCTCGCCTTGAGATCTTTCGCCCGGACCGCCCCAATGGCAGTGCGGTACTCATCGCGGCAGGGGGCGGGTATCAACGCATCGGCATGAAGCGTGAGGCCTATCCTGCTGCACACTGGCTCTCGGCCCGTGGCGTGACCGCCTATGTGCTGGTCTATCGTCTGCCGGGTGAGGGATGGGCAGAGGGTCCGCTTGCTCCCTTGCAGGATGCTCGTCGTGCGCTTGCCCTTATCGGGCGCCATGCGCGTCGTGACGGTATAGACAAGGCGCGTATCAGTTTGCTCGGCTTCTCGGCTGGAGGCCATCTTATGGGGATGGCGGCCTCGCAATGGCACGGAGAAGGTCCGTTTGCGTCCCTCCTTGCAAAGATATCCGTGCCGAAGCCGGCTGGCGCTGCCCTGATCTACCCTGTGATCACGCTTGAGAAGCCCTATGATCACACCGCGACGCATCGGGATCTTGTGGGCGTCGATGCAGCCCCCGATCTGGCGCGTCTGTGGTCGGTGCAAAGTCATGTCAGGCCGGGTTATCCACCTGTGTTTCTGACCCAGGCGGATAATGACCGTATCGCAAACCCCTATAACGCTGCGCTGATGGCCCAGACCTGCGAGGCGATAGGGACATCTGTCGATTACCATCGCCTGCCCACAGGCGGACATGGCTTCGGTATGGGTGAGCCTGATCAGGTCACCGCGCGCTGGCCAGGGTGGTATGACTCCTGGCTTACTCAGTACGGGCTGATCCGTGCCATCTGAGTTCTGATCGTGCCGGGTTGGGGGGCGTTTCAGGGGGTTGGGCGCTGATGCCTTCGCCCCATGACATAAGTGGCGCTTATTGCTCTGTCGTCCCCCAGCATGGAAAGCGCAAAAAGCAGATCTGACACCGTTTCGGCACGTTTCGCACGTTGCGCCATTAGGGGCGTCGCATAAGGGTCCATCACGCAAAGATCAGCCTCGAGCCCGGGCTCCACCTGGCCAATCTGATGCTGTAGCCCCAGCGCCTGCGCTGCCCCGACGGTTGCCAGCCAGTAGGCCTGCACCGGATGCAGACTCGTTCCATGTGACTGTGCAGCGCAATAGGCGTCGTTCATCACACGCAGCATTGAGAGGCTGTTTCCGCCGCCGATATCGGTGCCCAACCCGACATGTACGCGCCGATCAGGTCGCAAGGCGTCGAAAAGCCGAAAAGCGCCGCTACCCAGAAAAGCATTCGATGTCGGGCAGTGGGCAAGCGTGCAGCCCGCATGGGCGCAGCGCGTCAGATCCGCCTCTGTGACATGGACAGCATGGCCGAAAATGCTGCGTGGCCGCACAAGACCCGCCTGATCATAAACATCGAGATAACCGGCGCGATGAGGGAAGAGCGATTTTACCCATGCCTCCTCGCGCAGGTTTTCCAGCAGATGCGTCTGCATGAACAGGTCAGGTACCGTATCCAGCAGCGTGCCGGCCAGTTCCAGCTGGGCTTCTGTGCTGGTCGGGGCAAAGCGCGGTGTGACGGCATAGAGCTGACGGCCCTGGCCGTGCCATCTGTCGATCAGACGCCGGGAATCGTCGTAACCGCTTTGCGCAGTATCACGCAGGTAATCCGGCGCATGACGATCCATGAGAACCTTGCCCGCTATCATGCGGGTGTTGCGCCTCGATGATTCCCTGAAAAATGCCTCGACCGATTCAGGATGGACCGTGCAATAAACGGCTGCGGTGGTTGTCCCCTGATCCAGCATGTCGTCAAGAAAGGCAGAAGCAATGCGCTGGGCGTAGGCCAGTTCGGCAAAGCGACGCTCTTCAGGGAAAACATAGCGTTCGAGCCAGGTGAGCAGCTGCTCACCGTAGGAAGCAATGACTCCGTATTGCGGATAATGCACATGGGTATCGATAAAGCCCGGTCCGATCAGCTTGTCGCGATGATCAACAAGTGAGACGTCACAGCCGAGTTGCGGACCGAGTTGCGCGTAGGATCCCACGGCACTGATATGGCCCTTTTCGATAATAACGAGACCATCCGTATCGTGCCGCAGTGCTTCCTCAGGAGGCATATCAAACGGGTTGCCGACAAAACGCAGAACAGTGCCACGCAGGGCGACGCGCTGTGGGACAGGGCAGGAGCCCGAGGTATTGATCGTTACGATGTCTGAATTCCCGAAATCTGACGGCACGGGGGTCATTTGACCTCTGCAAGAAGTTCCCGGCTGGTGAAGGCCTGTGTCTCATCCAGAAAAGCCGCGTTGGCCACAAGTTCATCGCGTATCACGATCAGATAGGAAATGCCCCGGATAAGTTCGAGGCGTGTCACCTGGTCTTTCTCGGTCTGGTCTAGTGCACGCAGGCGTCGCACCGCAGCGGCCGCCACCCGGGCCGGACGATCATGGCGATCGCGAGTATATTCCATCCGGTCCAGCAACAGTTCGATAGGGCGTCTTGCGGTCACCGGAAGGTGCTCCCGGTCGAGCAATGTGCGCAGCCGGATGGCATTCAGACCAACTGTCATGACGGCCAGTGTGCCCTGCAGGTAACTCTCGACGATGGGGAGCGGGGAGGGGCCAGCATGGCGGATCAGGCGTGCAAAACGATCGATATTACGTCCGATCCACTGCCGGGTCTCCGGCGCCTTGTCGAGGTGACATAGCGAGCGCAGTTCTCCCAGCATCTGCCGTCGCAGGCGCAGGCGCTCAGCCTGGGGGCTGAACGGCAGGAACGTATGAAATACCAGCACGGCCGCGCAGGCTGCCATGACGGTACCCATTGCGCCGTTATAAAAGGCGATCTCATCGAGTCGGTGATGGTTCTGCACATTGACCATGCTCGGCATGAGCAGGCCATATGCCGCAGCGGCGCCAGCAGTGGCCGCGTTGGCACGGGCCAGGCCGCCGATGAACATCGCGGGTCCGAAGGCCATGATGAACATCTCGTAGGTGTCAAATTTCGGCACGAAGACGAACGTCAGAATGCCACCGGCAATCACAGACCAGATGGTACCCTTGAGAAAGGCGGTTGTTCCCAGAACAGGGTTTTCCTGCGTGGCAAACAGACCACAGATGAGCGAGGTCATCGAAATGAAACCGGTCCCGTTCGGCCATGCAGTGACTTCCCAGACCAGCGCTGTGAAGAGAATTGCTGCCATGACACGGAGCCCGTTGTTGATGGCATTGCGCGGGTCACGATGTGTTTGCAGCCTGAAGTGGAAACGATCACGAGGGATCAGATGCGTGCTCGCATCGTATTCTATGATTGCGATTTCGAGATCGTTGAGAAGTTCTCCGAGGGCGACATGCAGTACGCGCTCATCCACGGGGCCGAGTCCCGAAGCATCCTCATGATCTGCCCTGAGGAATGGCGCAGCATGAACGCGACATGACTCAATCAGGAGGTGAAGGTCAGCGAGAATGCTCTGAACAGGCTCCGCATTGCGTAGCCGTTCTTCCAGCCCGCGCAAGAAAACCTGGGCATCATGAGAGGTCTCGCGAAAACTGCCGTGGCTATGGGAAAGGGCGGCCAGTCGCGCAGCCATCCCAAAACCTCGTGAAAGGAGGATAGACACAGCAGCAAGCGCTGCACGAGCGTGATCGCCCTCATGTCCATGAGGCCCCATTTCGATTTCGGCAAATTCAATTTCACTGTTTAGGCGCAATATGGTTGCGAAAAGCTCGCGTGCCTTGCGCTGGGTCGTCGCTGCGTCCGACAGGATATCGGCGATTGAAAGCGAAACGAGTGAAAGGGCTGTCTGCAGTTTTGTCCGGACAGCCTGTCGCGCCTGACGTTCCTGACTGGTGGCGAAAACAAGGCCCATCCCGGCCTCGCAGACCACACCGAGTGCAATATAGGTGGATCGTGACACCGCGATCATGAAGACGTTTTCGGGATCGTAGACGGCGCCCATGGCAATAATTGCGCAGGTGTAGCCCGACAGCACCAGGGCGTAGGCACGGAAATTACTGACAAATGTCGCAAGTCCGGCGCAGAGGCCCATCCAGAGCGCCAGAGTGAGGAAGAAAAGCAAAGGCTGTTGCGGGAATACGGTGAAGAGCCCAATCGCTGCAACAGCCCCGATAACCGTTCCGACGATACGCCAGCGCGCCTTGGAGAGACTCTCACCGCGTGTTCCCTGCGCTACTGCCCAGACAGTCATGGTGGCCCAAATAGGGCTATCAAGTTCCATCCACATGGCAATGCCGAGTGCCAGCAGGGCGGCGATCGTATTGCGCAGCGCGAATTCGAGTGATTGGGCAGAGGGCGCAAAAAGCCACCCCCAGCGACCCCGCCCAAACGCGTCCTGGAAAGTGGGCACGATTCTCCCGGCCAAGGAGAAGCTTCTGCCAAAGCGAACGCCCGAGGAGCGAAGAAGGGAGAAAAGAGGCAAGGAATAAGACCGCGTTCTGAACGACTGGAGCCGGCGTGAAAAGAGGGTGCCCGGATAAGCGTTCGACTATGATGGCAGGGCACCCAGAGGAAGAAAAGCACACGTGGCCCGGAGCAGCCTTAAGAATAAGTAATGCGTAACAGTTGCCAAATTACTGCCTATTCAACGAAACAGGCAGCCTTTCAGAGGGGGTGCTCCGTGAGAGCGCAAGCAGGGGAAGCCTTAAACTTGCCAAATGGTTAACGATCGTTATTCCACAACAGGCGATCTTGTGCACCCATAGAGCACTCCAGCAAGCGCGTGACGGTGTGAGGCAGTTATTGGCGGATGAAGTACGGTATTACCTATCACTGCCGAGTATGATCGGAGTTCTGTGAGTAACGGAATGTAAATACAGAAAGCCGACTGTGCACCCGTCGCGTCACAGTGGCGTTATCGCTGATCGCCGCAACCGGGGTTCGCATGACCTATGAACAAAACGCCTGCCTTGGACATAGGCCTTGCATGATCTGCGGGCTATTCTGGGTACTGGGGAGTGGTCATCGGCGGCAAATGTACAGCAAGAAAAATCGTTAATTATACAATAATTGCTTGAGTTCGCAGAGATGGAATTTGAGGCATATTTATTTTCGGAGAGATCTCCCTGAATTATCAAAAGGTTTACAAATTTATAGTATATGAGTTTCACGAATATTTATGGTAAACGAAAGGGTGCTCGCAGAAAAAGGCGTCGAATAAGTTTTTCTTCTTGCTGCGTGAGGGGGAAAACTATCTGATCAAGCCAGTTTTAACGAAATTCGGTCAAAAGTATAAAAAAGAAAAGATAGATCGTTAAACCTATTTACCTCAAAAAATCGATGCTATAAAAGAACCTGTTAAAGCAGTTAAACTTCAACAAAGAGAAAATAAATGTCAGAGTCAGAAACCAACGTCGCCTTGCTTGAGTTGACGGCCCAGATCGTCTCCTCTCACGTTGCCAACAATTCGATCGCTGGCGATGACCTGCCAGGTATGATCAAGCAAGTATACAATGCACTCCAGGGTGCTGGTCAGGCCGACCCGGAGCCTGAACGTCCCCAGCCTGCTGTGCCGATCAAGCGCTCTGTTTTCCCTGATTACATCGTCTGCCTTGAAGACGGTAAGAAGCTCAAGATGCTGAAGCGTCACCTTCAGAGTGCTTACGGCATGACGCCGGAGCAGTATCGCGAGCGTTGGGGGCTGCCGAGCGATTACCCGCTGGTTGCACCGAATTACGCTGAGCGCCGCTCGCATCTCGCCCGTGAAATCGGTCTTGGCCGCAAGATCAATGCCGGTGCTGATGCAGCTTCGCGCGCGCCTGTTGAGGAAGGGAGCGAAGGTGAAGAGCGCACAGTCCGTCGCGGTCGTGCAAAAAAGGCCTGATACAGTAATTTATCCTGTAGACGTGCTGCAAAAGGCAACCCATCCTGCGATGGGTTGCCTTTTTTATTTGCCTGATGGGAAACAATGCCGATGACAGAGCTCAATCCCCCGGATGTCGGTATGGCCCTTCTACACCAGCGTCGTCGTCTGTTGCTTTGGCGAGGCATTGCGGTCGCTGCGCTGATCGCGATCGTCATGATCATGTTGATTCCTGGCAGGTACCGCACGCCGACGGATGCCATCGGCCGGCTGGAAATCAATGGGGTCATTGGCAATAATATGCGCCCGGTCGTGGAGGCTTTGCAAAAGGCCGAGCGTGACCCGCACATCAAGGCATTGCTGTTGGTGATTGACAGCCCCGGAGGGGGTGTGACCGGAGGGGAGGCGCTGCATGATGCTGTAGCCCGATTTGCCAGCCACAAGCCGGTGGCTGTTTCCATGCAGGGGGTTGCGGCCTCAGCCGGCTACATGATTGCTGTGCCGGCGCAGCGCCTTTTTGCATACCCTTCCTCCATTACGGGGTCGATCGGGGTTATCATGATCCGTCCCGATGCCTCGGTTCTCCTTGATCATATCGGTATCACAGCTGATACGATTACTTCAGGCCCGATGAAGGATCAGTCCCAGCCTTTCACGGCACTCAAGCCGGAGGGTCGGCAAATGTTACAGGGCATCGTGGATGACTTGTTCGACCAGTTTGTCTCGATGGTGGCGAAGGGGCGTCATCGCCCGATCGAGGAGATACGCCAGCTGGCTGATGGCCGCCCTTATACGGGACGCCAGGCTGTAGCGCTTCATCTCATCGACCAGATCGGGGATGAGGATCAGGCAGCAGCGTGGCTTCATGGGCAGATCAGAAACGGCAAGGACCTGCCTGTCAGAAAACTATCTGCTGATAAACCGGCCCGTAACGCCGTCGAGCGCCTTTTCCATCGCTACGCCGGCTCATTTCCGGGTTTGCCCGATGCAATACAGCGCGCGGTTGATTATCAGAGTCTTGACGGTGCGGTCTCGATTTTGCCACGGTGATCTTCCGAGTGATGACGGGCGGATCGAAAGGTTCGCCCCCTGTTTCCGAGAGCTTGCATAGCTACTGATGACGAAATCCGAACTCATTGCCGAACTCTCTGCGGCGCATCCCCATCTTGGCGCACGTCATATCGAGATGATCGTGCATACCATTCTTTCGGAAATCTCTGGCGCGTTGGCGCGCGGCGACAGGGTCGAGATTCGCGGTTTTGGCGCTTTCGTGGTCAAGAAGCGTGATGCCCGGCAAGGCCGTAATCCGCGGACTGGCTCTGCGGTCTCGGTGGAAGAAAAAACCATTCCTTTCTTCAAGGCAGGCAAGGAATTGCGCGAGCGCGTCAATACCCATGCAGGGAAGCGCGGCTGACTGGTATCAGTACTGTGTCCCTCGTGGGGCATCTTGGGAGGATTTGTTGGCGCTCCGCTTCGGGACGGATATGCCTTGATCTGACGATGTGCGCGCGTTTTTGTCTTGAGAACAGCACGCCCATATCAGCCCTTCGCCGTCAGTGTCGTCCGGCCTGAATTTCACTCAGAAGAAAATCACGAAGCACTGTGATGCGTTTCGACATCTTGAGTTCTTCCGGGTAGACGAAGAACGCCTCGACCGTTGGTATGGGCTCATGCTCCAGAATACGGATGAGTTCAGGGTGGGCCTGCGCCAGATAGGTGGGCACCGACCCGATCCCTGCACCATTGGCAATTGCCGTCGCAATGGCCGGGAAGCTATTGATTTCCAGCTTGTTCCGGACTGAGCCGTGACACTGCCTGCGAACCAGTTCGAGCAGCCAGAATGCATCGGGCAGAGGGGGGGATATGCCGGCGAAGCCGACCAGGTGATGTTGGCCGAGCTCCGCAATGCTATTCGGAACGCCGTACCGATCCAGATAGGCTTGGCTGGAGTAGATGGGCATCGCAAAATTGGCCAGATGGCGCTGAATCAGATCAGCCTGACGCGGCGGATGCATCCGTATGGCAACATCGGCCTCACGCATGCCAAGGTCGAGATCCGTATCTTCCATGATCAGGCTCACCTCGATATCGGGGTGAAGCGCCAGAAAGCGCTGGAGTTTGGGGGCGAGCCAGCCGAGGCCAAATCCTGAGGTCGTGGTAATCTTGAGCTCACCCTTGGCCTTGACCTTGCTCTCACTCAGGTAGGCCTGAGTCAGGGAAAGCTTTGAAAACACTTCCCGAACGGTGTGGTTGAGTGTCTCGCCCTGTTCCGTCAGGATCAGGCCACGTGCATGGCGATGAAAGAGCGGAACATTCAGCGTCTCTTCAAGAGCCGATATCTGGCGTGAGACAGCTGACTGGCTCAGATTGAGTCTGTCGCCGGCATGGGTGAATGAGCCTGCCTCGGCAACCGCATGGAATATGCGTAATTTGTCCCAGTCCATGCGGCTTTCCTAGAGCTCGTCCCCGACCACGTCAGAAAGAGGGCGCAAACGGGTAAGATTTCCGACTGCGTGTCTGATGGTCATCAAATGTTGATTGGTATGACTTGGCAGCATTCTACGGCCCTGCCAAGTCATTTTGTGCAGCAACTCTTACGCAAGAATAACGATCGAAATGTCAGGAAAGTCCAGCCAGAAGATGCTCGGCTTCCAGCGCTGCCATGCATCCGGTACCGGCTGCCGTGATAGCCTGCCTGAATTTCTTGTCCTGTACGTCGCCAGCGGCAAACACGCCTTCGACTGAGGTTTTTGTGCTGCCAGGCACCGTGATGATGTAGCCTTCGGAATCGCACTCCAGCGTTTCGCGGAACGGTTCGGTGTTGGGGCTGTGGCCAATCGCCACGAACACACCATCGACATCAAGCGTCTGTTCCGAGCCATTACGGGTGTTGCGTAGTCGTATGCCACACACTGTCTCGGGCTTGCCGGCACCGAGAATCTCTTCGACCGCATTGTCCCACAGCACAGTGATCTTGGGATTGGCAAAGAGACGATCCTGCAGGATGCGTTCTGCACGCAAGCTGTCGCGTCGATGAACCAGCGTCACATGATCAGCATGGTGCGTGAGATAGAGCGCCTCCTCGACCGCCGTATTGCCGCCGCCGATCACTGCGACTCTCTTTCCACGATAGAAAAAACCATCGCAGGTGGCGCAGGCCGAGACGCCGCCGCTCTGCAGTCTGGCTTCAGAGGGCAGGCCAAGCCATTTTGCCTGGGCTCCTGTCGCGATCACGACAGTACGTGCCAGATAGTCGGCTCCGGAATCTGCCTTCAGGCAAAAATAGCCATCTTCTGTCTTGTCGTTGAACGCGCAGTCCGTGATCAGGTCATAATGTATCTCGGTGCCGACATGCTCTGCCTGGAGGCGCATCTGCTCTACCAGCCAGGGGCCCTGAACCGGTTCCGCAAAGCCGGGATAGTTTTCCACGTCCGTTGTTATGGTCAACTGGCCGCCCGGTTGCAGGCCAGCCACAAGAATCGGCTTGAGATTGGCGCGTGCGGCATAGATGGCAGCGGTATAGCCTGCCGGGCCGGCGCCGATGACAAGCAGGTCGGTCCTGAAACTTTGGCTCACTGGGAATGTCCTCGAACTGGTAGGCGTTAGACTGGATCGGTTGCGATGAAAGCCGGGTATCGACGCCCCGAACCGAAGTGACAACACAAATGCGAAGAGACATGGCTCTCGGGTCAGGATGCAGATATAGGTGATGCTGCGCGCCTGCCAACCGACTAGTTTTGCTCGACCCTCACGGTGACGATGACTGACAACGATCCTGACGACCATTTCTCCCATAAAGCCGCTCATCACGACGCCTCGGCGCGAGGCGAGTCATCGGCGGCCGGTCTCCCTCCGGGATCGTCCAGCACGACGATCGTTGATCTGGATTCGATCGATCGTCAGATCGTCGCCGAATTGCAGCGTGACGGCCGCATGACCAATGTCGAGCTTGCACGCCGCACCGGCATCTCTGCGCCACCCTGTCTGCGTCGGGTCAGGCGGCTTGAGGAGATCGGGGTCATTGAGGGCTACCACGCTGATGTGGATGCTTCACGGCTCGGCTGGTCCCTTACATTCTTTGCTCTGATTGGGCTTGAGAGCCAGAAGGGCAGCGTGCTCGAAGCTTTCGAGCGTGAGGTCGCCAGGTGGGCTGAAGTGCGTGAATGTCACATGATACGTGGCGGAGGCGATTTTCTGGTGCGCCTCGTAGCCCGTGATGCCGCACATCAGAATCACCTGACGAAACGCTTGACCGATCTTGACCATGTCGTGCGTGTGCAGACATTGCAGACCATACGGACCAGTCTGAACAGGGCCGGCGTTCCAGTATGACTTCCCCGCTTCCGGCGGATCTGACCCTCGTCATTCCCTGCTATAACGAAGCCGCGAATGTCGCGCCCCTGATTGAAGGGGTGCGTCGTGCGCTTGAGGGTCTGCGTTGGGAAATTGTCTTTGTTGATGACGATTCGCCCGATGGCACATCAAAAGCAGTCGAAAAAGCTGCCCGATATGATTCGCGTGTTCGCCTGATACGCCGTGTGGGGCGACGTGGGCTCTCTTCCGCCGTGATTGAAGGCGCCTTGTCCTCAACATCTCCCGTCATTGCCGTGATGGATGGTGATTTGCAGCATGATGAGGCGATCCTGCGCGATCTGGTGGCACCCCTGCTGGAGAACCGTGCGGATATCGCTGTCGCCAGTCGTCATGTGGAAGGCGGAGACAGCAGCGGTCTGGCGAATCGGTGGCGACATATGTTGTCCCAGGCCGGAATTAGGCTGTCGCAATCGCTCCTGCCTATGGCGCTCTCCGATCCGATGAGCGGTTTTTTCGCGGTCAGGCGGGCGGTGTTCGAGCAGGTCGTCCCGCGGCTTACCGGGACGGGCTTCAAAATTCTGCTCGAGATCGTGCTTTCTGTTCCGCGCAGGACCCGTCTGGTCGAGGTGCCATTTGTCTTTCGCCCGCGTGTGTCGGGTGAGAGCAAGCTCAGCCCGCTGGTAATGGTGCAGTTTCTGGGCATGCTGATCGAGCGTGCCTGCGGCGGTTGGCTGCCAACACGCTTCATCATTTTTGCGGCTGTGGGGCTGATCGGAATTGCGGTCAATCTGATTGTTTCGGAACTGGCGCGATTCTCGGGAGCTGATTTTCAGGTGAGTCAGGTGCTCGGGACGGCCTGCGCGATTCTTGTCAACTTTCAGCTCAATAATCGCATTACCTATCTCGACCGCCCTTTGCGCGGACGACGATGGCTGCCGGGTCTGTGTATCTTCGTCATTGGTGCCACGATCGGGGCGTTCGGCAATATCGGCGTTGCCCAGTTGATTTATGACACGCATGGGCATTGGAGTCGCGCCAGTGCGGCCGGTGCGGTGATTGGTGTGGTCTGGAATTATGCGATTGCCTCTACCCTCGTCTGGCGCTGAGCCGGTATCGCCCGCCAATGGGGAAACAAGGCAGCTTGTCGCCCTGTTCTGGAGTGTCCTGCTTGTCCTGACCCTCCTGCGCGTGGGGCTCGCTGCCACATTGGGAGTCTCACCGGACGAAGCCTATTACTGGACATGGTCGCGCCATCTGCAGGCGGGTTATCTCGATCATCCCCCCATGATTGCTCTATGGATCCGTCTTGGTACGGCCCTGTTCGGCGATGATGCTTTCGGGATCAGGGTACTTGGGCCAGTCTCGGCACTCATAGGTTCGATGGTTCTGGTCCGTGCCGGGCGCGATCTTCTGGGGAGTGCTCAGGCGGGGTATCGGGCGTCCATGCTGCTCAACGCCACGCTCATGCTCGGCCTTGGGGCTGCTACAGCCACGCCGGATACGCCGCTGGTTTTTTTCCTGACGCTCACCTTATGGGCTCTGGGGCGTCTGATTGTCACGGGGCAGCCTTGCTGGTGGCTGGCGACAGGATTGTTTTTCGGCCTTGCCTTTGACAGCAAATACACGGCGGTGCTGCCAGCCTTTGCCTGTGGACTCTGGGTATTGGCGACCCCCACGCAACGCCGTCATTGGCCGTGGCTTGCTGGCGGGGCGGTTGTCGGGCTGGCCGTGATTTCTCCTGTCCTGAGCTGGAATGCTACCCATCATTGGGCCAGCTTCCTCAAGCAGGGGGGGCGGGCAGGAGACTGGCACCCGCTCAAGGCACTCAGTTTTCTCGCGGAGCTGGCCGGTGGTCAGATCGGTCTGGCTACGCCATTGGTTTTCCTGCTGTTCTGTATGGGCATTGTCTGGTGTCTCAAACGCGCACGACGCGAACCAGTGGCGCGTCTTCTGGCCTGTCTGTGCATCGTACCAATTGCCGTTTTCGTGCAGCACGCTTTCGGGGGGCGGGTGCAGGCCAACTGGCCGGTGGTGATCTATCCTGCGGCTGCTCTTGCAGCTGCGGCAACGTATCGGCGCATTGGTTATGCCTGCGCCCTCGGTCTTGCGATCACCGCGCTTATCAGCCTTCAGGGTATGGTCGCACCGCTCCATCTCTCGGCCCATCATGATGTCATCGCCCGCCAGACAGCAGACTGGTCCGGACTGGCACGCAGGGTGCAGGAAGAAGTCTCACCCGGGCATAGTCTTGTTGCGGGCGATTATGCTTTGGCGTCCATCATGCGCTACGAGACGCCTGATCGGCCAATATACAGCTATGATACCCGCTGGGGTTTTCTTGGCGGTCATGATGCGCGCGAACGCGCCTATCCGGGGGCGAGGGCGCAATTGCTGCTACGCGAGAGCGAAAAGCCGGACCTACCCGCAGCGTGGCTCGGCGCGCCTGAAGCGAAGCGTTTCTGCCGCCTGCTGCGTGATCAGCCGATCATCTGTTACCGTCTGATTAATCTGAACCTGCCCGTTGGGACAAAGATGTACAAACTCCCTTGAGATGTCACTGGCCAAGTGATTATCCTCCGGATCAATGCTGCCAAGCGGCATTGCCGGTGCTCCCTTCCTGCACCACACCCCCTCGTTCGGCCGTTCAACAGGGCTGAGGCGCTTCGGCAGAGTGATTGAGAGAAGCAGCTGAAAAAGGCGAGAATGGATAACCATAAACTCGCGCGTTCCAAGCGCCGGCAGGTCCTTTCCATCATGTAACGGTATGCTCTAGGCTGTCCGTAATTTGCATGAAGGAAATGGCTCATGAAGCGCATCTTGATGGCGATGACCTCGCTCGTCTGCACGACCCTCCTGCCTCCCTCGGTCAGTCAGGCCCTCGCCCAGACGGGGACAACGGCCGAGCCCTCAGGCAAGGATGTGCCAACCCGCGCCGTGCTGGAGCAGGTTCAGGGGCAGCAGGCGCTCAGTTGGGTCAAGGCCCAGAACAGCCGTAGCGCAGGGCTCCTGCAGTCTGATAAGCGTTATCAGAAATTCTATGATGATGTGCTTGGGGTCGAGCAGGCGCCTGGGCGCCTGACTCTGCCGGACCAATCAGGAGGCAAGCTCTGGAATTACTGGCAGGATGCCAGCCACCCCAAGGGAATTTGGCGGGTGACCTCGCCAGCCTCTTTCGCCAAGGCGGAGCCTGATTGGACGACAATGCTCGATATTGATGCCCTCTCGCGTGAAGAAAAGCACGACTGGGTATTCCAGGGAGCGGATTGTCTCGAGCCCGATGCAACGCGCTGCCTCGTCATGCTGTCGCTCTCGGGTGAGGATGCTGCCTCTTACCGCGAGTTCGACACGCAGACGCGTCGTTTCGTACCCGACGGCTTCGATCTTCCCCACTCCAAACAGCGCGTGGCGTGGCTCGACCGCGACACGCTTCTGGTATCGCGTGACTGGGGGGCGGGCTCCATGACGCACTCAGGCTATCCGTTTAGCGTGCGTCTCGTGAAAAGGGGTGAGCCTCTCTCGGCAGCAAGGGAGATCTATCGGGGACAGGAAGGCGACATGATTGTCGAGCCCGAGGTGCTACGTGACGAGAACGGTAAGCGTATCGTCATCATTCAGCGTAATCTCGACTTCTTCCGTAGCGAATATCGTGTTTATGACCCTGTCACCCGGACGCTGCGACAGATCGCCCTGCCTGAGAAGATCGCTTATCTCGGCTTCTATGCCGGCAAGCTGATCATACGCCTCGATCAGGACTGGAATGTTGGTCGGCACTTCTCTCGTGGCAGTATTGTTGCTGTCGACCCTGCGGCATCCGGTGCAGCGCCAGTCCTGGTTTTCAAACCCGATGCCAACGAAACGACAACCGATATCGGCGTCACGTCCAAAGGGATCATCGCGGTGGTTTATCGCGATGTGCATCCTTCCGTGCGGCTTTACACGCCCTCTGCAAAAGAGAGCGGCTGGCAGGAGAAGTACTACGTCCTGCCACGCATGAGTTCAGCGACCCTGCAATCGTCGTCAGCCTCTGTCAGCTACGCGTATCTCAAGGTTGAGGGCTATATCATCCCGCCTGAACTCTGGAGTTTCGATACTGACACGGGCAAGTCCCAGAAGGTCAAGACGACCCCGGCACTGTTCGATGCCAAGGGGCTGAAAACCGAGCAGTTCTGGGCAAAATCGAGTGATGGTGTCGATATCCCCTATTTCGTGACCCACCGCCGGGACTGGAAGCTGGACGGTCATAACCCCGTGCTGTTCACCGCCTATGGTGGTTTCGATCTCTCCTACCTGCCGACCTATTATGCCGATATCGGCAAGACCTGGCTGGAGCGTGGCGGCGTCTATGTGGTCGGCAATATTCGCGGCGGCGGCGAGTTCGGGCCAGCCTGGCACGAGGCGGGGATGAAATCGGGCCGGCAGCATGCCTATGATGATTTTGCGGCAATTGGGCGCGATCTGGCCAAACGCGAGATTGCTGATCGCGAGCACCTCGCCATACGCGGGCGCTCAAATGGTGGCCTGTTGATGGGGGTGGAATTCACCCAGCATCCGGAACTGTGGAAGGCCGTCATCATCGGTGTGCCGCTGCTGGATATGGAGAATTTCGAGACGATGGCGGCTGGCGCGTCCTGGGCGGCAGAGTACGGTCATATGAGTGTGCCGCAGGAACGTAAATTCCTTGAAGGAATATCGCCGTTGCAGCATCTGAAGAAAGACGTGTCCTACCCGGTACCGTTCATCTTCACTTCAACCAAGGATGATCGCGTGGGCCCCGTTCATGCGCGTCTCTTCGCCGCCCGTCTGCAGGAGCTTGGCAAGCCGTTCTTCTATTATGAAGACACGGAAGGCGGTCATGCCGGAACAGTCAACGCCCGTGAAATTGCCCATGAGCGGGCATTGGAAGCTGTCTACCTGTCAAAGAGCCTGATGGACCAGGACCCCGCCTTCAAACACTGAGAGCCTGATGCCTGCCCGGTGCTCGCACGTGCGGCAGGTATTCCCACGGGATGGCAGGCGAGGGGGGGCGCTCTCTCGCCAAAGATCTTTTGCGGCGACGCTGGCCAACGCCTAACCGGACCGGGAAACGGCCTAGAGAAGGACGATGCAGGGCAATCCCTGACTACGGATAACAGGCACAAAAAAACCGCCGTAAAAACGGCGGTTGTTCTGTTTGCCGGTTCGGCAGGCTGATCAGAAGCCTTCACGCTCCAGGCGCTTGCGCTCCATCTTGCGTGCACGACGAACCGCCTCGGCCGCTTCACGAGCGCGACGCTCGGAGGGCTTTTCGAAGTGGCGACGCAGCTTCATCTCGCGGAAAACGCCTTCGCGCTGCATCTTTTTCTTGAGCGCCTTGAGCGCCTGATCAACATTGTTGTCACGAACCAGAACCTGCACGGGTCTGCCATCTCCTGTCCGACCATGAAGATCATGGTCTGTTTGTAAATGCGATGCCAGGAACGCGATACCGATGGCAGAGCGTTCCAGAGAGGCCAGCGCCTTAGCACAGGTTTTGAAGGGGACACAAACGGTTTGAGCAGTATCGCCCGAAAATTATTCATGTCACCATGCGTCAGGATGCGGGAACTATTCCCACGAATAGAAGGCTGTGTGCAGAAATGGCGTTGCTGAAAATTGCGCGTATGGGGCATCCGGTATTGCTCCAGCGAGCGCAACCGGTTGAAGACGTTCATTCTTTATCGGTCAGACAACTGGTTTCAGACATGATCGAAACGATGCTTGATTCGCGTGGCGCCGGGCTTGCTGCGCCGCAGGTTCACAAATCATTGCGTTTGTTCGTTTATCATGTGCCTGAGGGGCGATGCGGCCCCAACGAAGCGCCGATTCCACCGCGCGTGCTGATCAATCCCGAAATCATGCCTCTGGGCGACGAGATGATGCAGTGTGCGGAAGGGTGTCTTTCGCTCCCCCTGTTGCGGGGTGTCGTGCTGCGCCACGCTGCTGTCGCCTATCGCGGGCTCGATCTCGATGGCTCGGTCATTCAGGGTGAAGCACGCGGGTTCCACGCCAACGTCTTGCAGCACGAATATGATCATCTTGATGGTATTCTCTACACCATGCGCATGACTGATTTCGCGAGCTTCGGTTATGCTGAGGAATTTGCCATTCCGCGAGACAGCGAGGGCTGAGCAATGTCAGGCCTGCGTATTCAGCGAGATGCCCCCGGTCAGGCACATCTCTATCTTCGTGAAGAACAGATCCGGCTGACCTACGAGGCCATGCTTCTGGCCTGGCGCGAGCTGGGAGCCATCTGTGAGCCGATCCAGCGCGAAAACCAGCTTGGGTCGGCACATCATCGGGTCATGTTCCTGATATCTACCCATCAGGGATTGACCATGAGCGCGCTGCTGAGATCCCTCAACATCACCAAGCAGAGCCTCAATCGCGTGCTGCAGGAACTCATTGCCCGCGGTCTGATCGAGCAACGTGCAGATGATCGCGACAAACGGTTGAAGCACTTGTATCTCACGCCGCAGGGGGCGGTCATAGAGGAAGAGATTTTCATTGCTCTGCGTGATCGTATGACACTGGCCTATCGTGCCGCCGGAGGGCAGGCTGTCGAGGGATTCAGGCGTGTGCTGTCGACCCTGCAGGGCGAAGGCGCTGCGCCATGATTCAAATGCCGGATATGAGGTCAGGAAAGGCTTCAGACGCGATGCCGGGCAAGGCGAGTGACACAACGATATCCGGGGGTGGTATGGGCGAAACCAGATCAGCGGAGGGTAAATCGCAGGGGAGTGTCGGCCACGGTGCCCATGTTCTCGTGGTGGATGATGACGCACGCCTCCTTCGCCTGTTGCAGCGCTTTCTGACCGAGGCCGGGTTTCGTATCACCACGGCGGTTGATGCCGAGGCGGCGCGCAAGATTCTTGCTGTCACCCAGCCTGATGCGATGGTGGCTGATATCAACATGCCCGGCGAGGATGGTTTGAGCCTGACGCGTTGGCTGCGCGAAAATGGTCAGGTCTGGCCCATCATTCTTCTGACTGCCCGTGGTGAGCCTGCGGACCGTATCATTGGGCTTGAGTCCGGCGCGGACGATTATCTGGGCAAGCCCTTCGAGCCCCGTGAATTGCTGCTCAGGCTGCAGGCGCATCTGCGCCGTCATGTTCCGCGCCCCATCGGAACGCCGCGTCTGCTACGGCTTGGACGGCTCGAATTTGATACAGGTCGCGGGCTCCTCACCGGACCGGAAGGTATTGTGCATCTTACGAGCGGCGAGGCGGCCTTGTTGGGTGTGCTGACTCGCGTACCGGGAGAAATCCTGTCGCGCGAGGCCATTGCGGAGGCACTGGGCATGGATGAGATTGGCGAGCGCGCTGTGGATGTGCAGGTTACGCGCCTGCGCCGACGGATCGAACCCGACCAGAAGGAGCCGCGCTTTCTTCAGACAGTCAGAGGCAAAGGCTATGTGCTGAAACCCGGGAGCTGAGGGTGGCATGAAAGCTGCCCGCATGCTTGAGCGCGTTGTTCGCCGACTGTTGCCGCGTTCCTTTCAAGGCCGATCACTCCTGATCGTGCTCATGCCGCTCCTGATTACCCAGATTGTGGCTTTGCAGCTCTTTTACGGTAACTACCTGAACGTCGTGTCGCGCCGTCTGGCCGACAGCGTCGTGTCGGACCTCGCTTATATAAGGGACTCGGTCGAGCATATGCCGGGGCAGCAGGACTGGATCCTGAATCAGGCCCGTTGGCGCACGCAGCTTGTTATCACCTTCCATCCCGGTGCACGGCTGACCGATGCACCTGCGCCTTTCGTGCTGGGCCCGATGGATGAGGACCTGACGAATGCCGTGCGCCGGGTGTTCGATGCCCCGTGCTATATCGACTGGAACGCCACGAGACAGAGTGTCCGGCTCGATATTCCTCTGCATGATGGCGTGCTTGAGGTGATCGTTCCGCGCAAGCGGCTGGATGTTGGGCCCATATGGCTGTTTGTGGCGTGGGAGGTTGGAAGCGCCATCCTCCTCTTCATGGTAGCCGGTCTTTTCATTGGTCGGCAGGTTCGCGCTGTCAGGCGGCTGGCAAGGGCGGCAGAGAATTTCGGTCTGGGGCGCGATGACGGACCGATTCACCCGCAGGGCGCGCTGGAGATACGCAAGGCCGCGCTTGCCTTCAATCGCATGCAGGCGCGGGTCAACCGTTTTGTAACGCATCGTACGGCGGTTCTCGCTGGCGTTTCGCATGACCTGCGCACGCCTCTGACGCGGCTGCGCCTGACACTGGCCATGATGCCCGTCGAGGGCTCGGTCGAGGCACAGGAGCTGCGTCCTGATATAGAGGATATGGTTGCCGACATTGCAGAGATGGAACGTCTGATTGGCAGTTACCTCTCCTTTGCGCGCGGCGAGGGAGAAGAGGATCCCGTTCCGACCGATCTGCTTGCCCTGCTGCGCGATGTCGCGGCTGCAACGATACGGGCTGGAGGCGATGTGCTTGCCATTCATGCCGAACAGAGCCTGACGGTGCCGGTGCGCCCGGATGCGATGCGACGTGTATTGATCAACCTGGCGGAGAACGCGCGTCGTCATGGCGGGCGTATGATGTTCGCGCTGCGCCAGACCGGGCGCATGGTGGAAATTACTATTGATGATGACGGGCCGGGAATCGCCCAGTCGCGTCGCAAGGATGTATTTCGGGCGTTCAGCAGTACGGCGGGCCCGGAGGGCGGAAGCGGGCTTGGTCTGACGATCGCGCGTGACATCATGGCGGCGCATGGGGGGAGTGTGGTGCTGCGGAACAGCCCACTCGGTGGCCTGCGGGTCATGCTCAAACTGCCGCAGTAGCTCCCTGCCGATAGGGTGCTGTGCTGACGGGCAAGAGGCCAGCTCTGGGGGGAATGCGCATTGTTTCTGGATGTGGTTTGCGCAGTTCAGGTAAGCCGGCATAGTCGCCAGAAGAGATCTGTTCTGACAGGTTACAGTTCCTCATGAAAAAACCGGCGTCGCGTAGGCGCGACGCCGGTTTGTCAAAGAGGGGACGTGATCTCGTCAGCCCTGCAGGGTCGATCAGGCGGTTGTCAGACGATCAGGGGAGGGAGTTGCCTGTACCACCGTGCCCAGTGCCGACACCTGCGCCGAGGGGGCCCTGTGTGCCGCCAAATGTGCTGCCCATGTTGCTCATCGGATTGTAGCGGCCCACGTTACCCAACAGCTGCTGCAGTACGTTGACCTTGGTGCCTGGTGTCGGAGTGGTTTCACCCACCATGCCGACATTATAGCCGTTCTTGCGATGCAACGTGTCCATGCGACGCAGGACGCCGGTGGTGTCGAACGCCAGAACCAGAACATTTTGCTTGGTCACGCGGGGAAAACCCAGCGGCTGGGGCACGGTCACCATCGAAATATAGACCCAGGTGTTGTCGTCAAAGGTCGCATGCGCTGTAGGAGAGCCAAGAATGTCGGTCACATCATTGCGCGTGCTGGTGCCCGGTACGAGCTGGGCATAATCGTCCTTCTCGATCAGCGAGCCGCGGCTCTGCGGAATCGGGCTGAAAACCGAGCAGCCCGCCAGGGCGAGGGGCGCGATGCAGAGCAGGGCGCGCGCGAGGCCCGCATGCGATTTCTGCCGCTGGGAGGTCTTCTGGGAGGCGCTCTTCATGGCGGGTTATGTCGTCCTGCAGTGATCGTGAAATAATCCGGGCGATCTTTTCGGATTGGTGGGAACATCGTTTCACCAACGTCGATAGGACCATTAGGCTCTTCTATATTGCGGAGAGCGACGTTAAGGCAATTCGGAAAAGGAAGCCCGCTCCCGGGTTTTTGCCAGTAGCATGTCAGGAAGGCAGCATGACAGACAGCAACGACCCGAAATTCTTTCGTGCTGAATCCGAGGCTGCGGTTGGGGCGCCTCCGGAGTTTTCCCGCCGCCTGGTGATCAACCGCATCGGTCATGACGGCATGGCAGAGACGATCAAGGCCAATGAGTCCGAGTGCCGCAAACTGGCCAGAAGGCTCGATATTCCTGCAATCCACGCCTTGAACTGCCGGTTTCGCATTATTCCGGAACCGTGCGATCATTTCGTGCTTGAGGGCGTTCTGACGGCGCATGTGTTACTAGAATGCGTCATCACGGGCGAGACTTTCGAGGATGCGCTGAACGAATCCTTTGCTGTGCGCCTCGTTCCCGCTCGTCGTTTTTCGGAAGAAACAGCTTCTGATCTCGAAGCCATCGACGAGATTCCGTATGAGGGCAACGTTCTTGATCTCGGTGAGGTGGCTTCGGAGCAACTGGCGCTTATGCTGCCTGCCTATCCGCGCAAGCCAGGTGCTGCACTCGAAAATGCGGTTGACGAAGCCCCACGGGAGACGGCAGAGGAGGCGGCTGAAGAGGAAGGCGGCCGACCCAGCCCGTTCGGTGCCCTTGCCGGGCTGTCTTTGAGCAAAAAGAAGACAGATCTGAGCTAGAATTGAACAGGATGCTTGCGACCCGGCTTAGGGTCTGCTAGAGCCGCCCGCCTGATCATAGTGAACAGCATCGTTATCTGCTGAGGCCGAATGGCGGCCGAAAGCAGGGACGATCTAAGAAGAAAGAGGCTTCCGCCATGGCCGTTCCCAAAAGAAAGACCACGCCGTCACGCATGGGCATGCGTCGCAGCCACCACGCCCTGACCGTTCAGGCGCACGCCGAGTGCAGCAATTGCGGCGAACTGAAGCGCCCGCATCACGTCTGCGCCCATTGCGGTCATTATGACGGTCGTGAAGTCGTGGCTTCCGGCAAGACGCTGAAGACGACCGTTCGCGTTTGAGGCTCGATTGGGTCGACCCATTTCGGGTCGGCTCATCTTGTTTGAAATGAGACGCGGGGCGGAGCATGACTGACCTAGATGCGCCGGCCAGCCAGGCCGCGCCTTATAGTTTGGCCATTGATGCGATGGGGGGGGATCATGCCCCTGAAATCGTTCTGGCTGGTTTGGATCGCGCTGCCGATCGACATCCCACAGCAAAAATCCTGCTTGTTGGTGACGAGGCCATTTTGCGCCCTCAGCTGGCGCGCTACGCCAAGGCGCAGCGCATCTGCGAAATCCGTCACGCACCGTCTTCCATTTCCATGGAAATGAAACCCACGGCGGCTTTGCGTCTGCGTGATTCGTCACTACGCATAGCGATCGACGCTGTGGCGTCGGGTGAGGCCGGGGGGGTCGTGTCGGCTGGCAACAGCGGTGCCATGCTTGCTCTTGCCAAGATCGTTCTCAAAACACTTCCCGGCATTACGCGGCCGGCCATGGCAGCGGTCAACCCGTCTGCCCGTGGCGACGTGGTCATGCTGGACCTTGGCGCCAATATTGCCTGCGATACGCGTAATCTGGTCGAGTTCGCCGTGATGGGGGAGGCCTTCGCCAAGGCGGTTCTGGGGCTGCCTGCGCCAAGTATCGGCCTGCTTAATGTGGGGGCTGAGGAACTCAAGGGTGACGAGCGTCTGCGTGCCGCCGCTGATATTCTGCGCGAGTCGCCTCTCGCTGCCCAGTTCCACGGCTTTGTTGAAGGGCATGACATCACCGCGGGAACGACTGATGTGGTCGTGACTGACGGATTCTCCGGCAACATTGCGCTCAAGACAGGTGAAGGCGCGCTCAAGCTTGTCTCGATGCTTCTGCAGCGTGTTTTCAAGACCAGCCTGCTGACCCGTATCGGTTACCTTCTTGTGCGTCCCGGGCTGGAGCGCATGAAGGAATGGATTGATCCGCGCCGGTATAACGGTGCGGTATTTGTCGGCCTCAACGGTATCGTGGTGAAGTCGCATGGCGGTGCCGATGCCGAGGGATTTGCTGCGGCCATTGATGTTGCGATGGATGCCGTAACCCACTCCATCAACGAGAAGATCCGCGAGCGTCTGCGTCAGGTCGAAGCCCTCATGGCGATGAATGTCGAGCCCGAGCTCGCCATCTCTCCCGGCGCCGCCTGACGGGTGCGTTGAGGAAGCAACTGGCGCTGGCCTGAGTGCCTGAGCGGTATCATTCAAGAGGAAGACACATGTCCTTGCGCGCGCGACTGACCGGATTTGGCAGCTATCTGCCAAGGCAGGTTGTCACCAATGCCGATCTCGCCGAGCGTATCGAGACTTCTGATGAGTGGATTCGCACGCGTACCGGTATTGCCCAGCGCCATATTGCCAGCGGGGATGAAAATGCCGTCAGCATGGCGGTTGCAGCAGCGCGGGCAGCCATTGATTATGCCGGGGCTGATGCGGCCGATATTGGCGCGGTGATCGTGGCTACAGCGACGCCGGATCAGACCTTTCCCGCGACAGCAGTGCGTGTGCAGACCGAGCTGGGGCTGACCGGCGGTTTTGCATTCGATCTGACGGCCGCCTGCTCGGGTTTTGTCTATGCTCTGGCGACGGCAGAGGCGTTCATCCGCAGCGGTCAGATCCGCAAGGCGCTTGTCATTGGCTCGGAAGTCTATTCGCGGATTCTCGACTGGGAGGACCGCACGACCTGTGTGCTGTTCGGCGACGGCGCAGGCGCAGTCCTTCTGGAAGCGACCGAAGAAGATGGTGTCGGCATTCTCTCGACCCATCTGCACAGCGACGGCGCCTATGGCGATATTCTTTTTGTCGATGGTCCCTCCACGCCCGCGCCTTTTCTACATATGCAGGGCCGGGAAGTTTTCCGCCACGCTGTGGCCAAGCTTTCTTCTGTGGTGGATGAGGCTCTGGCTCTTCATGGGCTGAGCGGGCAGGATATTGCGTGGCTGGTCCCTCATCAGGCCAATCTGCGTATCATCGAAGGTATGGCCAAGAAGCTTGCCCTGCCGCTTGATCAAGTAGTCGTGACGGTTGATCGCCATGCCAACACATCGGCGGCTTCCATCCCGCTGGCGCTGGATGAAGCGGTGCGTGATGGACGTATCCGCAAGGGTGATCTCGTGCTTCTCGAGGCACTTGGTGGTGGTCTGACCTGGGGATCAGCACTTTTGCGCATGTAGAGCGCATTGCGCGCGCGTACACTTCACTGATTTGATTGACCTTCATTACTGTCATGATACGGTGGCGTCATGACAACGGTGACACGCGCGCAAATCGCAGAGCATATCTACAGTGAGGTTGGACTGTCCCGGCACGAGTCCGCCGATCTGCTCGAGAGCGTTCTCGAACTGATCGCTGCGCGCCTCGAGAAGGGGGAGACGGTCAAGCTGAGTGGATTCGGAACCTTCTCCGTTCGCCAGAAAGGCCGACGTGTCGGCCGTAATCCAAAGACCGGCATCGAAGTGCCTATTCTGCCGCGCTCGGTGCTGGTGTTTCGGCCCAGCCAGATCCTGCGTGCTGTCGTGAATGGCGAATCGACCGAAGGGCTGGTCAGCGAAAGCGATGATTCATGACGACGAGTTTTCCTGTGGCGTCCGTATTGGGTGGCCCGGAAGAGCGGACAGATTTCGACCGTCTGGTAAAAGGGCCGAATGCCTATCGCACAATCAGCGAAGTGGCGGACGAGCTTCATGTGCCGCAGCACGTGCTGCGTTTCTGGGAGACGCGTTTCCCTGAGGTCAAGCCGCTCAAGCGTGGCGGCGGGCGACGCTATTACAGCCCGTCCGATATCGAGATCCTGCGCCATATCACCGATCTGCTCTATGTTCAGGGTTATACGATCAAGGGCGTGCAGCGTGTGCTCAAGGAGCAGCTTGCAGATGCCGATTTTGTCGCGGCGCCCCCAGTGATACCTGAGCCTACGGCACCCTCCGGTGCCCCTGATGAGGGAGGGCGTAGTTCGTTCGAGATACCAGTGTTTCAGTCTTCAGAGCCGAACCGGGATCACGTTACCCAGCCCACCGGGAGCGATCCTGAAGAGGATACGAGGCTAGTGTCGCGCGATGAGGCGGGCGGGCTCGAAGAGCCTGAAACTGATACGACTCGCCTTTCAGCGAACGTCAATCATGAGATATCCAGTGAGGATGCCGAGGCCGGCGCTGATATGCAGGCAGTCGGTCCCGACAGCGGATCCTGCGTTGGAAGCACTCATGAGCCTGATTTCGACCCTATTGCGAACGATGAGCCGACGATCCTCGATCCAGGAGAGGAAACCAGTGGCCTCCCCGTGGTGATGACACCGGAGGACGCGGCTGGTGCGCAGGCTTCTGTATCAACGCAGCCTTCCGGATCGTCAGAAACAGATAGCGCGCTCGTTGCGATCCTCCAGAATGAACTCGAGGGCCTGCGTATTGAGCGGGGTCGCTGGAAGCAGGAGCGACGGGCCCTGCGTCTGGCGCTGGAAGACGTGCTTGGCGAGCTCGACAACCTGCGCGACATGCTGCCCAGCACATGAAAAACCGTTTCCCTGCAAAAACCTGCATTCAGGTGCTTGCAGGGAAAGTCCCCCGCTGCTAAACGGCCTGTACCGCAGGACTGACGGGCAGTAGCGCAGCCTGGTAGCGCATCAGTCTGGGGGACTGGGGGTCGTGGGTTCGAATCCCGCCTGCCCGATATCGTCTTGTCCTGCGGTATTTTCTCCAAAATCAAGACAGATCAAACAGGCTTGCTTTTGCATCAGCGCGTCGATTCCATCGCGCGAGACTGAATTGAAAGCCTGTTCTGGCAATTGCACCCAAAATGGGTTGCCATGAAGTCCCTACGTTTGATGTGCTGGTCACTCCGTTTGCCGGTCTGCCCCTGATATGTCAGCGAATAGCCGGCAATTTGCGCCGCGTAAGTGGCGGCGCGACCAGATGTTAATAGGCTTCATCTTTGAGAACGACCTCAGAGTCGGAACTCCAGATTCGCCAGAGCAGGTGAACGGCCGCCATGATCGCAGGCCCGAGGAACAGGCCAAGCAGGCCCCAGGTTTCCACGCCGCCGAGAATACCCAAAAGCACCCAGAGGAACGGCATTTGGGTGCTGCCCCCAATCAGGGCAGGGCGGATAAAGTGGTCGGCGACAAAGATGACAATGGCGCCCAGCGCGACAATCACGATCCCCGCGATCATCTTGCCCTGAACGATGACCAGGAGTGCCGCCAGCACGACTGTAGGCAGGCCGAGAAACGGGATCATGGCGGCAACCCCGGTCAGGAGTGCGAAGAGCAAGGGTTGCGGCGTATCGGTCAACACATAGGCCACGCCCATCACCAGCCCCTCACCAAGGCCAACCAGAACCAGCCCTGCCACTGTACCATGCACAGACGAGATCATCTGACGGGCGAGTTTCTCGCCGCGTTGGCCGAATGTGCGGTTGGAAACCACCAGAACGCGATGGATGATATCGGCGCCGTCACGGAGCAGGAAGAATAGGGTCAGGATGGAGAACAGGAACAGTGTGGCTCTCTTGGCCACCTGCGTCGTAACCTGACGCGTCATGGCCATACCGTGATTGGCATCGACCGAATGGAACAATCTGTTCAGATGCTCGGGATTGACCAGATTATTCTGCCACCATCGCGCAACCTGCGCCCGCTCGAAGGGCAGATCGTTCAGCCATTCCGGCATGGGAATGCCTGTATGGCGGACCTCGTCGATCCAGTGGAGGGCGCTCTGCGCTTCTTCGGCTGCCTTGTAACCCACCAGACTGAGCGGGATCAGGAAGATGAGCGCGATTGCCGCTGTAAAAAGCATCGGGAGCCATTCGGTACGGCCGAACCGTGCCTCGGTACGCTTGTAGAGCGGCCATGAGGCAATAGCGAACACACACCCCCAGAGCAGCGCTGGCAGAAAGTTCTTGAGCGTGAAAAGCGCGAGCGCAATGAAGAAAAACCCAAGGAGGCCGCGTGAGCGTCGTTGTCCCCGGCCAACCGGTGAGCCTGTTACAGCCTCTTCCGGGAGATCGTCCTCTGCCGCACAGTCCTGACCCTTGTTGCTGGCTCCGGTCGGGCTGCTTGATGGCATGGCGTTCTGGTCGGTCATTATTGTCCTCAACCTCGGCATACTGCCTCGGATTTCATATATTGGCACAACAGCACAGCGTGACGCTTCATTGAGGGGCGTTCGGTGTGGTGGTCCTGGGTGTCATTACCGGCAAGTCCTGCCTGCGCGTCAATAACGCAATTTGGACTCGGGTGTTCTAGGGCTTGAGCAAGTTCTCAGAAAGAGGCGCAGCCCGAGTGGATGAACGCGCCGACCGATTGCTGGTTGAACCGTCTCTTGTAAGCATCACGAATGGCGGCGAGGGCAGGGGCAAGCGTTGCTGCCTTTGGCGTGAGGATCCACACCAGCCTTGCTGGTTCATGTGTCACAGTTCCGCCAGGCCCGTCTTGCCACTGGCCCTGTGCCTCAATGACAGACAGCCCCGCAGGAAAGCGTAACGTGACTTCCCGTGCCACGAAATCGGACCATTCAGATGAAGTAACAGCCCGACCGCCTGGCTCGGTAAGACCGAAAGCCAGGGTGATGGAGAGCATTTCGCGGCTGTTGGTCAGGATGTTCTGGGCCATGCAGGCGGAGATCGGCATGGCTGGTGTGCCGGGTGAGGGCGAACTGCACCCGGCAAGCCCGGTGAAAATACTCACCAGCACCATGCGACTGACACGACCAGCCCGTCTCGACGCAGTGAAACCATGACCTGACCCGTTTCTACGGGGCGACAATCTGAGGTGTTGGAGCATCGAAGCGGGGCGCATAGTGTTCGAAGTCAGCGCTGTTCGAGGGCATTGCGCAAAAATGCGCTGTCAGCCGGAGAAAACAGGCCGCGACGGATAAACAGGTCGACCAACACCAGATTGACGTTGAACTTGATGTCGTTGGTGTCACGCACCAGACGAAACACGGTGTCGATGGGCATGAGTTCGAAAAAGGCGACTTCGCCATCCACGGGCTGCGGGATGAAATCCTCAGGCAGGATGAGGTCATAGCAGAAAAGCGTATCCTGACGCAGTCCTTCCGGGCGTGCCATGGCATAGCGCAATGTTGCTACTGGGTGTGCCTTGGCAGCGAGTTCGGGTGGAATCGCGGCTTCCTCCCCCGCTTCTTTGACGAGCGCCTCAAGCGGGGTCAGCCCAGTGCAGATGCCGCCCGCAGCCAGATGATCAAGCTTGCCAGGATCAAGGCGCTTGTTCTGCGCTCTATGGCCCATCCAGAGATAAAGACCGTCTGCTTTCTCGACCAGACCGTTCAGATGAACGCCAGCAGCCGTGCAGCCGAGGAGGGGTAAGGCGCCGCGGTCGATCTGGCCAATGACCTCGCCGCCCTCTTCGAACACGTCAAAGAGCTCGTGATGGGGTCTGTAAAGCCCCTTGTCGGCCAATTCGATCCCCAGCGGCAGGAGGGCGGCGCCACTGGGCAAACGAAAGATCTCATGCCCTCTATCGCCGGAGGCATAGCCAAGGGCGGTGAGGGCCTCGAAAACCTTGGGATCGGCGAGGCCAAAACGCCTGTCTCCAGCCAGAACGGGACGCCGCCCGCCGGGAAGAATGGCGGTCTGGCAGCTTTTGATGTGGTCGAGAAACGGGGCGAGGCTGTCTGAAGTCATGAAAGGCGCAACTCTCTTGTCTGAAGGATGACGATATCGCGTATCACCGTCCGATTGCAAAACGCCGGTCACATGCTCAGGTTGGGCGCATGACCCTTCCTCCTCCCCGTCCTATGGCCCGCTCTATGGCCCTGCCTCTGGCCTTGTCGAGCCTTGTGCGTGCCTGGCGTCTCGTCCTGTCGCACGACATACGATTCTTCCGTTTCGGGATGGGGCTCACTCTGGCCCTGCTTGTTGCCGAGCGCCTTTGCATTTTGGGCACGCCCTATATGTTCAGCCGCCTCGTCGCGCATTATGCGACGGCGGATCTGCGCGTGGTCGTGCCGGCTGGGCTCATACTTGGCTATGGCGGGCTGATTTTCTTCCGAAGTGTGTTTTCTGCCCTGCAGGAGCTTGTGTATCAGCCCGTGGGACAGCGTTTGCAGGCGCTGACCGCGCAGGCGGCGTTTCGTCACCTGCTGGACCTGCCATATCGCTTCCATCGTGACCGTCAGACCGGTGCCCTGACCCGGGCGATCGAGCGGGGATCGGAGGCGTCCGATACGCTTTTGCGGCTTGCGCTGTTTAACATCTTGCCGGCCATTCTCGACACCGGGCTGACAGTGGCGGTCGTCTTTCATTTTCTTGGCGGGCGCTATGCCTGCGTCATTCTCGTCGCGTTGCTCAGCTATATCATTCTGGCCCAGTGGTTCGTTCGCCAGCGGGTCCGAGCCCGGCGTCAGCGTAACGAGGCCAATGGCAAGGCGCAGCATTTCCTTCTCGATTCCCTGCTGAACTTTGAGGCCGTGCGTCATTTCGCCAATGAGCCGCATGAATATGCCCGATACGAGCAGGCACGGCGCGAGCAGGAGAAGGCAAGCCTGCGCATGACATTTGTTGCAGGCTTATCCTCCGTCAGTCAGAACGCCATGATTGCTCTGGCCACATTGGCGATCTTTTTCATGGCCGGGCGCGATCTGGCGACGGGCAGGCTCGATGTGGCGGCGTTCGTGTTGATCGGCACCTATTTGCGTACGCTCTATCAAGCCATCATCTCGCTCAATCTCGTTTACGCGGGCTGGCGCAATGCCTGTGTTGATCTGGAGCATCTGACCGACCTCATGGACGAAGTCCCGCGCCCTGCACTGCCTTCGCCGGAACCCGAAGCTGAAGCGACGATGGAACCTGCCTCACTCGTGTTCCAGAATGTCAGTTTCGACTATGATGGCCGCGAGATCCTGCATGCCCTTTCGTTCCGGGCGGGGCCGGGGGAGACCATTGCCCTGGTCGGTCCGACCGGGGCCGGAAAATCGACAATTGCGCGCCTCATCCTTGGTGCTTATGCGCCAGCCAGCGGTCAGATCCTGCTCGATGGTCAGAACCTCGGCTCCATACCGCCGGTCGTCCTGCACAGGATGATCGGTGTGGTGCCTCAGGACACGCAACTCTTCAACGATACGATCGGCTACAACATTGCTTATGGCCAGCTTGATGCCACGCAGGCGGAAATCGAGGAGGCAGCGCGTCTGGCCCAGATCCATGATTTCATCGAGGGGCTTGAGAACGGGTATGAGACGCTTGTCGGTGAGCGAGGGCTGAAACTCTCGGGGGGCGAGCGACAACGCATTGCTCTGGCACGCATCATCCTGCGTAAGCCCAGGCTTTTGTTGCTGGACGAGGCGACGAGTGCGCTGGATACGGGCACCGAACTACGGCTTATGGACGCCCTGCGCCGCGTGACGTCGCGCCAGACGACCATTGCCATCGCCCATCGTCTCTCCACCATACGCCATGCGACGCGCATACTGGTTATCGAGGCAGGCAGGATCGTCGAGGAAGGCACACACGAGAGCTTGATGGCCCGTCAGGGGGTTTATTTTGGCATGGGGTCCAACCAATCCGGGCCAGAGGCCTAGTTTTCCCGGGCGGCCTTCCCTACGTGAGGGGCAAGGATACGAAGCAACCACAAGGAGAACGCCCATGACCAAGCCGGCTGATGACCTCGCCCAGGGTTTCCGCCCCGATCAGGCCGTGGAAGAGGACATTCGCGAGCAGGCGGCTCATGAAGTGTCGGGTGACCCGGAAGGCGTCGAGATTCCTGAGGAGCTTCGTCAGTGCGGCGTCGTGATCGACAAGGCGATCGGCTATCTGGTCGAACAGAACTTGCCGACCGAACTCATTGCTTCGGCGCTGCTTGGCGGGTCGATGGGCGTGCTGGCACGGACAACCGATGCCGAAACGATGGTTCGCATGCTTCAGACGGCCATAGACAGCGTCCGATCGGGCGAACTGCTCTGTGCGGACGCCTTTTCCGACGGCGAATGACCGGTTTGGGTCGCTTTCGGCTTGACGGGAGCGGGGTGCTCCGTCATAAGCCGCGCCTTAACGCATCGTCGTATGCCGGGACTGGTCTCGGCGAACATATTACTACCGAGGATCAAGTCCATGTCACGCCGCTGCCAAATCACGGGCAAGGGTGTGCTGACGGGCAACAACGTCAGCCACGCCAACAACAAGACCCGTCGTCGCTTCCTGCCGAACCTGCAGGAAATCACCCTGCTGTCCGACATCCTGGGCACGGGCGTTCGCCTGCGTCTGTCCACGCAGGGCATTCGTACGGTTGAGCATAATGGCGGTCTGGACTCGTTCCTGATCAGCACGCCCAACCGCAAGCTGCCGGTTGAGGCTCAGGTCATCAAGCGCCGCATCCTGCGCGCTCAGGAAAGCAAGGCCGCTCAGACCGCTTGAGTCTGACGGCGCCGGCCTGACGCTTCGGCGGAAAAGGCTGGCTGCAACAAAATTGGCCTTGAAAACGTGGTCGGGTTGTTTCATTCAGCCTCTCGATCACAAGGCCCACTTGGTCGGTCCGGCTTCGACGTATTTCTTACCGGGTTTCTTCGGAAAAGCGTCGATCTGTGACGGCCACGGCAAAGGTGTTTCGGGGCGGCCTGAAGCACCTTTCATCGCATTCTGGAGGTATCCCGTGTCCGAAAGCAGCGTCGCAGAAGCCAAATCGGCTCTCTCGAAGATCCGCAATATCGGTATCACCGCGCATATTGATGCCGGCAAGACCACGACGACCGAGCGTATTCTGTACTACACCGGCGTGTCGCATCGCATTGGTGAAGTGCACGACGGCAACACGACCACCGACTACATGGCGCAGGAACGTGAGCGTGGCATCACGATCACCTCGGCAGCCGTGACCTGCGAGTGGGAAAACCACCGCATCAACATCATCGACACCCCGGGCCACATCGACTTCAACATCGAAGTGAACCGCTCGCTGCGCGTGCTCGACGGCGCCATCTTCATCATCGAAGGCGTTGCCGGTGTTCAGCCGCAGTCGGAAACCAACTGGCGTCTGGCTGACCGCTATAACGTTCCACGCGTCATTTTCATCAACAAGCTCGATCGTACCGGCGCCGATTTCTATCGCGCATTCGACACGCTGAAGGAAAAGCTCGACATCGTCGCTATTCCGCTTCAGCTGCCGATCGGCATTGAAGAAAACTTTGTTGGCGTGGTCGACCTGGTCGAAATGCGCGCCATCATCTGGGAAGGCGGCGAGCTGGGCGCGAAGTTCCACTATGCCGAGATCCCCGATGACCTGAAGGAAAAGGCAGCTGAAGCCCGCCAGAACCTTCTGGACACCGCGCTGAGCGTTGATGAAGCCGCTATCGAAGAATACTTCGAGAAGGGCGATGTCGATGTCGCAACGCTGAAGAAGTGCATCAAGAAGGGCGCCATCTCCGGCGTGTTCCGTCCCGTCCTGTGCGGCACGGCCTTCAAGAACAAGGGCGTTCAGCCGCTCCTCGATGCCGTTATCGATTACCTGCCGGCTCCTGACGAAGTCGAAGGCATCCGTATCGCGCCGCCGGAAGGCGAAGAGGTTGACGAGAACTTCCTGCCGATCGTGCCGGTCGATCCCGATGGCAAGTTCGCGGGTCTCGCGTTCAAGATCATCTCGGACAAGTACGGCACCCTGACCTTCGTGCGCGTCTATCGCGGCGTCCTGAAGTCGGGCGATACCGTGCTGAACACGACCAAGGGCCACAAGGAACGCGTGGGCCGCATGTTCCAGATGCACGCTGACAAGCGTGAGGAAGTCAAGCAGGTCGGCGCTGGCGATATCGCTGCTTTCGTGGGTCTGAAGGACACCCAGACGGGTGACACCCTGGCCGACGCTGCCGATCCGGTTGTTCTGGAGCGCATGCAGTTCCCGGTTCCGGTGATTGACATCTCGGTCGAGCCGAAGACCAAGGACGGCGTTGAGAAGATGACGCTGGCCCTTCAGAAGCTGGCCGCTGAAGATCCCTCGCTGCAGCTCAAGACCGATCAGGAAACGGGTCAGACCATCCTGTCCGGCATGGGCGAGTTGCATCTGGACATCATCGTGGACCGTCTGCGTCGTGAATACGGCGTTGAAGCCAATGTCGGTGCGCCTCAGGTGGCCTATCGTGAGACGATCTCGCGTGCCCACACCGAGACCTACACCCACAAGAAGCAGTCCGGTGGTTCGGGTCAGTACGCTGAAGTCAAGATCGAGTTCGTGCCTGTCGAGCGTAACGAAGGCATCAGCTTCGAGAACAAGGTCGTTGGCGGTACGGTTCCGAAGGAATACATCCCGGCTGTCGAAAAGGGCATCCGCATGCAGTCCTCGACGGGCGTGCTGGCTGGCTTCCCGACGGTTGACTTCAAGTTCACGTTGCTTGACGGCAAGTACCATGACGTCGACTCGTCGGCTCTCGCCTTCGAAATCGCCGCCAAGGCCTGCTTCCGTGAAGGCATGAAGAATGCCGGCCCCGTGATCCTTGAGCCGATCATGGACGTCGAAATCACGACCCCGAACGATCACGTTGGTGACGTGGTAGGCGACCTTAACCGTCGTCGTGGCATCATCCAGAGCCAGGAGACGGCCGGTTCGACCGTCATGATCCGTGCTCAGGTGCCGCTGAAGGAAATGTTCGGCTACATCTCGCATCTGCGTTCGGCCACCAAGGGCCGCGCGTCGTTCACGATGCAGTTCCATCACTATGATCCGGTGCCGCGCAACGTGGCCGACGAGATCATGGCGAAGAGCGCCTGATCCCTCGGGTTCAGTCTCGGAACACGGAAAAGCCGCCCTTCGGGGCGGCTTTTTTCGTTTTGGGCAATTGTGCGCAACGGGGGCGTATCTGGGATGGTGATGGTGCAGGAGGTGCGAAACCCCTGCAAGGCCGTGCGTGAGGAGGGGCGCTTCTACCCGCCGCCGCAGCTCACAAGCACCGGCGATGTATCCGGCCTCAATCCGATCAGAGGGCAGGGTGGGCACGCTGGTAGAGGCGATAAAGTGCCGGACCACGAAAGCTGAGCAGGATCAAGATGAGCAGGCTGAGTTTCAGCCCGATCTGCTCTGCAAGCATGTCCTGAGGCTGCAAGGACATCAGAAGCAGTGTCAGGGCACGCAGGCTGAAATACCCAGCCCAGATGAGGGTGTAGAGACGGAAGAACCGCAGAAGAGTGGGATTGCCACGATCGAGCATCTGGCCCGTGCGCTGCCCTGCCAGCAGCTGGATCATGGGCACACGCCAGGAACTCCCCAACAAGAAGAGGGCTGCGAGCAGTGTGGCGCAGAGGGCCGCGAAGATATCCGGGGAAAGCTGCGCACGCAGCGTCATATCCATGATGCCGAATCCCAGAGCCGTACCACTCAAGGCCAGCCACAGACGATCGAATGGAACAGAAGCGCGCCAACGGCGAAAGGCGCTCGCGCCAATCACAGCACAACAGGCGGGAAAGGCGTATGCTTCAACATGAAACCATTTGCCACCCCAGATCAGGGCGAGGGCACCCAATTCGGCGAGGAGCGCTCGGAGGGGTAAACGATGCGCATCTCTCAGATAAGCCATTAATCTGTTTCCCTTGTAATCTTTTCAATAAAAAGATTGCATTTCTGCGAGCCATGATGTCAAATTTTTCCTTGTAAAGATGTGGCAGTAGGGGATGTCATGACCCAATATGTGGTAAATTATCATCACGGCGATCTTGCCAAAGCGCTGATGCGGGCGGCGCGGGTCGTCATTCAGCGCGATGGAATCGAGGCCCTGACCCTGCGCGCTGTCACACGGGAGGTCGGCGTTTCCGCCACCGCTGCTGTGCCGCATTTTGGCAACCTGACGGGATTGCGATCAGCCCTCGCAGCCGAAGGGTATGAGGCTCTTGCCCATGCCTTGACTCAGGCCATGTCGGGATCGCCCCGGGTGAACGCTCATGCTGTCGGTATGGCCTATATCGGTTTTGCCTTGGAAAATCCGGACCTGTTTCGGTTGATGTTTCGCCGTGCATTGCTGGATTACACGCTGCCAGATCTAGCGCGCGCGTCATCGCATGCTTTTGCCGCTCTACGTGGAATCGCGGGCGGGGAAGAGCCTCGCGCGGAAGCGACGGATGCAATGCCCCGCATGGCAGGACTATGGGCACGTGTTCACGGCCTCTCGCTCCTGGCGATAGACGGGATGTTCGACCCGTTCCTCCATGGTGCTGACGCCGAAGTGCTTTCTGACTTTTTGAGCAAGGCGCTCGGTGAGGGTCAGCCTGAGCCGTAAGATTCCATGATCGGATGCCGTCGCTTCAGGATGAAGAAAGGCCGGCCACGGCGCAGCCCATCTTGTGATTTATAACATGGACAGGATTTAACTATCACATATCCGTTATAAAACCAAAGATTGCAAAAACATTATATAAATTTAACAAAATATCTGCTTCTCTCTCGTCAGGCAGAGGGACGCGCAAGGACCCGTCCGGCTGCCAGCGTTTAATCCGGGAGACTGGTCCCATGACACTGGCCCAACACATTTCGTGTGACACGCATGGCGGTGCGCCGCTTCTGCAGGTCGAGGGTATTTCCAAAACATTCTCGGGAGTGAAGGTTCTCAAGGATGTTTCGCTGGTCGCTTATGGCGGCGAGATTCTGGCGCTCATGGGAGAGAACGGGGCCGGTAAATCCACCCTGATGAAAATCCTGTCCGGTGCCTATACGGCAGACCCGGGCGGCGAGATCCGCATTGCAGGCGAGACAGCCAGAATTACGAATCCAGGCTCGGCGCGGGCACTTGGGATCGGCATCATCTATCAGGAACTGGCGCTCGCGCCGAACCTGACCGTTGCCGAGAACATCCATCTGGGTTCTGAACTGCGCAAGAACGGCATGATCGACCGCGCCGCCATGAACGAGGCCTGTCGGGGTCTGCTCAAGGAACTCGGGGCACCTTTCGGGCCGGAAGACCTGCTGTCGACAATGTCGGTGGCGGAGCAGCAGCTTGTCGAGATCGCCCGCGCGCTGCATCGCGATGCTCGCATTCTCGTTCTCGACGAGCCCACCACGGCCCTTTCAGCCCGCGAGACGGATCGTCTGTTTGCGCTCATCCGTCAGCTTCGGGCCAAGGGGCTGGCACTGATTTATATCAGCCACCGCATGGACGAAATTGACGAACTGGCAGATCGGGTTTCGGTGCTCCGTGACGGTGCCCATGTCGGCACGCTCGAAAAGCATGAGCTTTCTTCCGGGCGCATCGTCAGCCTGATGGTCGGGCGTGATCTGTCGAGCTTTTACGAAAAAGACGGCAATCACATTCGCCACGAAGCCGCGCCCATTCTGAAGGTCGAGGGACTGACGGATGGCAAGCGCGTTCAGACGACCAGTTTCGACCTGCGGCCCGGCGAGGTGCTCGGCATCGCCGGGCTGGTCGGGGCAGGGCGTACCGAGCTCGCGCGCCTGATTTTCGGTGCGGATCAGAAAACCGGCGGCACAGTATGGCTCGACTCCCGCAAGATCGACATCCGCTCGCCGCGCGACGCGCTGGCGGCGGGCATTGCGTATCTCACGGAAGATCGCAAGGCGCTCGGGCTTTTTCTGGATATGTCGTGCAGCGGCAACATCAATCTTGGCGTGGTCGAGCGTGATTCCCGCATGGGCGTGCTCGATCAGAGCAAGGGCCGCACGCGCGCAACCGGGTCGTTCTCTGCCCTGCGTATCAAGGCACAGAACATGCTTACCAATGTGGGGGGGCTGTCGGGTGGCAACCAGCAGAAGGTCCTGCTTGGCCGCCTGCTCGAAACCGGACCCAAGGTTCTGATTCTCGACGAGCCGACACGCGGCGTCGATATCGGGGCCAAGACTGAAATATACCGCATCATCAACGATCTGGCTGCCCAGGGTCTCGGGATCATCGTCATCTCCAGCGAGATGGCCGAGATCATCGGCGTCAGTGATCGGGTTCTTGTCATGCGCGAGGGTCACATGACCGGTGAACTTGAAGGCAAGGCCATTACGCAGGAGGCCATCATGTCTCTCGCTGTCGGGCTCGTCTCCCCCTCGCCAATCGCCGCCTAGGATATCATCTCCATGAGCAATACTCTCAACCCGGCGGTGGCGGCCTCACCAGCTGCCCAGCTGAACGCACGCGCCACCACGCGCAGCATCCTTCAGGCAGCGGGCATGCTGCCTGTGCTGATCCTTCTCGCGCTGGGCTTCCATTTCCTGGGTGGTCATCGCTTCCTGTCCGGCCAGAACCTCTCCATCATTGCCCAGCAAGCCTCAATCAACACAGTGCTGGCCTCGGGCATGACCTTTGTCATCCTGACAGGTGGTATCGACCTCTCTGTCGGATCGATCCTCGCCTTTGCCGCCATGTGCGGGCTGATCGTCTCGCTCCTGCCGCATCTGGCCTGGCTTGCCGTGCCTGCCTGCCTTGGCGCAGGGCTTCTGATTGGCGTGTTCAATGGTGCGCTGATTGCAGGAGTGAAGATACCGCCTTTCATCGTCACCCTTGGTACGCTGACCGCCGTGCGCGGCCTTGCCCGCCTGATGGGCAATGACCGCACGATCTTCAACCCCGATCTCTCTTTTGCATGGATCGGTAATGACGGCATCGCCATCACCTCGACCTTCACCATTCCCTGGCTGGCAGTCATTGCCTTTGCCGTCGTGGTGGCAAGCTGGTTCATCCTGCGTCGCACGGTGCTGGGTGTGCATATCTACGCGATTGGCGGCAACCCGTCCGCTGCGCGTCTGGCCGGTATTCGTGTCGGTCTGGTTCTCATGTTCGTCTATGCGGCTTCGGGCCTTCTGGCCGGGCTGGGTGCAGTCATGTCGTCGGCGCGTCTCTACGCAGCGAACGGCCTGCAACTTGGTCAATCCTATGAGCTCGATGCAATTGCCGCAGTCATTCTGGGTGGAACCTCTTTCGTGGGCGGTATCGGTTCGATCTGGGGCACGCTTGTCGGTGCTCTTCTGATTGCCGTGCTCACCAACGGGCTCATCCTGATTGGCGTCTCAGATATCTGGCAGTTCATCGTCAAGGGTCTGGTCATCATCGTGGCCGTGGCACTCGACAGGTTCCGTGCACCGACAGCCCGCACCTGAGCCGCCATATATTCCACCGGTTCCAGAGTTTGTTTCTCTTCCGTTTCGGATTTTTCAAGATGATCACTCGTACGAAGTTCTTCCTCGGTGCTCTCGCTCTCTCCTCCGTTCTGGCGGCGCCCGCGGCACGGGCTGATGGCATCAGCAATGTCGGTGTCTCTGTCGGCTCGCTCGGCAATCCCTACTTCGTGGCACTGGTAAAGGGCGCCACCACACAGCTCAAGAGCATCGCCCCGAGCGCCAGCATCAATGCGTTGTCGGCTGATTACGATCTCAACAAGCAGTTCTCGCAGATGGACAGCTTCGTCACCTCTGGCGTGAATCTGATCCTGCTCAATGGTGTGGACCCGCAGGCCGTCATGCCTGCCGTCAAACGTGTGCAGAAGGCCGGTGCAACCGTCATTGCGGTTGACGTGGCCTCGGCGGGTGTCGATGGCACGGTCCAGACAGATAACGTCGCCGCTGGGCGCATCTCCTGCGAGTATCTGGCCAAGAAAATCGACGGCAAGGGCGAGGTCGCCATCGAAAATGGCCCGCAGGTTTCGTCGATTATCGACCGTGTGAAGGGGTGCAAGGAGGTTCTTGCCAAGTACCCTGATATTAAGATCGTTAGCGACGACCAGAATGGTGGTGCCGAGCGCGATCTCGGGTTCAAGGTGATGCAGGGCTTCCTGGTGCGCTTCCCGAACCTGAAGGGCGTGTTCGCCATCAATGACCCCGAGGCAATCGGTGGCGATCTGGCCATTCGCCAGGCCCATCGTCAGGGAATTGTCGTTACCTCTGTCGACGGTGCGCCGGATATCGTTTCGTCGCTTAAGGACTCGCGCTCGTCGGTGGTGGCCTCGGCCAGCCAGGACCCTTACCAGATGGGCAAGGACGGCGTGGCGATGGGGCAGGCCATCAAGGATGGCAAGGTTGCCAAGGGTACGGTGCGCCTGATGCCGCCAACCCTGATCACGCGTGACAATGTCGGCAGCTACAAGGGCTGGACCGGCGAGTAAATCGCCTTTCAGCTATCCCCCCGGTGCTAAGGCATCGGGGGGATTTTTTCAGTTCCGCTGGTTGTTGGCCACGAACAGGCGATAGATCAGCAGAAGGATCATGGCGCCGAATACGGACGCAACAAAACCGGCAGGCTGGCCGGGATGATAGAAATGCAGCTTCTGGCCGATCCAGCTCGCCAGCAGCGCACCAGCCACACCGAGAAAGATCGTGATGATGAAACCGCCCGGGTCACGGCCGGGCATCAGAAATTTCGCGATCAGTCCCACAAAGAAACCGACAATCAGTGTCCAGATCAGATGCATGTCATCTCCTTGATTGGATAGGATAGTCTATCACGTTGCCGTGAGTACCACGAAGCGTTCGTCATGACACCTGCCACTTGCGTCGCAAAGGTGACAGGTCAATGCGCTGCGTTGAGCGCCCAGCATCGCGATGTCGGAATATTCTGGTCATTGCGCAGGTCCGGGGGTGTAAGCGCACATAACACCACGTGGCCGCGCTGGCTCAGCGTCATGACGAGTTCCGGCCCGGTTTGTGTCGTTGTGGTGATGGCGTACCCCTGATCGAGCAGGGAGGCGAGAGAGCCGGCAAGCGGCTTCATCGTTGTCGGCACGGCAGGGGAGGAATAGGGCGATTTCACCCCGGACTCAGGGAGAATGCCCGTTGTCTCTGCGGCCTGCGCGATGCCGGGTGCGGCGAGTGACAAAATCAGGGCAGTGTATCGTATCATGATCTTTACTTTCCAAGATGCGGGCCGACTGGGCGCCGCTTCAGACAAGGGGCGCAAGATGCGCCGCACAGATCATGAACGATGGCAGGACGGGTTTTGTTCAGCCATCGCGCCCGGCCATGCAGTCCAGCCCCCCGTAGAGGCGGGACGGACTGCATGGGGAGACTGAATTAGCCGAACGAGCCATTGGCATGCATGACCGCCACGCTGATTTCACGCAGCAGGGCAAACAGGCGTGCCATCGGGGCAAAGATTTCCCCATGCTCGCGCGTGAAGCCGTGATCGTCACGTGGGCCGCTCGGTTCGTGGAAGTCCAGATCGGTCACGATACCCGCAGATTGCGGGAAGATTTCCGAAAGACGCTTGAGTACGGCGGGAATTTCGAGCTGAAGCACGAGGCGCAGCAGGGTCTCACGATTGATATCGTTACGCGGGCTGAAATACGGGATGCGTGTAGCCAGCAGCCAGATCTGCCCAATCACGGCATGGCGAATGGCGTGCAGCGTACGCTCCTGCGCGCTCATCTTGAGCGTGTGGCTCCAGACGGATTCGAGCGCGATATGGTCAGCCTGGATGCGGCGGAACATGGCTGGCAGGCTGCGCCAGAATTCGAGCCCTTCCAGACCATCGGCGAGAACGAGGTGCTGGCTTCGCTGTTCCTCATTGCGTGCCGAAGCCGCCCGGTCGAGCCAGGTGCCGGGGTCGAGCAGGCGCACGATGCCACGCAGGGCGCCGATATCCGAATGGGCCGCAGCCTGGCGGGCAAAGTCGAGCGCAAGGCCGAAGCGACGGCTGCTGCGGGCCAGTTTCTCGAATGTTTCCGGGTGGCGTGATGCAGCCGTACCGAAGCCCTGCAGCACATTGGTCCACCAGCCGAGCTGCTCGAGAATGGCGTTGTTCGGGATGGCGCGAAGCTGGCTGGGATGGGTAATGCGCGTGACACTGATGCCATCGCCCTGACGGGCCGAGGGGCGTGACCCCGATTTGTCGATCAGTGCCGGACCGAACGCGCCGAGAAGCCCTGCATAACCCGGATCTTCCACCAGGCTGCTCATGTCGAGCGCGATGGTCGAGAAAAAGTCAGCGGAGAAATCAGGCTCGTCATAAATTGGATCGCGCGATGTGGAGAGCGGGCGCACAAGATGTTCTGCAAGCGTGGCGATCGTCGAGGCTGCCAGCGGGGCCGTGCCGAACAGGGTATAGCCATCGCCACCCTGAAAAGCGGCTTCCTCGCGCAGGCTGATGCCGGCTTTCGCGAACAGGCCACGTGTATGATCGGGCGAGAAATAGCTGAGGCGGTCTGACAGGCTGAAGGGGTGTGCCCCACGGCCGATGCTCTCGCCATGGGTGTCGAACAGGACGAGTTCGATATCCTGCATGCCGTGCTTTTGCATGAGCGACAGGGTGCGCAGGCGGAGGCGCTCGACGAGGTTCGTCGCAGCAAGCTGGCCGATATAGCGGCCCGAATCCGAATAGCCGAATTGCAGGCAGAGACGACCGTTATTACGGATATATTGACGCCAGTGCGGCGAGCGGAAAGCCTCTTCCAGAATGATCTCACCATGTTCGAGGGCGCTTTGCGTCTCGAAAAGGGGTGAGATCTGGATCTGCTCGTCGCGAATACCCAGAAGGCGGGCCAGCCAGAGGGTGGCAAGAAGCGTATAGCCGCTCTCTGTTTCAGCAATCAGGAAGCGTATGGGTGTGGCGCTGTCGATGTGTTTCAGAATCTGCGCCATCGTCATCATGAGACGGCCAGCAGAGGACTGCTCCATCATCACCGCACCGAAATCGACCGGAATCGGCTCCTTGATCCCTTCCAGCGCCTCGTTGATCTGTGACAGCACCAGACGGCGGCGTGAGGGAATGGTCGGGTCGTCCTCGATGCCGAGGCGATGGCGCACGACGTTGTAGATCTGCGTTGCATTGAGGCGTGTGTGGATATGTGCCGCACCGAGACCATGCGCCAGGAAACCTGAACGTGCGGTCAGCAAGACGCTGCGCTTTTCACCGTCGACCAGCGACAAAGCCTCATCGAAAAGGGGGCGCAGCGTCTCGGCGGATACAAGAGCGGACTCGCGTCGGCTTACCAGCGCTTGCGCAAAGGCGGCGATGGCATTTGCATCGTGATGTTGCTGGTCAGGGCAGGCAGCCTCCTGCTCCTTGACCGCGCCAAGGGCGACGTCGATGCGGGCGACCAGCTGCGAGCACTGCGGCAGGAGGGATTCGAGCTGTGTGCGCAGGCGTTCCAGCTGCGTGCGCTTGAGCGCCAGCCGAATACGCAACGTGTCCCACCAATGGATATCGCTGCGGCCATCCGTGTCGAACCCGACCCAGGTTGCCAGAATCAGGGTGCGGATATCGAGCGTGCCCAGCGTTTCGCTCTGGTCCGGCCAACGCCTGCTGGCATGATCGAGAATGGCAGCATTGAAAATGTCCAGTGCATCGCGACCGCGCAATATGGCGGTCAAGGCCAGACTCTGTTCGTGCGCGAGCGTCGGAGCTGCTTCGCGCCGATGGGATTTCAGCTCGGGCAGACGATGGCTCGGTTCGGTCGCCATTTCGACCAGGTGACGATAGACGTTATCGGCTAATGCGAAGGTGGGATGAGCGGTGAATACAGCGGCGAAACCGGGACGCGACAGGCGCGCCACCAGTGCCTCTACGTTGTCGCAACTCTCGACGGTCAGGCGGGCAGCCTCGTCGAGACGTACCGCAGGAGTTGTTTCATCCTTGAGTCCGACATAGCTGCGCAGACGCGCCGCACGCTGCTTTAGATTCGTATCGCGCAGAACACGCACGGTGTTTTCGAGCGTGGGCACTGACAGGGCGCCGTCAATCAGTTCATCACCAATCTGGCTGGAAAGCGTTTCGATCGGGTCAGGCGCGTGACGCTCGTGGGCGGCACGGTCCTGAAGCGCCTGCATCTCGCCGGTCAGGCGCTCGGCAAAAGCCGCGCCATCTCGCAGGTCCAGCACAGTCTTTGTATCGCCCTTGCCTTCGTGGGGCAGGGCTGGCGTTCCGGAAGAGGCGTGATGCGGCGCGGTATTGGACAAGGCACTCTCGCTTGTATTCGGTTCACGGACTGTGCCCGGTTTTCCATGCCCCAAGAGCGATGGCAATGGTAGATCACTAGAGGTGCAGGACTTTTTATCCCGCCGGTGGTAATCGATCCATCATGCAACAAGCGTTTTCCGAGAATCCATCGTCTGCGCGGCGATCTGCAGAAACGTCCCCCACTGAAGCCGAGGCTCTTGCGGCGCTCAGGGCCTCGCGTCGTCTGGCTGGCGGGCTGTTGCTGGGTATGGGCGGACTCATGGTGGTTTCCGCTGGCCTCCCGGCGCTTGGGCTTGTGCGCGACAGTCTTGTCCTGGAGGTCCTGCGTTCCGGAGCGCGGGCGGGCGTGGTGGGGGGCATTGCCGACTGGTTTGCGGTCACGGCGCTGTTTCGCCATCCGCTCGGCCTTCCCATACCGCATACGGCCGTATTGCCACGGCAGCAGCCCCGCCTGGCGCGGGCTCTGGGACGGTTTGTCTCGACTCAGTTCTTCACTGAAGAGGATGCCGGTCGGGCGCTGGCTTCGGCGGATGTGGCACGTATTCTGGCCAACCTGCTGCGACAGCCACGCACGGCAGATGCTGCAGGCTCTGCCTTGCGCCGCAGTATACCAGCCATGCTGGACCGACTGGAGGACGGGCGTGCCAGTGCCGCTATTGCCAAAGCGTTGCCAGTGCTGGCCCGTGGGGAGGCCTCCATCAATGTGGTAACCCGGGCCTTGCGTGCTCTGGTTGAGGATGAATTGCATCAGGAGGTGCTGTCTGCGCTACTGGAGCGCTTCAAGGGCGCCGTGCAAAAGCGCGAGGCGACATTGCGTGGCTTTATCGAGGAGCGTGTGCGTGAGCAGGGCGGTCGCATGATTGGCTGGGCCATTGGTCCTTCTGTCGCCAATCGTGTGATCACAGCGCTTTATCTTGAGCTTGAGCGGATCGACCCGCAGGATTCGGAGCTGCGTGAGGGTTTTACCAGCTGGATACGTGCAGAAATCGACCGGTTGGAGCAGGACCCCGAGCGGCGGGCGCGTTTTGGTGATGCTGTGAGCGGTTATCTGGGGCATGACAGCCTCAAGCTGTGGTGGTCCGAAATATGGCAGCGTTTCCGGACCCTCGCCGAGGATGATCTGTCCAGCGAGAGTGGGTGGAGCCGCAGCGTGATCGAAACGGCCCTCCAGAGTCTGGCTGACCAACTCGACCATGACCCCACCATGCGCGCGCGTCTTGAGCAGACGCTGCGGACGACGCTTGTACGTATCCTGCCTTCACTGCGCGACAAACTGGCCGTCTATATTGCATCGGTCATGGAGCGATGGGACCCAGCGGAACTGTCCGCGCGGCTGGAGCAGCGCGTAGGGCGCGATCTTCAATACATCCGTATCAACGGTACATTGGTCGGTTTCGTGGTCGGCGCAATGCTGGACATGTTCATGCGGCTCTGTTTCGGCCATCTGGGCTGACCCATCGTCCTGCGGTGCAAGCCCTGTGCGGTCATACCTCGCGCGCAGGATGCACAAACACCTGTTTTATCCGCATGACAAAAGGCGAAAAGGGTTGACGCGGGAGCCTCGGACGCGCATCTGCTAGAAAAATAGCACCATTTAGGTCTTTAATTTCTGTCCATGCGGAACTGATCGAGGGAGCAGAATGCTCAGGTTATCGAAACTCGCTGATTACGCTACGGTTCTGCTCGTGCAGCTTGGCCAACAGGACACGCTCATGACAGCCACTGCGCTCGCGGGTGCGACCGGTGTGCCCGAGCCGACGGTTGCCAAGCTTCTCAAGGGGCTGGCAGCAGACGGGCTTGTGGCCTCGCATCGCGGGGCACGAGGTGGCTACCGTCTGGCCCGGTCGCTCTCCGATATCTCGATCGCCGCCGTTATCACTTCGGTCGATGGTCCGATTGCACTCACAGCCTGTGTCGAGGGACGTGTATGCGAGGCCAAGTCGCTCTGCTCTCTTTCTTCGGGGCAGTGGGACATGGTGAACACGGCCATTCGCTCGACCCTTGAAGCCATCAATCTGGCGGATATGAGCCGCGCCCATCTCTCGGGGGGCTTCATGCCGGCGTCGCGCTGTGTGACGCATGATCATGCCGAGAATCACGACCAGCATCCTGCCAGGGAGGGATGACATGCCAGCCGTAACCGAAACACGCGAAGCCGTCGAAACCCTCGGCCAATCGACCTATAAATGGGGTTTCGAGACCGAGATCGAAATGGAGTTCGCGCCCAAGGGCCTGAGCGAGGATACGATCCGGTTCATTTCCGCGCGCAAGCAGGAACCTGAATGGATGCTCGAATGGCGTCTTCAGGCCTTCCGTGCCTGGAAGTCCATGGAAGAGCCAAGCTGGCAGAAGCCCCATTATCCTGCCATCGACTATCAGGATGCTTTCTACTTCGCCGAGCCGAAGACGAAACCCGGCCCGAAATCGCTGGAGGAGGTCGATCCCGAGCTGCTGCGGACCTATGAAAAGCTGGGTATCCCACTGTACGAGCAGGCCATTCTGGCCGGGGTCGAAGGCGCTGGCGAGCCTGAGGCACGCCTGCCCGTGGCGGTCGATGCCGTGTTTGATTCCGTTTCGGTCGTGACGACATTCCGCAAGACTCTGGAAGAGGCTGGCGTGATTTTCTGTCCGATATCGGACGCCATTCGCGAGCATCCCGAACTGGTGAAGCGTTATCTCGGCTCGGTTGTGCCGGTCAGCGATAATTTCTTCGCTGCGCTCAACTCCGCCGTGTTCACTGATGGCTCGTTTGTCTATGTGCCAGAGGGTGTGCGTTGCCCAATGGAGCTGTCGACCTATTTCCGCATCAATGCCCGCAATACCGGGCAGTTCGAGCGTACGCTGATCATCTGTGAGGACCGCGCAACCGTCTCGTACCTTGAGGGCTGCACCGCGCCGATGCGCGACGAGAACCAGCTTCATGCCGCCGTGGTTGAACTGGTGGCCATGAATGATGCCACCATCAAGTATTCGACGGTACAGAACTGGTATCCCGGCGACGAGAACGGCAAGGGCGGCATCTATAATTTCGTGACCAAACGCGGCGCCTGCCGCGGTCGCAATGCCAAGATCTCCTGGACACAGGTCGAGACCGGCTCCGCCATTACATGGAAATATCCGTCCTGCATTTTGGCGGGTGAGGGCTCAGTTGGCGAGTTCTACTCGGTGGCCGTGACCAATAACCGCCAGCAGGCTGATACGGGCACGAAGATGATCCATCTGGCGCCAAACACGCGCTCGACCATCATCGCCAAGACCATCTCGGCCGGACATTCGGACAGCACCTATCGCGGACTGGTGCGCATGATGCCCAAGGCACGTGGTGCTCGCAATTTCACGCAGTGTGACAGCCTGCTGATCGGTGATCAGTGTGGCGCGCATACCGTGCCCTATATCGAGAACCGCAACATGACGGCCCGTGTCGAACATGAGGCGACTACTTCGAAAATTTCCGAGGACCAGCTGTTCTATTGCCGGTCCCGTGGCCTGTCGGAAGAAGATGCGGTGGGTCTGATCGTCAACGGGTTCTGCAAGGATGTCCTGAAGGAACTCCCCATGGAGTTTGCAGTGGAAGCACAGAAGCTCCTGCAACTCAGTCTTGAAGGTAGCGTCGGGTAAAGAGCCGCAACATGAATGATTTTCTGAAAATTTCCGGTCTCTGTGCGCAGATCGACGATAACGGAACCCCCAAGGAGATTCTGCGCGGTCTGGATCTCGAAGTACCCAAGGGCGAAATTCACGCCATCATGGGGCCCAACGGATCGGGCAAGTCGACCCTGTCTTACGTGCTGGCCGGGCGTGACGATTATGAAGTCACGGGTGGCAGCGCCTCCTTCCAGGGCGAGGATCTGCTGGCCCTCGAGCCGGAAGAGCGTGCGGCACTTGGTCTGTTCCTTGCCTTTCAGGCCCCTGTGGAACTGCCAGGCGTCAATAACGCGAATTTCCTTCGCACGGCCGTCAACGCCGTTCGTCGCGCCCGCAAGGAAGACGAGCTGGATGCTGTCGGCTTCCTGAAGGCGGTTCGTGCAGAAACCAAGCACCTGCACATGTCAGACGACATGCTCAAGCGCAACGTGAATGTCGGCTTTTCGGGTGGCGAGAAGAAGCGCAACGAGGTGCTTCAGATGCGCATGCTTCGCCCGAAATTCGCGATCCTCGACGAGACCGATAGTGGCCTCGATATCGACGCCCTGCGTATCGTGGCCGAGGGCGTCAACAGCCTGCGCGGGCCTGATTTCTCGGCGCTGATCATCACCCATCATCAGCGTCTGCTGGATTATATCCAGCCGGACCGCGTGCATGTGATGGCCAAGGGACGCATCATCCACAGTGGTGGCGCAGAAGTGGCGCTCGCACTGGAAGCCCAGGGTTATCAGCAATATCTCGAGGCGGTGGCATGAGCGACGTCGCAGCCTTGTCGCCTGCGGTCGGGTCGTTTCTGACACGTGCCCATGAGGGTGAAGCCCGCGCGCTGCTCGCGCAGCAGGGCCTGCCCCAGCGTCGTGCCGAAGCGTGGCGCTATACGCCGCTTCGCGAGATCGAGAAAACGAGCTTCGACGCGCCTAGTCCCGTGTCGCTTGGTGATGCGGAAGCGCTCCTCGCCCGTCTGGCCCCTGAAGCGCGCACCGGAAATCGCGTTGTCTTCATCAACGGGTCGCTGGTTTCTGGGCTGACACGCCTGCCGGAGGGTGTTGTCATCACGAGCGACGTGGCCTCGCTGGTGGCCGATCGGCCTTTGAGCGTGCTCAACAACGCCCTGCGTCAGCCGGGTCTGTCTCTGGTTGTGCCGGAGAACGTTCAGGCCGGTCAGGTCTGCCTCGTTTCGCTGGTGACGACTGATACGCCGGTCTCGACCCATCTTGCGCATCAGGTCACGCTTGAGGCCGGGGCTTCGATGACCCTGCTCGATATCCAGTCGGGTGAGGGGGGCTATCTTGCCAATCCGAGCCTTACGGTGTCAGTCGCGGAAAAAGCGCATCTGACCCATCTGCGCGTCCAGCAGGATAGCCTTGAGTCCACCAACCTGGCCTTCGTCAATGCCTGCGTGGCTGAGCATGGAACGTATGACAGCTTCACCCTGACGCTGGGGGGCAGGCTCTCGCGACATGAGGTGCTGGCGCATCTGGCTGGAAAGCATGCCGTGGTGCATGTGAATGCGGCCCAGCTTCTGGCCGGTACGCAGCATGCTGATCTTACATCGGTCATCACCCACGCTGCTCCCGATTGCAATTCGCGCCAGACCGTCAAGAACGTGCTTATGGATGCGGCTCATGGCGTGTTCCAGGGCAAAATCCACGTTTATCGCGTTGCTCAGAAAACCGATGGCTATCAGATGAACCAGGCACTTCTTCTTTCGGAGAAGGCCCAGATTGACAGCAAGCCCGAGCTGGAAATCTATGCGGATGACGTGAAGTGCAGCCATGGCGCGACCGTTGGTGCGCTTGATGACGAGCAGCTTTTCTATCTGCGCGCGCGCGGCATCCCCTATGCGGAAGCACGGGCCATTCTCGTGCGTGCCTTCCTGCTGGATGCGCTGTCTCTCGTGACTGACGAGGCCGCTCATGCGCTGCTCGACCAGCGCGTGGATGCGTGGTGGCAAAAAAGAGAGGGATGATGTCCTCAATCGACATGCTCGACCGTTTTGCTGCCTTGCGCAGCCGGTTTCCGATCCTGTCCGAGACGGTTCATGGCCGCCCGCTTGTCTTTCTGGACAGCGCGGCGTCGTCCCAGAAACCGGATTGCGTGATCGAGGCCATGACGCACGCGATGCAGCATCAATACGCGAATATCCATCGCGGGCTGCACTGGATGAGCGAGCGTACGACCGAAGCCTATGAATCGGTGCGTACGCAGGTTGCGCGTTTTCTGAACGCCCCCGATCGTCATGAGGTTATCTTCACGCGCAACAGCACCGAGGCCATCAATCTCGTTGCTCACTCCTACGGTGCCTTGCTCAAGCCGGGTCAGGCGGTGCTGATTTCGGAACTTGAGCATCACTCCAATCTCGTGCCCTGGCAGATGCTGCGTGACCGCACCGGGATCGAACTGCGCGTCGCCCCCATCACTGAGACTGGCGATCTCGATCTCGATGCCTATGAAGCCCTGCTGGCCGATGGCCGCGTCGGGCTTGTGGCCATCACGCATATGTCCAACGTTCTGGGCACGCTGACACCCGCAAAAACTTTGGCAAGTCTGGCCCATCAATACGGGGCGAAAATCCTGCTCGACGGGTCACAATCGGCCGTGCATCGCGCGATTGACGTGCAGGATCTGGACGCTGACTTCTTTGTCTGCACAGGGCACAAGCTCTACGGCCCGACCGGGATCGGTGTGCTCTGGGCACGCAGCGCGTTGCTCAATGCCATGCCGCCATTCCTTGGTGGCGGCGAAATGATCGAGACTGTGAGTTTCGAGAAATCGAGTTGGGCCGCTATTCCGCACAAGTTCGAGGCGGGAACGCCCCCCATCATTGAAGTGATCGGGCTTGGCGCTGCGCTTTCTTTCATGGAAGAGCTGGGCGCTGCATCCATCGCCGCCCATGAAAATGCGCTTGTGGCCTATACGCGTGACGTGCTGGGTGGCAGCGCAGGCGTGAAACTGATTGGTTTACCGGCAGAACAGGGCGGTGTGGTCTCTTTCATTGTCGAGGGCGCGCACCCACATGATCTGGCGGTGCTGCTGGACCGGCAGGGTATTGCGATACGTGCCGGTCAACATTGCGCCGAGCCACTGATCAGACGCCTTGGCCTGACGGCTACGGCACGAGCGAGCTTCGGCGTTTACACCACACGAAATGATATCGACGCATTGGTGAAGGGCGTAGCACGCGCCCGTCAGATGCTGGTCTGACCAAGGGAGGTCTTTCATGTCTGAAGAAGGTCACATCCTGACCAGACCGCTTGGCGCTCCGGCGGAAACGCCAGCGCCAGAGGCTCAAACCGGAGTTCCGGACGAGGACAGCGTCATATCGGCCATTGCGACTGTTTATGACCCGGAAATACCGGTCAATATCTACGAGCTGGGGCTGATCTACGCCATCGACCTGCATGATGATGGCCGCGTGGATATCGAAATGACGTTGACCGCCCCGAATTGCCCGAGCGCGCAGGAATTGCCCGAGCAGGTGCGTGAGGCTGTGGCGGCGCTTCCCGGTGTCAGCAATGCGAGTGTTTCGATTGTCTGGGATCCACCATGGGATATGAGCCGTATGAGCGACGACGCCCGCCTTGCGCTGAACATGTTCTGAACCGGGAGAGAATCATGAGCGATACGACAACCGCCCCAGCACCGGTGAAGCGTGCCCTGCCGCCCCTGATGCAGATGACCGAGCGCGCCGCCACACGGCTGAAGAAGCTTTATGAGGGCGCAAACAAGGGCCAGCTTTTGCGTATTGGCGTGAACACGCGTGGCTGTTCAGGCATGTCCTATGACATGAGCTTTGTGGAGAGCGTGTCGCCCGGTGATGAGCGCGTGACCGATCACGGGGTGGACGTGCTGGTCGATCGCAAGGCGACCCTGTTTCTGATCGGCACGGTGATGGATTACGAGGTCAAGGATCTCGAATCCGGCTTCACCTTCACCAATCCGAACGAGAAAGGCCGTTGTGGCTGTGGCGAGAGCTTTCACGTCTGACGACGTGAGAGCCGCTTCTTGCTTCTGGTAAAGGCGATGACGGCTTCAACCTCGGTCGACCAGAGGAACTGGTCGATAACCGCGATCGACAGCACATCGTATCCCGCCTTTTTCAGGAGTGCCGAATCCTTGCTAAGCGCCTGCGGGTTGCAGCTGACATAGATGATGTCTTCGACCTTGGACCGTGCGATATGATCCATCTGGATCAGCGCACCTGCGTGAGGCGGGTCCAGAATGACAACGCGCGCCTTTTCAAGTTCTTTTGCGATAAGCGGCTGACGCGTCAGATCGCGATGCGTTGTCTCGATACGCTGGCCAATCGCGCCCGACTTCAGCGCAGCAATGGCCTCGAAGTGGCCCTCATAGGCGAGAACACGGCCCTTCTGCGCGAGAGGCACGGTCAATGTGCCGAAACCAGCGAACAACTCGACGATAGGGTCGCGACGGTTCAGCGCAGGCAGAGCGGCGAGAACGGCCTCGGCAATGGCAGTCTCGCTCTGGGTGCTGGCCTGCAGAAATCCGCCGGGGGGCGGTGTGAGCTTTACGCTGCCGAAGGCGTGAAAGACCGGGCCCTGCTGGGCAACGATTTCATAGCCGTCATTCGGGCGGCGCTTCGAGCGCCATGAGATACGCGGGATCTTGTGTGTCTGGCCGAAATTGGCGAGCTTTACCCGATCGGTCGGTACAAGAGCTGCGTCCGTCGACAGCAGAATATCGGGGCCGGAGCTGTAGAGATTGATCTGCAGATCACCCCCACCTGTGACGGCGCCGAGTGAGGCAAGAACCTCGCGCAGGGGAGCGAGCAGCGCAAAAAGGGCAGGATCGATGACATGACACTCGGTCATATCCACGACATCGCCATGACGGCGATGCAGCCCAAGGATAATCCGGCCGGGTAGGCGCTGGAACGCCAGATCGATGCGGCGGCGGCTCTCAATCGGCACCTGCATGGCTTCGATACGGGGTAGATTGTCGAAGCCCGCACGCTGCAACGCGTGCGCTACGAGGCCTGTCTTCCATTCGAGGAGTGCCGGGAGGGTGGTTGTCTGCATGGAACAGCCGCCGCAACTGTCAAACAGCGCGCAGACAGGGGTAACGCGATTGGCGGAAGCGCTGTCGATATCGAGAACTTCGATATGCCGATCGCTGCCAACACGAAGCTTCAGGCGGTCTCCGGGGACGGCTTGCGGAATATAGGCGGGCTTGTCATCGATAAGGACAAGCCCGTCGCCGTTCGCCCCGTAGGAGAGAACGGTTGTATCAATCAGGGACGCCATGATCGCTCAGACAGTACCGCGATGCTGGATCGGACCGATCTGATCTTCATTCTCGATCCGGCGATTGCGACGCGGCAGGAGCATGAAGGCCGGGGTCTCATGGCCGAAGCCCGTGCGCGGTGCGTCGTGATCGAAGGCGTTCGTCGGCGCTATGGAACCGCGGTCGGCGCTCGCATGCTCGCGAGAGTGACGCTCGATCGTTGCATCCTGCTTCGGGCGCGATGCTTGACGCGCCGGTTCGGAAGCAGCTGCACGGTCACGGTCACGGTCACGGTCACGGTCACGGTCACGGTCACGGTCACGGTCACGGTCACGGTCACGGTTTTCGCCGTGGCGGTTCTGGCGACCGCCGCGGTCTTTCCCGCGTCGCTCACGACGCTCGTTCTGGCTGCCTTCCTGCTCCGGATCGGCCCAGGGGAGAGTGTCGATGCCCTCGACTTCGACCATCGGAATCGGCGCGTGTTTCAGCTTTTCGATACCCTCAGCCAGAAGCTTCTGGCGAGGTGAGGCCAGGCTGAAGGCATGACCTGTCTTGCCCGCACGTCCCGTACGACCAATGCGGTGGATATAATCCTCGGCATTGAAGGGCAGGTCAAAATTGAAGACATGTGACAATCCGCCAATATCGATGCCGCGAGCCGCAACGTCGGAACAGACGAGAATCTGCAATTCGCCAGCCTTGAAGCGTTCCAGCGTCTTGAAGCGCAGAGACTGGGCCAGATCGCCGTGCAGGTGCCCAACCGCGAAGCCGTGCTTGTGCAGCGATTTGTAAAGCACATCTACGTCGCGCTTGCGGTTGCAGAATATGATGGCGTTTTGCACGTTTTCGCGACGCAGCAGCTTGCGCAGGACGCGACGTTTGTCGTGTTCATCAACGATCAGCAACGCCTCTTCAATGGTTGTGGCAACCGATGAAGGACGGGAAACCGTGATTTCCTCAGGCAGATGCAGAAATTGATCGGCCAGAGTGCGGATCTCCGGGGCCATCGTAGCCGAGAACAGCAGGGTCTGGCGGTGCACTGGCAGCATGGAGACAATGCGCGTGATATCGGGAATGAACCCCATATCCAGCATACGATCCGCCTCGTCGATGACCAGAATGCCGGTCTGAGTCAGAAGCAGCCCGCCGCGATCGAAAAGATCCATGAGGCGGCCCGGCGTGGCGATCAGGATATCAACACCCTGATTAAGTACCGCACGCTGGTCAGCCATGCTCTCGCCACCAATCAGCAGGGCATGGTTGAGCCGCAGATGCTTGCCATAGAGCGCGAGGTTTTCTGCAACCTGCAGTGCAAGCTCGCGCGTCGGTTCCAGAATGAGAGAACGTGGCATGCGGGCGCGAGCGCGCGAGCCTGCGAGTTTCTCCAGCATGGGCAGGGTGAAGGACGCTGTCTTGCCGGTGCCCGTCTGGGCGACACCCAGCACATCCTGTCCGCTCAAAACGACCGGAATGGCTCGCGCCTGAATCGGGGTTGGGTGCTCGTACCCCATTTCCTCGATGGCACGCATGATTGGTGCAGAGAGGCCGAGTTCGGAAAAGAGCGGCTTGGGCGCATCAACGAGGGCCTGCAGTGCCGTATCAGACTCGACTGACTCGGTTGTGCTCGCAGGAGGGGTGTCTTGCGTTTTGGTCGCAGCATCAGCGGGCGATGCGTCCGCTGTAGCCGCACGGGCTGAGTTCCTGCCATCACGCCGACGACGCGAGCGCGTTGCACGGTTGTCGCTCTGTGCCTCAGGCTCGGAAACCGCGGGGGTAGGGGCTTCGGGTCCAGCAACCGTGGGGCTGCTCACGGCTGGCGCGTTATCCTGCGCGGCAACCTTCCCGGCGGCTTTCTTTACAGCGCGGCTACGTGTTTCTGCCGGGGACGTGCTGGGGGCGCTGTTGCGACGTGAGGGACGACCGGCGCGAGGCTTGGGCTCGTCTGTGACAGGTGTTGCGGCCTCAGCAATTGCTTTTTCCTGCTTGGGCGCAGCGGGTTTTCTGCCGCGGCGTGGCTTCTCAGCTGGCGTTGCTGTGTAGTCGCTTTTGACCTCGCTCTCTGCAATTTTTGCAGCGGCAGCCGTCTTGCGCGGGCGGCCCGGTTTGCGCTTGGCAGGCTGTTCGGGCGAGACTGGCCCTTCTGGGCTCGCGTCAGCAGGAGCGATCACGACGGCCTCGATCTCGGTCGCGCTGGCGTCCTTGCTGCGCGAGGAGCGGCGGCCTGCGGATTTCGGCCCGTCAGCCTTGCTGCCTGCCGTTGCGGGTTTGGTGGCCTTGCGCGTGGTGGATTTTGCTTTGGCCGTGGTCTTGGCGGTAGTGGAGTCTGTCGCGTTGATCTCGGGCTCGGAAGCAGCTTTCGTCGCTGCCGTCTTGATGGCGCCTGCCTTGGCTGGGCGCGCTGCCGAAGTCTTTGTCTTGCGTGCAGCTTTTGCGACGGGCGCCGCAACCGAGGCCTTGGGTTTGCTGTTGCGCGGCTGTGTGTCAGCCACGGCCTCCATCACGGATTGTTCCGTCTTTGAGGTGGAACGTTTCTTGCGTGTGGTGGAGGTCTTTGCAGAACCTGCGGTCGATTTTGCGGTCAAACTGCTCTCTGATAACTTTGGAGGTCCAGAAATGATGCGGTGCCTTGGCGCTGCATATTCTCAAACAGGTCAGCTCGTCATGCTGGCCAATTGCCTGTGCGTTATCGCGAAATCAGGCAAAAGGCAAGATTTTACGGGGAATTTTGCGCGTCTCTCATTCTGCCCGTCGCGCCAGCCCGTATAGGCAGGCCCGGGACGGGGTCATTTTCTGCCTACATATTGCCGCCCATAGCCGCGCAAAGCACGGTCAGGACACCAACACCGACCATAATGATCACGCGCTGGCGGACCTTGTTGAACAGGGCAGGCTGCGGGCGGATGGCGCGGCGAAGGCTCTGGAACGGACCGAGATAAGCGCTCACGAAAATCAGTGCCATGACAAGCGCAAGACCCTGCATGAGGTTGATCGGCAGGCTCATATTCGCAAAGCCACCCGTATGAATGACGAGCAGCCATCCCGTCACCAGCGCGGTCGGGATGATGTGCAGCAGGGTACGAAAATAACGCGCGATGAGCTGCATCTGGACGTTCTGGCGCTGTGCGGGCTCCAAAAGGGCCACGGTGCTGCGGCTCACAATGGCTGCATAGAGACCGCCGCCAATCCAGTACGCCATGCATAACAGATGGATGGCGAGAACGAGGCTCCAGAGAAACGGGTTCGACATGGGGGCTCCATAACGGGTCGGTTCGCGCATGAACCAGCCCTCAAAAGGGCGGCATCATGAATACACGGGGTTGCTGCGACGTTCCCTAGCAGTATGCGCGAAATCATCAACAGTGGAGTGAATTCATGACAGCCTTGCCGCTACGTTTCTGTCTGCCCGACCCTGCGCAGTGTGCCGCAATGGATGACATGGCGAGCCATGGTATCGGCATCGAGGCGTTAATGGAGCGCGCTGGTTGGGCAGTGGCGCAGGCCGTCAGAACGCGGTTCGCCCCGTGCCGCGTGCTGGTCCTGTGTGGGCCTGGCAATAATGGAGGCGATGGCTATGTGGCGGCGCGCTATCTCGAGCGCGCGGGGTGGCCGGTTCAGGTGGCGGCGCTGGCCGCACCTCGGGCAGGCACCGTAGCTGCTCAGGCAGCGGCGCGCTTTCATGGCAGGCATGTCGTTTTTGATCAGGAAAGTGCGGCACGTGCCGATCTGGTGATCGATGCTGTTTTTGGGGCCGGGCTCGATCGGGCTCCATCGGACGAGGTGATGACCATGCTGGCCAGCGCGAAAAAGCTGGTGGCGATCGATCTGCCAAGTTTTGTCAATGGCCGCACTGGCGAGTTGCTGGTCAAGGATCGTGCCTCCCGAGAGGTGCCGGATTACCTCATGAGTGTTACGTTCGTGCGGCCCAAACCGGGGCATGTGCTGTACCCTGCGCGTTCGGTCTGCGGGGAGGTGATCTGCGCGGATATCGGCATGCCGAAAGACTGCGTGGCGCACGCCGCCCCTGACATATGGCTCAACCACCCCGCGCTCTGGGCCATTCCGTCCATGTCGCCCAATGACCACAAATACACTCGCGGCGTGGTCAGTCTTTGTGGCGGGGCGGTCATGCCGGGTGCCACACGTCTGGCGGCAGCGGGTGCACGGGCGAGCGGGGCCGGGCTTGTGCGGATCAGCGCTGGCAAGGCTGCACAGGCTTATCGCCTGGGTGCGCCCGGACTGGTGATCGACGATGCGCCCCTACCGGCGTTGCTTGAGGATGAACGGCGCAAGGTCTGGCTCTGCGGACCGGGACTGACGCCTGAGGAAGTGGAAGCGGCATTGCCGAGCCTGCTCCGCGCGGGTCGTATCGTTCTTGCGGATGCCGGAGCGCTTGGTTGGGCCGATGGCGTTCCGGAAAAGCTGCGCGGCGTGTCGGTCATCACGCCCCATATCGGAGAATTTACCAAGTTATTCGGTGCGCCCGGCAAGGATCTGGTCCAGGCCGCGCGTGCTGCGGCGGAGAAGCTTGATTGCGTGGTGCTTCTCAAAGGGGCTGTGAGCATTATCGCAGCGCCGGATGGACGGGTGATGCTCAACGATCATGCGAGTCCGGCACTGGCCACGGCAGGCTCCGGAGACACGCTGGCCGGTGTGATTGCCACGATGCTGGCGGCAGGTATGCCGGCCTGGGAAGCCAGTTGTGCCGGGGCCTGGCTGCACGGCGAAGCAGGGATAAAGGCTGGCAACTGGCCTGTTGTCGAGGCACTGGATACTTATCTTGGTGATGCGCGGGCGCTGGCAATCGCCCTTCACGCTGCTGCGCATGCGCAGGTGTGAAAGCTTATGGGCATGCCGTGGAGCACCCCGTCTTGTGAAAAGATTGATCTTGCTGTAAAGCGGCGCGCTTGACGGCTCAGTTTACTCTGATCCGAGTGTGCGGGCGTGGTGGAATTGGCAGACACGCCAGATTTAGGTTCTGGTGGCGCAAGTCGTGGGGGTTCAAGTCCCTCCGCCCGTACCAAAAAATTTTCTCCTTAGTCGGGGCTTCCTGCCTTGCCTGTGCTGCGATGAAGCCGGGCGCGGGGCCCCGATGGCAACCCGGTCAATAGAGGATCGCCTGACAGATGCAGGTTACCCAAACGCAATCCGAAGGTCTGAAGCGCGGCTTTACCGTCACTGTGCCGGCTGGCGATCTGGAGGCGCGACGCGCCGCTCGTCTCGCCGAGCTCGGCCGCACGATCAATCTGCCCGGCTTCCGCCCCGGCAAGGTGCCCGCATCGCTCGTCAAGCAGCGCTATGGCGCCGCCCTGAACGGCGAGATCATGGAGCAGGCTGTCAACGACTCCACCAACAAGGTGCTGGAAGACAACAAGCTGCGCCCCGCCGTGCAGCCCAAGGTCGAACTGGTTTCCGGTGGCGAAGGTGAAGGTGATCTCGTTTTCAAGATCGAGCTGGAAGTCCTGCCCGAAATCGCCGTGCCGGATCTGTCGGGTCTCGAACTGACCCGCCTGACGGCCAAGCCGAGCGACGAGACCATCGACAAGGCTCTGGCCGAGCTGGCAAAGCGTCAGCGCAGCTTCGAGATGATCGAGGAAGATCGCGCTGCCCGTACCGGTGACGTTGTGAACTGCGACTTCGTGGGCAAGCTCGATGGCACGCCCTTCGATGGTGGCACGGCGCAGGACGTCAATGTCGAGATCGGTGGCGACGGCTTCATCCCTGGCTTTGCCGAGCAGCTCGAAGGCATGAAGGCTGGCGAAGAGAAGGTGATTACGGTCACGTTCCCCGCCGAGTATCAGGCCAAGGAACTGGCTGGCAAGGAAGCAACCTTCGACATCAAGGCGAATGCGCTCAAGACTCCGGTTGATCCGGCGCTTGATGACGAGCTGGCCAAGAAGATCGGATTCGAGAACATCGCCCAGGTGCGTGACATCATCGTCAAGCAGGCTGAAGGCGAATACGGCCAGCTGTCGCGTCTGCGCATCAAGCGCGAGCTGCTGGATGCCCTGTCGGACAAGACCGATTTCGAAGCGCCCGAGAGCATGGTCGAGAGCGAGTTCGGCCAGATCTGGCAGCGCGTCGAGCAGGATCGCGCTTCGGGTGAGATGGATGAGGAAGACGCAGGTAAGGACGAAGAGACCCTGCGCGCCGATTACCGCAAGATTGCCGAGCGTCGCGTAAAGCTGGGTCTGCTGCTGGCAGAAATCGGCCGCACCAAGGAAATCACGGTGACCCGTGAGGAACTGATGCAGGCTGTCCGTCAGGAAGCCATGCGCTACCCCGGTCAGGAGCAGGCCGTTTTCGAGTTCTTCAGCAAGAACCCGCAGGCAGCCGATGGTCTCCGTGGCCCGATTCTCGAAAACAAGGTTGTCGATTATCTGATCGAGCTGGCCAAGGTCACCGAGAAGGAAGTCACGCCGGAAGAGCTGGCAGAGATTCCGCCTGCCGATCTCTGATCGTCTGATTCGCGCCGAAATGTCTGGAGTCCGTTCGTTTTTTGACGGACGGGCTCTAGGCGTTCATGGTGGCCATACCAAGATGAGAGAAGTCACACACCGGCCCTGATGGGGCCGGTGCCAGTTAGGAACGGAAATGGCCATGAGGGATCGCGATCCTGTCGAGATCTTCAACAACGCGCTCGTACCGATGGTCGTCGAGCAGACGTCACGCGGCGAACGCGCTTTCGATATCTATTCCCGCCTGCTTCAGGAGCGGATCATTTTCCTGACAGGCCCGGTCTACGACCAGGTGGCCGCTGTCATCTCGGCTCAGCTTCTCTATCTGGAGAGCGTCAATCCGAGCAAGGAAATCTCGTTCTACATCAACAGCCCCGGTGGTGTGGTTTCAGCTGGCCTCGCGATGTACGACACGATGCAGTACATCCGCTGCCCTGTAAGCACGGTGTGCATTGGTCAGGCGGCATCGATGGGTTCGCTGCTGCTTGCAGCCGGTGAGAAGGGACGTCGGTTCTGCCTCCCCAATGCCCGCGTCATGGTGCATCAGCCTTCAGGCGGCGCTCAGGGCCAGGCATCGGATATCGAGATCCAGGCACGCGAGATTCTCGAAATCCGCAAGCGCCTCAACGAGATCTACCGTCATCACACCGGGCGTACGCTTGAGGAAATCGAGCAGAAGCTTGAGCGTGATTCCTACCTCTCGGCAGATGAAGCAAAGGCCTTCGGTCTGGTCGATGAGGTTGTTCAGGCACGCCCCAAGAGTGTTGCCGAGCCGGGCTGAGGCCCTTGCTCTCCGGTTGCGAGGTCCGGCCCTCCTGCCGGGCCCTACGCGGCGAACGGGCAATCCCGCCCTGTGATTGCCCCCAGGTTTCCAATTATTGCCTCTTGCCGGAGGGGCTTGCCGGGCTTCTGTCGCCTGGCCTAAGTTTGAAGTTCCCCCTGTCGGGGCGTCATCACTGATGCGCCGGATCGGGGAGGAGGAGCAGCGATGAATAACAAGACCGGCGATTCGAAAAACACCCTGTATTGCTCGTTCTGCGGTAAATCGCAGCACGAGGTGCGCAAGCTGATTGCCGGTCCAACCGTTTTCATCTGTGATGAATGCGTTGAGCTGTGCATGGATATCATCCGTGAAGAGCACAAGACGCATCTCGTGAAGTCACGTGACGGGGTGCCAACCCCGAAAGAGATCTGCAAGGTTCTCGATGATTACGTGATCGGTCAGTTCATTGCCAAGCGTGCGCTGTCTGTGGCTGTGCACAACCATTACAAGCGTCTGGCTCATGCCCAGAAGAGCAATGATATCGAGATTGCAAAGTCCAATATCATGCTCATCGGCCCGACCGGTTCGGGCAAGACGCTTCTGGCCCAGACGCTTGCACGTATCCTCGACGTGCCGTTCACCATGGCCGACGCCACAACCCTGACTGAAGCCGGTTATGTGGGCGAGGATGTCGAGAACATCATCCTCAAGCTCCTGCAGGCCGCCGATTACAATGTCGAGCGGGCGCAGCGTGGCATTGTCTATATCGACGAAATCGACAAGATTTCGCGCAAATCGGACAATCCCTCGATTACCCGCGATGTGAGCGGTGAAGGTGTGCAGCAGGCTCTGCTGAAGCTGATGGAAGGGACCGTGGCCTCTGTCCCCCCTCAAGGTGGGCGCAAGCATCCGCAGCAGGAGTTCCTGCAGGTGGATACCACGAACATGCTGTTTATCTGCGGCGGTGCGTTCGCCGGGTTGGACAAGATCATTTCCGCTCGTGGCAAGGGCTCGGGCATCGGCTTTGGTGCTGATGTGCAGAACCCCGATGACCGCCGTCTCGGCGCGGTGCTCCATGACGTCGAGCCTGAGGATCTGCTGAAATTCGGGCTGATCCCCGAATTTATCGGTCGTCTGCCGGTTGTCGCGACGCTTGAGGATCTCGACGAGGAGACGCTGGTTGCCATTCTGTCGAAACCCAAGAACGCTCTGGTCAAGCAGTATCAGCGTCTGTTCCAGATGGAAGGTGTGGCGCTGACCTTCACTGATGATGCCCTGGTGCAGATTGCCCAGCGTGCCATTGCCCGCAAAACCGGGGCGCGTGGTCTGCGCTCGATCATGGAAGCCATCCTGCTTGGCACCATGTTCGATCTTCCGGGGCTCGATGGTGTGGAAGAGGTCGTGATCAACAAGGACGTTGCCGAAAACCGTGCGGCACCTGTCTATGTGTATGGCAAGGGCAAGGCTGCGGAGCCTGCCGAACAATCCGCCTGAGCCAATCAGGCAAAAACTTCGGGGCTGGCTTGCCGCACCAGCCCTTCATCCTCACATAAGGGGATACTGTCTTTTCGGACAGCAAAGATGCGACGCAGGTCACGCCAGAGTTCCGGGTGACCGCGTCACGATCGTCCTCAAGGAGATCAGAATTTCATGACTGAGAAAAAGCGGAAAACTGCGGCGAGCAAGCTGAACACTGCTGCAAAGGCGGAAGAGGCCAAAGCCAAGACAAAGCCGGTCGAGACGATCGCTGTCCTGCCTCTTCGCGATATCGTCGTTTTTCCCCACATGATCGTGCCGCTTTTCGTTGGCCGCGAGAAATCTGTTCGGGCGCTTGAAGCTGTCACGCGTGACAGCAAGCAGATCCTGCTCGTCGCTCAGAAGAATGCCTCCCAGGATGATCCGCCAGCCGAGGATATCTATCGCTTCGGCACCGTCTCCACGATCCTGCAACTGCTGAAATTGCCCGACGGCACCGTAAAGGTTCTTGTCGAGGGCATCCGCCGCGCCCGCATCAAGGAATTCCATGATGTGGACGGCCATTTCGAGGCCGAGATCGAGGACGTGCAGGACGAGGTCGAGACGGGCAGCGAGGCTGAGGCGCTCGGTCGCACCGCGATCTCGCAATTTGAGCAGTATATCAAGCTCAACAAGAAGATCGCGCCTGAGGTCATGGTGTCGCTCAACCAGATCGAGGACCTCTCGAAGCTGGCCGATACGATTGCGAGCCATTTGAACCTGAAAATTGCCGAGAAGCAGGAAATCCTGCAGGGTAATTCGGTCAGCAAGCGGCTGGAGCAGGTTTTCGCTCACATGGAGCAGGAAATCGGCGTCCTGCAGGTCGAAAAGAAAATCCGCAACCGCGTCAAGCGGCAGATGGAAAAGACCCAGCGCGAATACTATCTGAACGAGCAACTCAAGGCGATCCAGAAGGAACTGGGTGAGGGTGAGGACGGCCGCGATGAAACCGCCGAAATCGAAGAACGCATTGCCAAGACCCGCCTGAGCAAGGAAGCCCGAGAGAAGGCTATCGGCGAATTGCGCAAGCTGCGCGGCATGAGCCCGATGTCGGCTGAATCCACAGTGGTGCGCAACTACCTCGACTGGATCCTGTCTATCCCCTGGAAAAAGCGCTCAAAGGTCTCGCGCGACTTTGGGGCAGCGGAGGAAGTGCTCGAATCCGAGCATTATGGTCTTGAGAAGGTCAAGGAACGCATCCTTGAATATCTCGCGGTCCAGACGCGCTCGCAGAAGCTCAAGGGGCCGATCCTGTGCCTCGTTGGACCGCCGGGCGTGGGCAAGACCTCGCTGGCTCGCTCGATTGCGAAAGCAACGGGCCGTCAGTATGTGCGCATGTCACTGGGTGGCGTGCATGATGAGTCCGAAATTCGTGGCCATCGTCGTACGTATATCGGCTCGATGCCGGGCAAGATCGTCCAGGGCATGAAGAAAGCCAAGACGTCAAACCCGCTGTTCCTCCTGGACGAGATCGACAAGATGGGCTCCGACTGGCGCGGCGATCCGTCCTCCGCGCTTCTTGAGGTGCTGGACCCGGAGCAGAACAGCACGTTCAACGATCATTATCTCGAGGTCGATTATGATCTGTCGGACGTGATGTTCGTGACCACGGCCAACAGCCTCAACATGCCCCAGCCTTTGCTGGATCGCATGGAGATCATCCGTCTGTCGGGCTACACCGAGGATGAGAAGGTCGAGATTGCCCGTCGTCATCTGGTGGGCAAGCAGGCGGAAGCGCACAATCTGAAGCCGCATGAGTGGTCGATCAGCGACGATGCCTTGCGCAGCCTGATCCAGCATTACACGCGTGAAGCCGGCGTGCGTAATCTGGAGCGCGAAATCGCCAAGATCGCGCGTCGTGTGGTCAAGCGCCTTGTGACGAGTTCCGTCGAGACCATTGCGGTCACGGCGGAAAATCTCGGCGAGTTCTCTGGCATCCGTCGTTTCAAGCATGGCGAGACAGAGAGCGAAGATCTGGTCGGCATGGTGTCCGGCCTTGCCTGGACGGAAGTCGGCGGCGAGATCCTGACGATCGAGAGCGTGATGCTGCCCGGCAAGGGACACGTAAAGGCAACCGGCAAGCTGGGAGAGGTCATGCAGGAGAGTGTTTCTGCGGCCGTTTCCTATGTGCGCTCACGAGCCCAGTCCTTTGGCATCAAGCCGACGATCTTCGAAAAGCGTGATATTCACGTACATGTCCCGGAAGGGGCAACACCAAAGGATGGTCCGTCTGCCGGTGTCGCGATGGCGACGTCGATTGTCAGCGTCATGACGGGGATTCCGATCCGTCGCGATGTGGCGATGACGGGGGAAATTACCCTGCGTGGACGCGTGCTCGAGATCGGTGGTCTGAAGGAAAAGCTGCTCGCTGCGACACGCGCCGGTATCACGACGGTCTTTATCCCCAAGGATAATGAGAAGGATCTTGCCGAGATCCCGGCCAACGTGAAGGACGCGCTCAAGATCATCCCGGTATCGCATGTCGATCAGGTTCTGGCTTCCGCACTGGTGCGGCCGCCGGAGGCAATTGAGTGGGATGAAGAGGATGATGTGCCGGCGACGCTGGGGAAGGACAATCTCTCCAGCCAGCTGCCTCATTGAGGGTGGGGGAGGCGTGATCCTCCCCATTTCATCAGATTGACCAGACTAACGCGGTGGCCGCCCTTAAGGGGCGGCCATTGTCGTATTCATGGCAGGAAAGTCGCAGCGCGGGCCAAAGCGTGAAACCGCCCGGCTTGCGGGCCTCAGCGCTGTTGACGTTAGGGAAAACGCCTTCATAGTGCCTTGCTTGTAGCACCGCCTGTGGGCGGATGATCGGTTATTCAGGAACTCTGCGAGGAAACGAGATGGAAAAGCCGCTGAACAAGCAGGAGCTCATTGCTGCGGTTGCAGAAAAGACCGATCTGCCCAAGGCGAAGGCCGGGGATGTCGTCGAGGCGCTGTTTGCAAGCATCGAGGAGGCGCTTGCACGCAAGCAGGAAGTGCGTCTGGTCGGATTTGGGTCGTTCGCAACAACAACACGCAAGGCTGCTAAAGGGCGTAACCCGCGCACTGGGGAAGAAATCGACATTCCCGCGTCGGTTTCTGTACGTTTCCGTCCCGGCAAGGGCTTGAAGGATGCCGTAAGTTAACGTATCCCCTCTCCCACGGCAGGCGGCGATTCGACCGTCTGCCCTGAGGGCGATTAGCTCAGCGGTAGAGCGTCTCGTTTACACCGAGAGGGTCGGCGGTTCAATCCCGTCATCGCCCACCATTCCTCAGCTTTTGGAAGATCAATGAGCTTCCAGCCAGGCTTCAGCTGGATCCTTGAGTGTCATGAGACACTCGGTTCCACTTCTGATTTTTGCAAAATTGCAGCGGAAAACGGTGCCGCCCACGGCAGGGCTGTTCTTGCTTATCGTCAGACGGCCGGTCGCGGGACGCGTGGGCGCCAGTGGGATGCCCCCGAGGGAAACCTTTCTTTCTCCTTCATATGTCGTGACCCTCGCATAAGCGAGCTTGTGCAGGCCATGCCGTTCATGGTTGCTGTGGCTCTTCACGACGCTCTCTCTGCCTGCGTGCCAACTGCTGCTCTGCGCATCAAATGGCCCAATGATATTCTGAGTGATGGGGCCAAGCTGGCTGGCGTACTGATCGAGCGTGGTGGCGTGGCAGATCATGAGTGGATTGTCATCGGCGTTGGCGCCAATCTGAAGACCGCGCCGGATATTGCAGGACGCCGCACGGTCGCACTCGCAGCGCTGGGAGGGCAGGTCGACCCTGCCGCTCTTGCCCGCCAGATACTGACGTGTTTCTCATTCTGGTTCGATCTCTGGCAGCGTCGTGGCTTTGCGCCCATTCGGCAGGCCTGGCTTGATCGGGCGCATGAGCCGGGTTCGCGGCTTGCGGTTCAGAGGGGTGGGGATTATATAGAGGGTTTCTTCGCGGGTCTCGATGAGTGCGGTCGGCTGGTCTTGCAGACCGACCAGAACGAGGTTCAGACGGTCGCGGCGGGGGATATTCTACTGCTTGGGTGAAGGACGGTCTGTGCTCCTCGTTGTCGACGCCGGTAACACGAACATTGTTTTTGCTGTCCATGACGGCAAGGAGTGGCGCGGGACCTGGCGTATATCGACAAATGACCAGCGGACCTCTGACGAATACGCCGTCTGGCTTCTTGGCCTGATCAAATTATCCAATCTCAATCATCGTGCGATATCGCGGGCGATCATTGGCACGGTTGTGCCTGCCGCCCTCTATCATCTGCGTCGTCTGTGCAGGGAATGGCTCGATATCGAGCCTCTGATCGCGAATAATGCGCTCGACTGGGGATGTCCCGTCAAGGTCGATACCCCGGCCGAAGTTGGCGTGGATCGGCGGCTCAACGGTCTGGCTGCACAGCATTTCTTCGGCGGCCCGCTTGTGGTGGTCGATTTCGGCACAGCGACGACTTTCGATGTGGTGGATAGCGAGGGCGCCTTTTGTGGAGGCGCGATTGCACCCGGTGTCAATCTCTCGCTCGAGGCCCTGCATCAGGCGGCAGCACGTCTGCCCCGCATCAGTGTCGGGCGTCCGTCTTCTGCTATCGGGCGCAGCACGACGGTTGCCATGCGTTCGGGTCTTTTCTGGGGTTATGTCGGTCTGGTGGAAGGGATTGTCTCGCGGATTGCGCTTGAGATGGCCACACCGATCAAGGTGATTGCCACAGGGGGACTGGCCCCGCTCTTCTCTGAGGGAACGGATCTGTTCCAGCACGTCGCACCAACTCTCACGCTGGATGGCCTGCGCTTGCTCGCTGCGCGCAATGCCATTGGCGAATTTATTCCGGCACCAGGATGAAGGTGTATTTTTTGTCTCTATCTAGGATTAATTTATGAGCATTACTGAAAAAGGTCTGGCCTTCCTGCCATTGGGTGGGACGGGCGAGATCGGAATGAACTTCAATCTCTATTGCCTTGACGGCAAGTGGCTTGCCATCGACTGCGGTATCGGTTTTTCGGGTAATGATACGCCCGAGGCCGAGATTCTCATGCCTGATCCGCTTTTCATTGCCGAGCGGTACAAGAGCCTGTGTGGCCTTGTGATCACGCATGCGCATGAAGACCATCTGGGCGCTGTGGCCCATCTCTGGCCGCAACTGCGCTGCCCGATCTACGCCACGCCTTTTGCCAGCGCCGTGCTTCGACGCAAGCTGGGGGAAGCGCATCTGCTTTCGCAGGTAACGATCCACACCATCCCGATGGGCGGGCATTTTACGGTTGGGCCGTTCGATCTTCAGTTCATCAATGTCACCCATTCGGTGCCCGAGGCGCAGTCGCTCGTTCTGCGCACGCCTTACGGAACGATCGTACACACCGGCGACCTCAAGCTCGATCGTGAGCCGGTGGTTGGCCCTCTGACGGATCTCGACGCCTTCAAGGCGGTGGGCGATGAGGGTGTTCTGGCCATGGTGTGTGACAGCACCAACGTCTTCCGTGACGGGATTTCCGGTACGGAAGGCCAGGTACGTGATTCCATGGCCGATCTGATCAAGACGTTGCACGGCCGTGTCGCCATTACCTGTTTTGCCAGCAACGTGGCACGTGTGGAGAGCATAGCGCGTGCGGCCAAGGCGGCCGGGCGCCAGGTCATGGTGGTCGGACGCTCGCTGCGCAATCTTGAGGTTGCGGCCCGCGAGTGCGGCTATCTGAGGGATATCCCGCCCTTCCTTGATGAGCGCGAAGCGAATGCGGTTCCGGATAACCGCCTGCTGATGATCATCACAGGCAGCCAGGGCGAACCCCGCTCGGCGCTGTCGCGCATTGCCTCGGATGTTCATCCGAACATTTCGCTGGGTGAGGGCGACACGGTCATCTATTCCTCACGCATGATCCCCGGCAACGAGCAGGCGGTCATGGCGGTGCAGGATAATCTCACCCGTCGCGGCGCTACTGTGCTGACCGACAAGGACCATCTGGTTCATGTGTCGGGCCATGCCACGGCAGATGATCTGCGTCATCTCTACAGCCTGGTACGTCCCAAGCTGAGCGTTCCGACGCACGGCGAATGGCGCCACCTGACGGCTCATGCAGCCCTCGCCCGTGAAACCGGGGCCGAGGCGATCCTGCTTGAGGATGGTGACCTGCTGCGCCTTGGCCCGGATCACGCCGAGGTGGTGGATACCGCCCCCACGGGTCGTCTCGCGCTCGATGGTGGGCGTCTGCTGCCCATGACCGGCGGCGTTCTGGCGGCGCGTCGCAAGATGCTGTTCAACGGCATGGTCATCGCGAGCTTCGCGGTTGACGATGAGGGCTATGTGATTGGCATGCCCAAGATCAGCGCGCCCGGTCTGCTGGAATCGGAAGATCCCGAGAGCACCCGCATTTCGGAAGAATTCGCCGATGCCATCGATGAGATCCCTGATGATCTGCGTCAGGATGACGATGCTTTCCGCGATGCGGCCAAGACGGCGCTGCGTCGCGCGCTGGGGCGCAAGTTGCAGAAGCGTCCTCTGGTCGATGTCCATCTGCTGCGGGTCTGATCCCGCAGCGTCTGCCACGAACGCGCCATAACAGGCGCGCCATTTTTCTTTTCTAGAACGGTCACACACGATGCGTCTGTCCCGCGGTTTCCTGCCCACCCTCAAAGAAGTCCCTGCCGAGGCCCAGATTGCCTCGCATCGACTGATGCTGCGCGCTGGTCTTGTGCGTCAGACGTCGGCGGGTATCTATGCCTGGCTGCCGGCTGGTCTGCGCGTGTTACGCAATATCGAGCAGATCGTGCGGGAAGAGCAGAATGCCATCGGCGCGCAGGAATTGCTGATGCCGACCGTCCAGTCTTCCGAGCTATGGAAGCGCTCTGGCCGTTATGACGCTTACGGCCCCGAAATGCTGCGCATCCGCGACCGTCAGGACCGCGAGTTGCTCTACGGACCGACCAATGAGGAAATGATCACTGATCTTTTCGGTCAGGTCATCAAATCCTACCGTGAGCTGCCTCAGGCGCTGTATCACGTGCAGTGGAAGTTCCGCGATGAGCTGCGTCCGCGCTTTGGCGTGATGCGCGGCCGTGAGTTCTTCATGAAGGACGCCTATTCCTTTGATGCGTCTTATGAGGACGCTGTTGCTGCCTATCGTCGCATGATGCTGGCCTATCTGCGCACCTTCCAGCGTCTGGGCGTGCGCGCGGTCCCCATGAAGGCCGATACCGGGCCGATCGGTGGCGATCTGAGCCATGAATTCCTCGTGCTGGCGCCGACAGGCGAGAGCGGGGTGTTCTTCGACGCAGCGCTTGAGGAGCAGGACTGGCTTCATGAGGCCGTCGATATTGCCGACCATGCCAGCCTTGAGTCGTTTTTCAGCGGCGTTACGAAGTTCTATGCCGCGACTGACGAGATGCATGACGAAAAGGCGTGGGAAGATGTGCCTGCCGATCGTCGCCGGGAAGGGCGCGGTATCGAAGTCGGACATATCTTCTATTTCGGCACCAAATATACCGAATCCATGGGCATCTCGGTCAGCGGTGCTGATGGCAACCAGTTCTTCCCGGAGATGGGGTCGTACGGCATCGGTGTGTCGCGCCTCGTCGGCGCCATTATCGAAGCCAGCCATGACGAGGCCGGTATCATCTGGCCGGACTCGGTCGCGCCCTATCGCGCTGCCATTCTGAGCCTCAAGCCCGGCGATGAAGCGGTGGATGCGCTGTGCGAGCAGCTCTATGCCGCAGCCCCCGACGCATTCCTTTATGACGATCGCGGCGAGCGCGCTGGCGTGAAGTTCAACGATGCCGATCTGATGGGCCATCCCTGGCAGATGATCGTCGGTCCGCGTGGTGCGAAGGAAGGCAAGGTCGAGCTCAAGCGCCGTGCGACAGGCGAGCGCTTCGAGCTGACAGTGGAAGAAGCGCTCGCGAAGGTGCTGGGCACTGATGCAGCAGGCAAAGGCGCTGCCTGATCATGTTCAACCGCTTCGAGCGCGTGGTGGCGGGGCGCTATCTGCGCGCCCGTCGCGGAGAACGCTTCGTTTCCATCATCGCGATTTTCTCGCTCATCGGTATCGCACTGGGGGTCGCCACCCTCATCATCGTCATGGCGGTGATGAACGGGTTTCGCGCTGATCTGATGGGCCGCGTGCTTGGGCTGAATGGCGATCTGAACATTTTCAGCGCAGGGCACAGCATCACCAATTATCAGGATGATGTTGTTGCCATACGTGAGGTCAAAAACGTCACCCGTGTCACGCCCATGACCGAGGGGACCGTGCTCATCGATGCCGGGAATTATTCGACGGGCGGCGTGGTACGCGGGATTTTGCCTTCCGACCTTCGCGATCTGCATGCCCTGAGCGATAATATCACCGACGGCAAGCTGGATGATTTCAAGGGTGACGATGCCATTGCGATCGGCACGACTCTGGCCGCACGTGCCGGATTGAGTGTGGGCAGCAAGCTGACGGTTGTTTCGTTGAATGGCCGTGCGACACCGTTCGGGAACATGCCGCGCGTCAAGGCCTATCATGTCGTCATGATTTTCGATGCGGGCGTCAACGACTACGATACCAGCGTTGTCCTCATGCCAATGGAAGCCTCACAGCGCTATCTGATGATGCCCGGCGCGGTATCGCTCATTCAGGTGGCGACCCGCGACCCGCTCGAGGTTACGCCTGTCACACGCGCCATTGCCCAGCGACTGGATGATCCCAGGCTGCGCGTGATGGACTGGACCCAGAGTAATAACGCGTTTCTGGGCGCTCTGACCGTGCAGCAGAACGTGATGTTCCTCATTCTCACGTTGATCATTCTGGTGGCCGCATTCAACGTCATTTCCTCCATGATCATGATGGTCAAGGACAAGACGCGCGACATCGCGGTGCTGCGTACGTTGGGCGCCAGCCGCGGTGCCGTCATGCGCATCTTCCTGATGTGCGGTGCCTCGGTCGGTGTGTCCGGCACGCTGATCGGTTTCGGAATCGGGGTCGTATTCTGCCTGAACATCGAGCGCATCCAGCACGGTGTGGAGCATCTGACCCATACCAGCCTGTTCAACCCGGAATTCTATTATCTCGAACATCTGCCAGCCAAGCTGATCTGGTCGCAGGTCATCGAGGTTATGGTCATGGCGCTTGCCCTGTCTTTTGTCGCAACGCTTTACCCGTCCTGGCGCGCGGCCAAGACCGATCCGATCGAGGCGCTGCGCCATGAGTGAGACACCCCCCCCAGCCGCTCCGGTCCTTTCCCTGACGGATGTCACGCGTCGTTTCCGCTCCGGCGAAGAGACGCTCGAAATCCTGAAGGGCGCGTCTTTCGATCTGTTCCCCGGAGAGATCGTGGCTCTTGTTGCGCCCAGCGGTACGGGCAAATCGACACTGCTTCATATTGCGGGTCTGCTGGAAGGCCCGCAGGAAGGCAGGGTGCGCATTGCCGGGCACGACACGGCCTTCCTGTCGGACACGGCACGCACGCAGATACGACGCGACGAAGTGGGTTTCGTCTATCAGTTCCATCATCTGCTGGCCGAATTCACGGCGCTGGAGAACGTGGTACTTCCCCAGCATATTGCAGGCGTTTCCCTCCGCGATGCGACAGCACGCGCGACCGATCTTCTGACGCGTTTCGGGCTGGCGCATCGGCTGCATAATTTGCCAGGCAAGCTCTCGGGTGGAGAGAAGCAGCGCGTGGCTATCGCTCGTGCTCTGGCCAACCGGCCGAAGCTTCTTCTGGCTGACGAACCGACTGGCAATCTGGATGTGCATACTTCCGATGCCGTGTTTGACGAGTTGCTGCATGCGGTTCGTAGCGAGAATGTGGGCGCGTTGATTGCAACCCATAACGAGGAGCTTGCATCGCGTATGGATCGTGTCGTGACCCTGCGTAATGGGCGCATCATCTCGCGATAAAGAAAGAGATGAAGGGGGCGTTCGGGTCTGATAAACCATGACCCATGTCCCATGCCCCCTTTGTTCATCTTCGTAATCACTCTGCCTATTCGCTGAGCCAGGGGGCGATACGCATACCCGATCTGGTGGCTCTGGCTGCTGAATCCGCCATGCCTGCCGTGGCGTTGACGGATACGGGCAATCTCTTCGGGGCGCTGGAATTCTCGCAGTACTGCACGGGCAAAGGCGTGCAGCCCATCATCGGCTGCCAGCTCGCATTGCCATCGCGCAGCGACAAGCCCGGCGCTCCATCAGAGCCCATGGTGGCGCTGGCCCGCAATGAGGCGGGGCTTGCCAATCTGCAGTTCCTCTCATCCGAGGGATTCCTCAAGGGCGATCCTTCCGACCCAGCCATTCTGCTTGAGACTCTCTGCGCTCATGCAGACGGGCTCTTTCTGCTGACCGGCGGGACGCGTGGGCCATTATTCCGCCTGCTTGCCGAGGGGCAGGAAGACCAGGCCATGACGCTGCTGCGCCGTTTGCAGGAGAGCTTCGGCGCTCATATGGCTGTCGAGCTGCATCGCCATGGTCTGCCTGAAGAGAAAGCCGTTGAGCCCGGCATGATCGCCGCTGCTGACCGTCTGGGGCTACCTTTGGTCGCCACCAATGAGTGCTTTTTCTCCAAACCGGCCATGCATGAGGCCCATGATGCGTTGCTCTGCATCGCGCAGGGACGCACCATGGCGGAGCAGGAGCGCTGGCGGGTTACGCCGGAGCACTGGTTCAAATCGCCCGATGCCATGCGTGCGCTTTTTGCCGATCTGCCGGAGGCCTGTGACAATACGCTCATGATCGCGCAGCGCTGCGCGGTGAAGGTCTCGACCCGTCCGCCGCTCTTGCCGGTCTGTCCCAAGGTCAATGAGGGAGCGACCGAGGAGGAAACCCTCCGCGCGATGTCAGAGGAGGGGCTACGCCAGCGCCTGTCCCGTATGGAGGTCGATGACGACACGCGCAGACGCTATGAGGAGCGTCTGGAAATGGAACTCGGCATCATCGGGCGTATGGGCTTTCCCGGTTACTTCCTGATTGTGGCCGACTTCATCCAATGGGCGAAGGAACATGATATCCCGGTCGGGCCGGGGCGTGGGTCGGGGGCAGGCTCTCTCGTGGCCTGGGCGCTCACCATCACCGATATCGATCCGCTGCCGTTCAACCTGCTCTTCGAGCGCTTTCTGAATCCCGAACGCGTCTCGATGCCTGACTTCGATATCGATTTCTGTCAGGACCGGCGCGACGAGGTGATCCGCTACGTGCGCACCGAATATGGTGGCGAGCGCGTGGCGCAGATCATCACCTTCGGTAAGCTTCAGGCGCGCGCCGCCGTGCGCGATGTGGGGCGCGTGCTCGGCCTGCCTTTTGGTATGGTCAACCGCGTGGCTGAGTTGATCCCGAACAACCCGGCCAAGCCTGTTACGCTCAAACAGGCGATCGATGGCGAGCCGCGCCTGCAGGAAATGCGCGAGAACGACGAGGCGCTGCGTCGCCTGATGGAAATCGCGTTGCAGCTCGAAGGGCTCTATCGCCACGCGTCAACTCACGCGGCGGGTGTGGTGATCGGCGATCGTGAACTGGTCGAGCTTGTGCCGCTCTATCGCGATCCCAAAAGCGATATGCTGGTCACGCAGTACAACATGAAATTCGTGGAGCAGGCCGGGTTGGTGAAGTTCGACTTCCTCGGCCTGACCACGCTCACCATTCTCAAGCGCGGGATCAATTTCATCGCGCAACAGGGCATCGAGGTCGATCTGGCCACCCTGCCTCTGGACGACGCGCCTACCTACGACATGCTGGCCCGTGGCGATGCGGGCGGCGTGTTCCAGTTTGAAGGCGCAGGCATGCGCGACGTGCTCAAGCAGATGCGCCCGACAAGGCTTGAGGACCTGATTGCGGCTGTGGCGCTCTACCGTCCGGGGCCGATGGCCAATATCCCCGATTACTGCGCGCGCAAGCACGGTGCTTCATGGGAGCCGCCCCATGAGGAAATTCGCGATATCCTGTCCGAGACCTATGGCATCATGGTCTATCAGGAACAGGTCATGCAGATCGCGCAGAAAATGGCCGGGTACAGCCTGGGCGGCGCTGATCTGCTGCGTCGCGCCATGGGCAAGAAAATCCGCGCCGAGATGGACACGCAGCGCGAGATCTTCGTCAAGGGTGCGACCGGACGCGGGATCACCCCTGAAAAGGCTGCCGAGGTGTTCGACCTCATGGCGCGTTTTGCCGATTACGGCTTCAACAAATCCCACGCCGCCGCCTATGCGCTTGTCTCGTATCAGACGGCTTGGATGAAGGCGAACCATCCGGTGGCGTTTCTTGCCGGATGCATGTCGCTCGCCCGCGAAAAGACGGACAAGCTGGCCTCGCTATGTCAGGAAGCGCGTCGGATGAAAATCAAGGTGCTTCCCGTCGACATCAATCGCTCGAAGGCTGATTTCTCGCTCGAAAAGCAGGAGGACGGAAGCTGGGCCATCCGCTACGCTTTGGCTGCCGTCAAGCGCGTCGGGTTCTCGGCCATGCAGGCCATTGTGGAGGCACGTGGCGACAAGCCTTTTGCCAGTCTTGCCGATCTGGCTGCACGTTGTGATGCCAAGCAGCTCAACAAGATCCAGATCGAAAATCTGGCCAAGGCGGGAGCTTTCGACTCCCTCGACAAGCCGCGTCATATCGTCTTTGCCAGCTCTGAAATCATCATGCGTCGTGCGCAATCCGACGCGCAGGAGGCGGCATCCGGCCAGATCGGCCTGTTCGGTGCCTCGGCCGAGCCCGAGGAGCTGCGCCTGGCCGAAGCCCCATACTGGCCCGAATTCGAACGTCTGGCCGCGGAGGCCGAGGCGATCGGATTCCACATGTCCGCGCACCCGCTGGATGCCTATCGCTCGGTCCTCAAGCGGGCCAATGTGCTGACGTCACAAAACCTCATGACCGCTGCCGAAAACGGGTCCTATCGCGTGCGTATTGCGGGCTGCGTGGTCGACAAGAAGGAGCGCCCTACCAAGAGCGGTAGCAAGATGGCGTGGGTACGCCTCTCCGATGCGACGGGTGGTTGCGAAGTGACCCTGTTCTCGGAAGTGCTGTCGCGTTGCCGCGACCTGCTGGTGGCCGGTCAGGCCGTGATGGTGACGGCTGATCTCAAGCTTGAGGGCGATGCACTACGCATAACGGCCAATGACGTGATGGATCTGGAAAAAGCAGCAGCGCAGGAAAGCTCGGAGATGCGCGTATGGATCAGCGAGGCTTCAGCGGTGACGAAAGTGCGCGACTTGCTAAGCAGCCAGGGCAGGGGGCGCGGCAAGATCGTGTTGGTGCCAGCCGTGGACGAGACCAAGGCTGTGGAGGTGACCCTGACCGGACACTTCCCGGTCACGCCACGACTGGGCGAACAATTGCGCACCATTCACGGGGTATCGCGTATCGATCATCTCTAGGGTAACGGTAAAAAGGCAGTTGTCATCCTATTGAAATCGATGCCTGATCTTGCTGGGGCAGGCACGAACTTTACACGAACTCGATATGGACATCTGGATTTGTTTGAAACGATAATATCCTTATCGTGAAATCTTTACTTCCAATCGATCTATTCGGTCTAAGTTTGCGATCATGACGGGGATATCAGAAGGGCCTGTTGGTCACTTTTCTGCAAAGAGGTTCGGCATTGTCTGAAAGATTGACCTACGAACAGGCGCGGGGTCTCGCGCATGAGCGGCTCACAAAACGCGTCCAACAAAGTGCCGAGATGAGAGGAAAAGAGGTCCTTCTGGATGAGTATTTCATTTCATCCGACCGATTTTGGGTCTTTTTCTGGAAAAAAGAAATCGAAGTTCCACCGGGCTTGCATTCTTTAGGCGCGGGATGCGGTTGCCTTATCAACGATCGGGGCGAGATGCGCGATGTCATTGATCTGCGATTGAGTCCCGACCGGTTCGAGCAGACCTTGCGTGATATGGCGGCCTGGGCTGGTCGGCCTGAGTGACAAGCAACACGACTCAATCGAGAATGGCGCGCCGGAGCTGAGTGTCGAATCTCCCGCTGGGGTCGGTCTGTTTCGCTAATCGCTTCTATAAATCGCCCACCCAACGGATCTGGATCACTGGTTGGAATTACCGATGCCGGTCAGGTGCCGGGATACAGATCATCTTGTTCCTTGCCTTTTGTGGCAAAAAAGGCGATACCGCGCCCGTCTGGCTTTTCTGACGGCGGTGTCGGCTGGGGAGTGAGGCAATTCGCACGTATGACGACAGACTCTCTGGTGCCCGTGAAAACGCGCAATGTCATACGGAGGCACAACCAGAAGAACAGGAATTTGCATCATGGCGATGCCTGAATTCACCATGCGTCAGCTGCTCGAAGCCGGCGTTCACTTTGGTCACCACACGCGTCGCTGGAACCCGGCGATGGCACCGTATCTGTTCGGTGTCCGCAACCAGGTTCACATCATCGACCTGCAGCAGACCGTTCCGATGCTCGATCGCGCCCTGCAGGCCGTTCGCAACACGGTGGCCGGTGGCGGTCGCGTGCTGTTCGTCGGCACCAAGCGCGCTGCTGCCGAGCATGTGGCTGAAGCTGCAACACGTTGCGGTCAGTACTACGTCAACCATCGCTGGCTCGGCGGTATGCTGACCAACTGGAAGACCATCACGGGTTCGATCAAGCGCCTGCGCCAGATCGACGAGATGCTCTCCGGCGACACGCATGGTCTGACGAAGAAGGAAATCCTCGACATCACCCGTGACCGCGAGAAGCTTGAGCGTTCGCTCGGCGGCATCAAGGAAATGGGCGGTCTGCCGGACATCCTGTTCGTGATCGACACGAACAAGGAGAAGCTGGCGGTTGAGGAAGCCAACAAGCTTGGCATTCCGGTTGTTGCCGTTCTCGACAGCAACTCCAACCCGGCTGGCGTGACCTACCCGATTCCGGGCAATGACGACGCCATCCGCGCCATCACCACCTATTGCGACCTCGTGTCGCAGGCCGTGCTCGATGGTATCTCGGCTGAAATGGCTGCTTCGGGTGCCGATTTCGGCGCGTCTGAAGAACTGCCGGTCGAGACGGTTGTTGAAGAGACCACGGCAGAAGCTCCGGCTGAAGCCTGAGATGCGTGCGGGAGATCGTGAGGTCTCCCCAGGCATTCGGAATTTCTGGCGTGCCCGGCTGAAAAGCTGCGGCGCGCCGTTTCGTTCCTAGAGCCTGCCCCGCGCTTTCGGGATGCGGGAAGGGGCTCAGGTTCTTTATTGTGGCGAGTATTGTCATCCGGTCAGCCGATCGGGTCTGACGGGACAATGCTCAAGAGGAGTTTTGAACATGGCGGAAATCACTGCTGCCCTCGTCCGTGACCTGCGCGAGAAGACTGGCGCTGGCATGATGGACTGCAAGAAGGCTCTCACGGAAGCTGCTGGCGACATGGATGCCGCCATCGACTGGCTGCGCGCCAAGGGTCTGTCGCAGGCTGCCAAGAAGTCGGGCCGCACCACGGCTGAAGGCCTCGTGGCCGTTGCTTCGGGCAAGAACAAGGCCGCCATGGTCGAAGTCAATGCCGAGACCGATTTCGTGGGTCGTAACGAAGCCTTCCAGGCATTCGTTGAGTCCGTGGCTCATGCTGCACTCGATGCCGGTGACGATCTCGACACCCTGTCGCAGGCCAAGCTGCCTACGGGCCGCACGGTTGCCGAAGAATTGACCCACCTGATCGCCACGATCGGTGAGAACATGTCGCTGCGTCGCGCCAAGGTTCTGACCGTTCCTTCGGGCATCGTTGCTTCCTACGTGCATGGCGCGCTGCGTCCGGGCGTTGGCAAGATCGGCGTTCTCGCTGCGGTTGAAGCCCCGTCGGAATCCGAAGCCCTGCTGACTCTGGGCCGCCAGATCGGCATGCATGTTGCCGCAACGCGTCCGGCTGCTCTGGAAGTTGCCAGCGTCGATCCGGAAGCTCTGGAGCGTGAGCGCCAGGTTCTGATCGAGCAGGCTCGTGAGTCCGGCAAGCCGGAGGCCATCATCGAGAAGATGATCGAAGGCCGTATCCGCAAGTTCTACGAAGAAGTCGTTCTTCTGGAGCAGGTCTGGGTGCATGACGGTGAAACCCGCGTGTCCAAGGTTGTCGAGAAGGCCGGCGCCAAACTGATCGCTTTCGAGCGCTTCCAGCTCGGCGAAGGCATTGAGAAGGAAACCAGCGACTTTGCTGCCGAAGTGGCCGCTGCCGCTGGCGCCTGATCGGTCATACGATCACGGGACTGGTTGCAGCACATGAATTTCGAATGTGCTGCAATCGTCCTCTCCGCCCGGCGCTACGGCGAGGGCGGCGCTGTGGTCCATCTCTTCACGGAAGAGTATGGACGCATTGCCGGTCTGGTGCGTGGCGGCTCGTCACGACGTCAGGCCGTGCTCTGGCAGCCGGGTAATCTGATACTTGCCCGTTATGCCTCCCGCCTGTCCGATCAGCTCGGGCATCTGAGCGGTGAAATGGTTCAGGAAACAGCCGTCAGGCTACTGGACCGCCCTCTGCAACTCGCTCTGGTTCAGTCAGCCGCCGAACTGGCCGATGCTGCCTTGCCGGACCGCGAGCCTCATCCGGATTTCTTTCTCCAGACCGTGCGCGATCTCGCGGCCTTCTGTGTGCTGTCCGATCCTGCCCCGGTGGTGGATTATGTGCGCTGGGAAACCGCGTTGCTTGCGACGCTAGGTTATGGACTGACGCTCGATTGCTGCGCGATCTCAGGTGCAACGACTGATCTCGCCTTTGTCTCACCGCGAACGGGACGCGCTGTAAGCCGCGATGCCGCCGGGCAGTGGGTCGATCGTCTCCTGCCATTGCCTCATTATCTGACCCCGCACGGGGTTGAGGATGATGGCGATGATCCCGCCCTCTGGGCTGAGGGACTGGCGCTGACGGGGCATTTTCTCTCACGCCATCTTTTCGGCTCCCAGCACAAACCTGTTCCCGGTGCGCGCGAGCGTTTGGAGATGCGTGTCAGGGCACTGGCCGATGCACGTGGGGCCGTGCAGAAAAATCCCCCGGCATAGGTATTCGCGCTTCGCTAAGCGCCGGGGCCCTTCCGATCAGATAATCGAATATCATGTGAGGCAGGGTCAAAGCGGCCAGAAGCTGGAAGGTCACAGCCACCAGTCTTGGCACCAACGGTCCTGTGTAGAACGGCACCATGACCGCCCCGATGCCCAGTGAGGCGAGTGTGAGTGGCAGGCTGCGATAGAGAGCGTCACACGGTGAACCGAGACGGCTCCAGCGATAATCTGCCACCAGTGAGGCGATATGCGCAGGCGCATGCTGGAACACGAAGTAGATCATGAACGCCTGCAGCGGTGGCAATATTGCGAATGGGGCAATCAGCCCGAGCAGCGACCACAAGCGTGTCATACGCATTGCGGGAGGGCTTGCACCCAGCCACGCACTCGCGCAGAGGGCCCAGACGGGAAACAGGACGATCAGCCATGATGGCGGCACAACGAGATGAACAGGCGGTGCCATGGCGTTCAGTAGCGCCGCCGTAGCTTCTGGCTGGAACACGCAGGGCAGGATCAGGGGGGCGCCCCCAAGAACAAAACCACTCAACAGCGAAGCACCGTCGTCACGCATCTCACTGCCAAAATGCCAGATGGACAGAGCCAGAAACAGATTGAGCGTGATGAAGGGCACGACATGCCAGGCGACGAGTACGAGCTCGACGAGCACGAGATAAGGTAACGCAAAAACGGGAAACCAGAGATACTGGAAACGGGGGCGCAGCGCTTGTCGTGCCATCTCTCCATCAAGTGCACCATGCGGCAGCCCAAAGATAATGATGGTGACGAGACCGACCAGCACATTGCCGGTGAGGAGCGCCGCAGCGGCGCTGAAGCCCGCACTGCCCCAATAGAACAGGGCAAAGAGATTGCGTGGCCCGGTCAGTGTCATGAGTGCCATGCCGGGCCAAGATCCATCAGATGGTGGTCAGTTTGCGATCATCAGACAGGCTAAGGAAGCCAAACCCGACCTTCGCCAGAACATCCGTAACCGCGATGATAAGCACGCTTGCCGAGTCCGGTACGATTCCAAGGCCATCAGGAGAAAGCGCGAGAATGATCGGATAGACCATCCAGAGCACCGAGAGGATTGTGGCGCTGCGGATGTAGGCCGTCTGCACCTCGGGCCGTTCGAGGCGGTTGGCCTGAAGCTGCGAGACCCAGATGACATAATATACACCGAGAAACGCCACGCAGGAGAGCACGAACCAGATCCAGCGGCTGACCACATTCTCCGAGGCACTGAAAGCAAACGCGGTGATGATCATGATGACATCCGCAGCGACCGCGCCCAGCAGCAGATCGCCACGTTTGCGTCCGCGGAACATGCCGAGAAACCCGAGTGCGACAAGCAGGAGCGGCGTAGTGAACACCCAGTCAATGTAGCGGCCGAACCAGAAAATACGGGTCGTGTTTGCGGCGCCGGCGAGTGTGGCGTCTGTCGGCAGAAGCATTGCCCCCTGACCTGTCGCCATGGCGACATACAGGCAGCCTGCGATGATGGGGACGATGCCGTGAGCAAGACTCATCACCCCTTCGGTTTCGGTGCGCCGCTTGCCAAGCAGCAATAGTGCCGTCCCACCGGCAAACATGATCAGGGCCGTCAGCCAGAGAACCGTCAGGGTCATTATCGCTGTCTTTCACGAGATGAGGAGAGCGATGAACGGTGCTTGACACATAAAGTTGTAATTCGTCTGCCTTGACAGCAATCTTTTTAAGATCCGACGGTGCCAGGACCTTTCCATGGGCAAATGAGACAGGGTGGCCACCCGACGGAACGGGTCAGGCGAGACCGGGAACAAAAACGGGGTATTTGTACTGGACAGGCTGCATCGCGCCGCCTTATCTGCCCTCAAACGAAAGGGCGTGGCATGAGTCAGGATCTGGCAGGACATATCGAGGATACCAAACTCGCAGACGCATTGAGCGAGCGCTATATCGCCTATGCCATGTCCACCATCATGGCGCGTTCGTTGCCCGATGTGCGCGATGGTATGAAGCCTGTGCATCGGCGCATCCTTTACGCCATGCAGCAGCTCAAGCTCGACCCGACGTCGGGTTTCAAGAAATGTGCCCGCGTCGTGGGTGATGTGATCGGTAAGTTCCATCCCCATGGCGACGCTGCCGTGTATGAGGCTCTGGTACGCCTCGCACAGGATTTCGCGGTGCGTTATCCGCTGGTCGAGGGACAGGGTAATTTCGGCTCGATCGACGGCGATAACGCGGCCGCCATGCGTTACACGGAATCCCGATTGACCGCTGTGGCCAAGGCCCTGCTGGAAGGCATCGAGGATGACGCGGTCGATTTTCGCCCGACCTATGACAATGAAGACGCCGAGCCCGTGGTCCTGCCCGGCGCTTTTCCGAACCTGCTGGCCAACGGTGCAGCTGGCATTGCGGTGGGCATGGCGACCAGCATTCCGCCGCATAACGCTGCCGAAATCTGCCGCGCTGCACGTCATCTGATCGAGAACCCACAGGCGCCCGTTGAGGCCTTGATGCAGTTCATGCCGGGACCGGACTTCCCCACAGGCGGCGTGCTGATTGAAGACCCTGCCAGCATGGTCACGGCTTACGAGACCGGACGCGGCAGTTTTCGTACCCGCGCACGATGGGAAGTCGAACAGGGGCGTTTTGGTACCTGGACCGTGATCGTGACCGAGATCCCCTATCAGGTGCAGAAATCACGCCTGATCGAGCAGATTGCGGAGTTGATGGAGCAAAAGAAACTACCGCTCCTTGCCGATATACGCGACGAAAGCACGACCGATATCCGCCTTGTCCTTGAGCCCAAGACCAAGGGGATCGAGCCGGAAGTGCTGATGGAAACACTCTTTCGTGTCACGCCGCTTGAAAGCCGGTTCAGCCTGAACATGAACGTGCTGGACGCTAATCGCGTGCCACGGGTCATGGGGCTGCGCGAGGTCATCCAGTCATGGCTGGACCATCGCGAGATCGTTCTCGTGCGCCGTTCGCAGCATCGTCTGAACGCGGTTGAGCGCCGTCTGGAAATCCTTGAAGGGTTTCTGGCCGTTTATCTCAATCTCGATGAAGTCATCCGTATCATTCGCGAAAGCGACGAGCCCAAGCCCGAATTGATGCGTGTGTTCAGCCTCACGGATCTGCAAGCCGAATATGTGCTCAATATGCGCCTGCGCTCGCTTCGTCGCCTTGAGGAAATCGAGATACGCAAGGAGCGTGACGCGCTTCTGAAGGAGAAATCCGGTCTTGAGGGTCTTCTTGGCAGTGAGCGCAAACGCTGGACCCGTATCGGCAAGGAACTCGACGCGACGGCGGCCAGTTTTGGCGACGGCGCTCTTGGTACCCGGCGTACCCGGATCGCGGCGCCGCCAGCGCCGATCGATCTGAGCGCCGCCATACAGGTTGATCGTGAGCCCCTGACGGTATTGCTCTCACGCGAAGGCTGGGTGAGGGCGGTCAAGGGTCACGGGATCGACCCCGACAGCCATAAATTCAAGGAAGGCGATGCGTTCGGGCTGGCGCTCGAGTGTCAGAGCACCGATCGTCTTTGCATTCTGGTCAGCGGTGGCCGTGCCTTTACGCTCAAGGCGGCTGACCTGCCGCGTGGGCGTGGCTTTGGGCAGCCCATTCGCGTTCTGGTCGATCTGCCTCAGGATGAGGATATTGTCTCTTTCTTCGTGATCGATGAGTCCGGTCGGCACGTTCTGGCCAGCGAAAGCGGACGTGGCATGATCGTGCGTGACGCCGATATGGCCGCTGAAAAACGGACGGGCAAACAGGTCCTGACGCTGCGTGACGGTGACCGCGCCGGGTTCTGTGTGGCCGTTACAGGTGATCAGATCATCACCATGGGCAGTAACCGCAAGGCGCTGTCCTTTGCTCTTGATGCCTTGCCCGAAATGACAAAGGGCATGGGTGTCACGATCCAGAAGCTCTCACCGGGTCAACGCCTTGTCGATCTGCGTGTCTTTGCCTCGGAAACAGGTCTGGTCTGGCATGAGGGGCAAAAGCCGCGCAGTGACGCCGATCTTGCGTCGATCGTTGGCAAGCGAGCGGATCAGGGCAAGGCTGCCCCGCAATGGATGACCAGAAAGCCCGCAACCCGGAGTTAAGTTCTCAGGCTGCACCGGCGGGAGGGGTGTCGGCTTTCTGGCTTGATACCGCGACTGCCGGGGTCGGGGATACCCCAGAGGGCGCGCCTGCCAGTCGGAGCCAGTGGCCGTTGCGAAGAATTTCCGCCGGGTTGAAGCGTGATTTATAGCCCATCTTTGTGCTGCCTGGCACCCAGTAGCCGAGATAGAGATAAGGCTTGTGGCGTCGGGCGGTTTCGGCAATCAGCCATAGAATGGATGCCGTGCCGTAGGAACGATGGCTTTCTGCCGGATCATAGAATGTATAGACTGCCGAGAGACCGTCAGAGAGCATATCGACAAGAGAGACACAGACCAGACGACCGTCGCGTGAGCGGAACTCGAACAGGCTGGTTTCGACCGGGCTGGTCTCAACCATGGACTGGTAATCATCAAGCCCCATCAGGGCCATATCACCATCGCCATGACGATGCGCCTGATAGGCTCGGAACAGGGCATATTGTTCCTCGGTTGCGACGATGGGACGTTCAGCCACAACGAGATCGGCGTGGTCCCGGCGCGCCCGGCGCATGGTGCGATCCGGCACGAATTCCGCGACAGGAAGCCGGATGGGGATACAGGACTGGCAACCATGACAGACAGGGGCATAGACAATGCCGTGGCTGCGCCTGAAACCGGCGCGGGACAGGCGATCGTGAAGCTGGTCGACATCACTGCCAGTCAGCTCGGTCATGACCTTGCGCTCTGTCCTGCCGGGGAGATACGGGCAGGGCGACGGCTCTGTCGTGTAGAAGAGCTGGGGACGATGAGCTGACATAACCATCCTTTCTCTCCTCTGCCTGAAAACGCTTCATGGTGACGCCCTCTCACGGAAAGGCCATCGATTGTATAAGCCTGACTTGCCTGACCGCCGGTTGCTCCCGTTGGACCCCGCAGGGCCGGTCCAATGCCACAGAGCGGTTCAGTCCCATGCGCAGAGCGCTGCATTGAGCTTGCCTCAGACCCTTGTCCAACCGGTATCCTGACCCGGCACGAAAGACCGTCCGTGAGAGCGCCGCGCGCCTGCCCGAGCGTGTCAGCAATGCGCCCTGCGGTTGGCGCCAAGCCCTACACGCCGAGTCCGGCCGGATCCGACTTGCGATCATCCTCCCATATTTTACGATGATTTTCCCGGTTGCAAGATGTCTCTCTTTGAATTCCGGACGAATACGCTAACGTTGTGTGAAATGAGCTGGCCCATTACCCTTCTTGACGTTTTCCTGATCCTGCTGCGGCTCTGTCTTGCTGTTGCGGTCACCTTGCATGTTCTGCGGACGAAACAGAACACGGCGGCCTGTGCAGGCTGGATCGGTGTGAGCTGGCTTATGCCGATTTTCGGCGCGCTGCTCTATCTGATGTTCGGTATCAATCGTGTCAGGCGTTTGGCCCGACGTCTGGTGAGTGACCATCACTGGCGGGGGCGGGGCCCCGCTTTTCGTACTCGTCACCGCATGGGGGGTGATTTTGCCCCCCTGGCGCGGATGATCGGCAAGTTGACCGAGCGGCCCCTGCTGGGCGGCAATTCCGTCGATTGCCTCCATGATGGCGACAACATCTATCCGCGCATGCTGCACGACATTGCTTCGGCACAGGTCTCGATTCTGCTGTGTTCCTACATTTTTAGGGCGGACAGGATTGGCGAGCAGTTTGTGGATGCCCTGGCGACCGCGCAGGCGCGGGGTGTCGCGGTTCGTGTGCTGGTTGACGGTATCGGGGGCGGGTATTTCCGCAGCGGTATTCACAAGGCCTTGCGCACGCGTGGCATCCCTTGTGAGCGGTTCATGCACTCGCTTCTTCCGTGGAAGATGCCATTCATCAATCTGCGCAATCACCGCAAGATCCTGGTTGTCGATGGGCATACCGGGTTTATGGGAGGGCTGAATATTGGTGAGGAAAACCTGCGTCGCCTGCGCACCAAGCATCCGGTGGCGGATACACATTTCCGGCTTGAAGGGCCGATTGTTCACCAGTTGACCGAAGCCTTTGCGCGTGACTGGTCCTTCACCTGCGGCGAAGAGCTTGACGGTGAAATCTGGTTTCCCGAGCTTGACCGGGCCGGTGATATCCCGATGCGTATTGTGACGTCGGGACCAGATAACGACCTTGAGAAGATCGAATTCTCCATGTTGCAGGCGATCGCCCTGTCACGCCGCTCGGTTCGCCTGATGACGCCATACTTTCTGCCCAATGAGCGACTAGTGTCGGAGCTCTGCCTCGCCGCCCTGCGTGGTGTGCAGATCGATATCATCCTGCCACGTCGCAGCAATCACAGACTGATCGATTATGCCCGCGATGCCAGCCTTGCACCGTTTCTGAAGGCAGGGTGCCATGTCTGGATGAACAGGCCGCCTTTCAATCACGCCAAGTTGCTTGTCGTTGATGAAGAATGGTCTTTCGTCGGCAGCAGCAATATCGATGCGCGCAGCCTGCGCCTGAATTTCGAGATCAATCTCGAAATCTATAGTGCGTCGGTGGCGCAGTCGCTCAATAGTTTCATGGAACGGCATAAGGCGGGTCGGCTCACGCATCATGCGCTTGACAGCCTGAGCGCCTGGCGCAAGACGCGTAATGCTGCAGTTAGATTGTTCATGCCCTATCTGTGAGCGCCCTGACCTGCCGGCGATCTGCCAGGCGCTGAAAGAAGGCGCGGTGCCTGTCGGGCGCATCGAGCCGCAGCGTTACCGTGATAGGGTGATGGTCCGAACTGCGATTGGGGAGAACCCCGGCATTGAGGGGCGTCATGCCACGCACGAGGCAACGGTCGATCCGTATCGGCAGCATGTCGGCCATGCGATGCGTGGCTGCCCTTGGGCCAACATCGCGGAAACCGGGGAGCAGGGTCGGCCCAACAAGATTGAAGTCGCCCATGACGAGCGCATGATGGCGCAGGATTGGTGCGATACGACGAAGCTGGCGGCGATTCAGGATCTGCCCGTGAGACAGGTGCACGTTTGCGATCGAAAACGACCCGAAATCGATGAGCTGTGCCGTGCGCTTGACCATCAGACCTGATGGCAGGGCGCAGGAGACTGGCGGTCGTGCGAAGGAAAAGCGGCTCCAGCACGCTGTGCCGTGGATACGGTCTGGCAGTGGGATTCTAGCGTAATGTCCACCCAGTATGGCGGGCAGCCTGTCGAAACTGCTCACGGCCTCCTGCATGAGAAAGATGTCGGGCTGGAAGGTGCGCGCCAGCTCGACGACCTCATCGAGGGGTGCCCCCACGGCACGAAGCAGGTTCCAGCTTAGAATAGTGAAGTTCTGGCCAATGCCGGGAACAGTGCGATCAGCTAACGGGGCGGACGGGGCGTCGTGGGTTGAAGACGAGTTCATTAAAGCATTTTCTTTTCTGTCTGATAGGCGCCACGTGCGAATTCAGTCGTCAGAGTATAGCCGACACCCAGCAGGACCGGACCCAGAAAAATACCTAGTCCGCCCAATGTGACCACGCCGCCCAGCACTCCCAGTACGGTCAGCAGATAGGGAAGCTGCGCCCCTCTGGCGATGAAAGCGGGCCGGATGATGTGATCGGCCCCCGAGATGAACACGATGCCGTAACCCGCGAGAAACAGGCCCCAGCCGAGATGATGATGAAGGGCCAGCCAGATGGCGGCAGGCGCCCATACCAGTGGGGCACCGATTGGAAAAACCGCCACAAAGGCCGCGACACCGCCGAGCAGCACCGGGGCGGGTACGCCTGAAATGAACAGGCCGATGGAGGTGAGCACACCCTGAACGATGGCGGTACCAAGAATGCCGTAGACCGTACCCCGTATGACGCTGCCGATGATGGTGATCAGACGATCGGCATAGGTGCCGGTAATGCGGGTCAGGACAGCCGTGATGATACGCCCCAGCGAATCACCACTGATCCAGAAAAACAGCGCGATAAAAAGCGCCATGACCAGTTCGGCCAGACCGCTTGCCATCTGCATCAGGGCCTTGAGAGCGTATCGGGCGATCTGTCCGGCGTACGGGTGAAGGGCCTCTCCCACGCCGCGGACGTCATGGCTCCAGTGCTGATAGGCGTTGGTCAGCTGTGGGCCTATGCCGGGTATCGTGGCCAGCCAGTCCGGCGCCGGATGCGTGCGACCAAGGGCTTCGATTTCAGTGTTGATACCACCGATGATCAGCGGGAGATCCGCGATGCCGGTCGAGGTCAGGAGCGCGAGCGGCATGACAATGGCAATGGCGCTGCCGACCATCATGACCACAGCGGCGAGAGGCGGGCGCATGTGGCGGCGCAGGCGCTTGAACAGGGGCCATGTCGTGAAGGTCAGAATCGCGCCCCACAGGATGGCGGAAAGGAAGGGCCACAGCACCACGCCGCAACCATAAGCGACCCCCAGGAGGAGCATTCCAAGCATGATGCGTTCGGTTGTCACATAATCTCCCCCGGCTGTGGCTGCCGCCAGTTGACCACGGGGTCATTCCGGCTGCTATCGTGCGGTTCCTGATCCGTTTCTGCGGTCCCCGTCAGGTCGGGCCATGCGTGATCCATCATGTTCCGGAGCGTGCCATCCATGACGACATCCCCTCTGATCGATGCACAAACCCTGATGTCGCTTCCTCCCGGCCGGTATCGCTATCTCGATGCCTCGACGCTCCTCCCCGGGCAGGACGGTGACCCGGAAGCAGATTTCCACAAATTAGCGCTTCCCGGGGCAAATCGTTTCCGTATCAACGACATATGTGATCGCCTGGACCTGCTTCCCCACACCGTGCCCGGTGCGGCCACATTTGCACAAGCCATGATGGCACTGGGCATAGGCTCTGATACGGGACTGGTTTTCTATGACCGCAGGGGGAGTATCGGCGCCTGTCGGGCGCACTGGATGGCCTCACTGTTCGGGCACGAGCCTGTGCATGTGCTTGATGGTGGCCTTGCAGCGCTTGAAGCCCTTGGTCTTGCGCCCGATGCCGCGCCAGCCCCGGCGGCACCCCGCGAGCAGCCTTATCGGCCGCGCACGCGCTATGCGCTCCTAGCAGGCAAGGGCGATGTGCTCGATGCGCTCGATGATCCTGACCGCGTGATCCTTGATGCACGCAGTGCAGCGCGGTTTCATGCCCAGGCCGCCGAGCCGCGGCCCAATATGCGTGGTGGGCATATGAGGGGCGCGGTAAACCTGCCCTTCACCGAGGTGCTCGACCCCCTGGGCTGCTTTCTGCAGCCTCAGGCGCTGGTCGAGCGTTTTGCTGGCTGTGCCATAGGCTCGCGTCGGGTCATTACCACTTGCGGGTCAGGTCTGACCGCCGCAACGCTGACCATGGCCCTGCGGGTGGCCGGGCTGGCGCCAGGGCAGCTTTATGATGGGTCATGGGCCGAGTGGGGAAGCGATCCTGCGACCCCCATCGAGACCTGACAGGAGAAACGAGAGAGTGGAAAACACCGCCAAACAGGTCACTTCCGGCTGGAAGCGCTTGTCATCCCTGCTGGTACAAGGCGGGCGACCGGAGCCTACCCCGCCCGAGGGGGCCTATGTCAATGCGCCGGTGACGAGGGGCTCGACCGTCCTTTTTCCCTCGCTGGACGCGATGCGGGAACAGGGGCTGCGCAGCCATGAGCACGAACTGATCTATGGGGCGATGGGTTCACCCGTTCAGCATGAGCTTGAAAAGCTTCTCGCGCTGATTGAAGGCGGGATCCATACGCAGGTCGTTTCCTCGGGGCTGGCGGCCTGCACCCTGCCTCTGCTCGCTTTCCTGAGTTCTGGTGATCACCTGCTTCTGCCAGACTCGGTCTATGGGCCCACACGCCGTTTCGCCGGCACCATGCTGGCGCGTATGGGGATCGAGACCACCTATTATGCGCCCCTTGCGGATGAAGAGACCCTGATCGGGCTGATGCGAGAGAATACGCGTGTCGTGTTTGCCGAGAGCCCGGGCAGCCACACATTCGAGGTGCAGGACGTCCCCATGCTGGCGCGTGTGGCCCATGAGCATGGCGCACTGCTTATGCTCGACAATACCTGGGGGATCGGCATTTTTCAGCCTTTCCGTCACGGGGTGGACGTCTCCATCCAGGCGCTGACGAAATATCCCGCCGGACATTCCGATGTGATTGCCGGCGCGATTACGGTGGCAGATGGCGTGCTCTGGAAGACACTGCGCGATTCCGCGATTCAGATTGGCCAGCTGGCCGGACCGGATGAATGCTGGCTGACCCTTCGCGGACTCCGGACGATAGCGGTGCGGCTCGAGCGTCAATCGGCCTCGGCTTTGCTGGTGGCGCAATGGCTGCGTGGCCGACCGGAAGTGGCGCGTGTGCTGCATCCGGCGTTCGAGGAATGTCCCGGCCATGAATTCTGGCGGCGCGATTTCGAGGGCGCAAGTTCGCTTTTCGGTGTGGAGTTGCGCGCCGATCTGTCTGTCGCGGCCATGCGGGACATGATTGATGCGCTGGCCCTGTTCGGCATCGGCGCGTCCTGGGGCGGATATGAAAGTCTCGTTTTGCCAACGACGGGGGGCGTACGTCGCTCGCTGCCCAACGCCATGCCTGAGGGGCCGAGCTTTAGACTGCATATCGGGCTTGAAGACCCCAACGACCTCATTGCGGATCTTGAAGGGGGGCTTGAAGTCCTCCGCGCTTCACTGGCGGGGTGAGGCGCGGCTCTAGCGCATTCTGAAACCGAGCGCCTCGCGCAGATGCGGGGCGCCGACATCTGTTGCGTGGTCCAGATCCGCAATACTGCGTGCAACGCGTAGCAGGCGTGTAAGCCCGCGCGCTGAAAGCCGCAGCCTGGTACCCGCCTCACTGACGAGATGGCGTGATTCTGGCGTCAGAACGATATTCTGAGCCCCCACCTGCGCGTTGGGGACCCCCTGACGCGCAATCTGGAATTGTCGTGCCTTCACGACGCGGGCGCGCACGGCAGCACTGTTCTCACCTGCCGGTGCGGTGATCATGTCGAGGGGCGAGACCGGGGTGACGAACAAGGATAGATCGATCCGGTCGAGCATGGGGCCGGACAGGCGGGCAAGATACTCCTCGCCGCATTGAGGGGCCTTTCGGCAGGCGCGCTCAGCATCGCCCAGATAGCCGCACCGACAGGGATTCATGGCCGCGACGAACTGAAAGCGCGAAGGATAAAGCACCGTCTGTCTTGCCCGTGCGACCGTGATCGCGCCCGTCTCCAGAGGTTGACGCAGGGATTCGAGGCAGCTTCGCGAAAACTCCGGCAGTTCGTCGAGAAAGAGAACGCCATTATGGGCAAGACTGACTTCGCCCGGGCGGGATCGTGAGCCCCCGCCGACAAGCGCAGGCAGGGTGGTCGAATGATGCGGCGCCCTGAAAGGCGGTTGGGTGATCAGGGTACTCCCGCTGGCCTGACCGCCCAGACTGTGAATCCGGCTGCACTCGAGTATCTGTTCATGCGTCAGATCGGGAAGGATAGAGGGCAGGCACTGCGCAAGCATGGATTTGCCAGCACCTGGCGGCCCTGACATCAGCAGGGAATGCGCCCCGCAGGCTGCGATCTCAAGGGCGCGTCGCCCCATATCCATGCCCTTGACCAAAGCAAGATCGTTCAGCGGTGCTGAGCGCGCCACGGGTTCGAGTTCGGGGGAGGGCAATACATGCTCGCCGTTGAAATGCGACAGGAGGGCGCGCAACGTGTCGGGGGCAAGAATATCGAGCGTGTCACTTGCCCATCGTGCCTCCTGTGCCTGGGGGCGGGGACAGATCAGGCCAAGTTGATGCCGAACTGTCTCGAGTGCGGCAGAGAGCACGCCGCCCGTCGCCTGCAAGCGTCCGTCAAGCGAGAGTTCGCCAATGGCGCTGTAGGCCGCCACGGCCTCATGCGACAGAATGCCCATGGCCGTCATGATGGCCAGAGCGATCGGCAGGTCGAAATGCGAGCCTTCCTTGGGCAGATCGGCCGGGACCAGATTGATCAGGATGCGTTTGGGGGGCAGCGCGAGTCCGAGTGCTGCCAGGGCAGCGCGGACGCGCTCGCGTGATTCACCGACTGTCTTGTCGGGTAGGCCTACGATAATGAAGGCGGGCAGGCCGGAGGCGACCTGGATTTCGACCGTGACCGGGATGGCATCGATGCCCGCAAAGGCAAAACTCTGGATTCGGGCAATGGAAGAGGATGAAGCGGTCACCGGCACCAACGAATAATCAGGAACAGGCGAATCTGTTCCTGATTATTATTAGTGCAGTGTTAATAATTCATCAAATTACTTTACCGCTGATAGATCAGACGCGCGCGCATCGTTCCTTTGAGCGCGCGGAGGCTGTTGAGCAGGCGGTTATCGAGTTCCGAGTCGGGGCTCGCATCGGTCTCGACCACAACATACCCGACCTCGCCATCGGTCTGTAGGTATTGCGCAACGATGTTGCAGTCTTCGCTGGAGAAGATCTCGTTGATCTGGCGCATGATACCGGGGCGGTTTTCATGCACATGCATGAAGCGGGTGCCACGCGGACGTTCGGGCAGCTGTACGGGCGGAAAATTGACAGCGCCCAGCGTCGAGCCGACATCGGAATATTCCACAAAGCGCTTGGCAACTTCCACGCCGATACGCTCCTGCGCTTCCATGGTCGAGCCACCGATATGCGGTGTGAGAATGACGTTGGGCAGTCCCTGGAGGGGGGAGGCAAAGCTCTCGCCTGCGCCTTTCGGCTCCTTGGGGAATACGTCCACACCGGCACCCATGAGGTGCCCGTCACGCAGTGCAGCAGCGAGGGCATCGATATCGACCACAGTGCCGCGTGCATTGTTGAGCAGGATGGAATTGGGCTTCATCGCGCGGATTTCGGCCTCGCCAATCATGTCCTTCGTCTGCTCCGTCTGCGGAACATGCAGGCTCACGATATCGGACTGAGCAAGAAGCTCTTTGAGCGTGGCAACCGGTGTGGCATTGCCATGCGGAAGCTTGTCCACTGTATCGTAATAGATCACGCGCAGGCCAAAAGCCTCGGCCAGCACTGAAAGCTGCGAGCCGATCGAGCCGTAGCCCACGATGCCGAGCGTCTTGCCGCGCACTTCCCACGCGTTCACAGCCGATTTGTCCCAGCCGCCTGCATGGCATTGCTCGGAGCGTGAGGGAATACGACGCAGCAGCATGACGATCTCGCCCATGACGAGTTCGGCCACAGAGCGCGTATTGCTGAAGGGAGCGTTGAAAACCGGAATACCTGCCATGCGTGCTGCGTTGAGATCGACCTGGTTGGTGCCAATGCAGAAGCAGCCGATTGCCATGAGCCGGTCGGCTGCCTCGATCACGGGGGCAGTGAGCTGTGTCCGTGAGCGGATGCCCACCATATGCACACCCTTGAGCGCTTCTGTCAGCGCCTCGCCCTCAAGCGCGGTCTTGAGGCACGTTACCTGCTTGTAGCCCTGCGCGGCGAGATGCTGGGCGGCACTTTCATGAATGCCTTCGAGCAGAAGGATGCGAATGCGGTCTTTGGGGAGAGAAAACGAGGCTTCCATGTCGGCTCCTGTCAGCAGCGCAAATCCGAAACGCGGTGCTAGCTCATACGTGGGTCAGGGGGAAGGGCGAAGGCTCGCGATGGCCTCGGGCAGGAGCGCCCTGTCACCACAGGCCAGAACCGTGCCATCGCTCTCAAGCGTAAGGGGAGCGCCTTGCCAATCCGTGACAATGCCGCCCGCACCATTTACGACAGGCACCAGAGCGGCCCAATCCCACGGCTTCATGGTACATTCAGCAATCAGGTCAATCTGCCCGAGTGCCAGCAGACCATAGCCATAGGCATCGCCACCCCAGCTTGTGCGACGTGCGGCTTTCTTGAGCTGTGCGAAACGCTGGTCAAAAGGGGCGATGAGCATATCGGGCGAGGTGCAGGACAGCTCGGCGGCGCCGAGCGTCGGGCAGTGCCGAGTGCCCGCAACGCCGGGAAGCGTGACGGATTCAAAGACGGTTTTACGTCCGGCAACCCCAACCCAGCGCTCACGGGTGAAGGGCTGATCAATCATGCCGAGCACAGGCGTACCCTTGTGGAACAGGGCAATGAGTGTCGCAAAACTCGGCCTGCCGGTGATGAAGGCGCGTGTGCCATCTATGGGGTCCAGTACCCATATGTAATCTCCCTCATCACCGGAGAAACCATATTCCTCGCCCAGAATGGCATGGTCGGGATGGGCCTGCCTGATGAGGTCGCGCATGGCAGATTCTGCCTCGCGATCGGCGCGTGTGACGGGGGATTCATCGCTCTTGTCATCCACGTCCAGACCAGCGCGGAAATGGGGTGTGACCGCCCGACCCGCACGATCGGCACAGAGCCGTGCTGTTTGCAGGCAGGCATCGAGATCGGGCGGAAGCGTCATGGCGGTAACTCACAATCCGTAAATCAGCCCCGAGCGGGCAGCGCAGCGTCGAACAATCTGAAGGCATATCCGGCAGTGCGGCCACGATCGCAAGGGCACATGAGGGCTGAACGACAGTATCGGACCGAAAAACAGAATTTTCAGCCATGATGGCGATGAATCGGTACGGGCTGACGCAATGAAAACGCGCAGCCTGCAAGGAAAGATTGACGCGTCATGGGGGGTGCGGCATGTCTGGCGTCGCGCTGCGGCCCTTCACAAGACAAGCGGAAAGCCTGCCTCATTCCCATGAATCCCATCATCGTCATTCCATCGCGTCTTGCCTCGACGCGCTTGCCAAACAAGCCGCTGGCAGAGATCGACGGCAAGCCCATGATTCTACAGGTGGCGTTACGGGCGCTCGCATCAGGCCTTGGCCCTGTGCTTGTTGCCTCTGGCGATCAGGCCATTCTCGATGCCCTGTCTGGCCATGATGTGGCAGGCGTCCTGACCGATCCGGCCCTGCCCAGCGGATCTGACCGCGTTCATGCTGCCCTGCAAAGCCATGATCCGGAGGGGCGTCATGATGTGGTGATCAATCTGCAGGGTGATCTGCCTCTGATTGCGCCGCACAGTCTGTCCGCCGCCTTGCGCCCAGTGGCTGAAGGTTTCGATATTGGTACGCTGGTTGCACCGGTGGAGACAGAGGAAGAGGCTCAACGGGCCTCCGTCGTCAAGGCTGCCTGCGCTTTCGCGTCGGGTGCAAGCGTAGCGCGTGCGCTTTATTTCTCCCGGCAGCCGATCCCCTGGGGTGACGGCCCGCTCTGGCATCATGTCGGGGTCTATGCCTGGCGACGTGAGGCGCTGGCGCGGTTTGTGGCGCTGGCGCCTTCGCCTCTCGAGCGTCGTGAGTCGCTTGAGCAATTGCGTGCGCTTGAAGCAGGTATGAGCATTGGCTGCGCTTCTATTGCCGAGGCACCGCTTGGCGTCGATACGCCCGAGGATCTTGTGCGCGTACGTCAGGTGCTTGCAGCATGACCCACATAATTGCTTTTCAGGGGCGTCCCGGCGCTTATTCCGATCTAGCCTGCCGCACGGCGCGACCAGGCTGGAAAACCTTGCCATGCTCCAGTTTTCAGGCGGCGATCGATGCTGTGCGCGAGGGACGGGCAACGCTTGGCATGCTGGCTTGCGAGAATTCGCTCGCGGGCCGTGTTCCTGAAATTCATGCCCTTCTGCCGGAAGCCGGTCTGCCGATCATTGGCGAGCATTTCCAGCGTGTGGAACACTGTCTGATTGCCTTGCCCGGTACCAGGATCGAGGAAGTCAGGCGGGTTCATACCCACCCTGTGGCACTCGGGCAGATCAGGAACCTGATCCAGGAACTCGGTGTCGAGGCCTGCTCGGCCTTCGACACGGCGGGGGCGGCCGAGATGGTCGTCAAATGGCAGTCCCGCGAGGACGCGGCCATTGCGTCATCACTGGCCGCCGAACTTAACGGCCTTGAGGTATTGCGGGCCAATGTCGAGGATGCCGCTCATAACACGACGCGGTTCTATCTGGTGGCGCGACAGGCTGCCTGGCCTTCGCCGCAGGATGAGCGCGTGATTACGACGCTTGTGTTCCGTGTGCTCAACCGGGCTGGGGCGCTTTACGAGGCTCTGGGTGGTTTTGCTGCAAACGGCGTCAACATGACGCGTCTCGAAAGCTATATGAGCCCCGGCACGCTGACTGCGACAGGCTTTCTGCTGGACGTGGAAGGGCATCCCGAGCAGGCGGCGCTAGGCAGGGCTCTGGCGGTATTGCGAGGATGCAGCGAGAAAATTGCCATACTCGGCGTTTATCCCGCGAGTCCCTCCCGTTATCCGGAGTAGCGCGCAGGGGCAGGGCTTCCACGCGATATCCATTTGACAGGGGCGGCAGGAGTTCTATTTAGCAGCAGGTTCTAAAAACGGGGCAGGTGAACAGGCATGGCACGGAACAAGGATTTCAAAGGGTCTCTGACCGCGCTGCTGACCCCGTTTCGTGAAGATGGCACGGCTGATCTCGCGGCTCTCGGTCGCTTTATCGACTGGCAGATCGATGAAGGGACGGCGGGACTTATCCCCGCCGGCACAACGGGCGAGAGCCCGACCCTGACACATGATGAACACGCGCTTGTCGTCGCCCATACCGTCAAGGTTTCAGGGGGGCGTGTACCAGTCATGGCCGGCGCGGGGTCGAACAGCACACACGAGGCCATCGGCATGGCACGTCACGCCAAGGCGGTCGGCGCGGACGCGCTGCTTGTGGTCGCACCCTATTACAACAAGCCGACCCAGGAAGGCCTGTACCAGCATTTCATGCTCGTTGCCGATGCGACCGATCTGCCGCTCTATGTCTATAATGTGCCTGGTCGCTCCGTGGTTGAAGTTCTGCCGGAAACGATGGCGCGCCTTGCGCAGCACCCGAATATCGTCGGGACCAAGGATGCAACGGCCAATTTGTCCCGCCCGCTTCAGCTTCGTGCCTTGCTTGGCGATGCGCCATTTACCCAGCTGACGGGCGACGACGGCACAACGGTCTCGTTCCTTGCTGCGGGCGGGACGGGTTGCATCAGCGTCACAGCCAACATTGCGCCGAAGCTTTGTGCCGCGATGCACGAGGCATGGCAGGCAGGTGACGTGACGAAGGCGATGCAGATCCAGCAACGTCTGACGCCGCTCCACGACGCGATGTTCTGCGAGAGCAATCCCGGACCGGTCAAATACGCTGCGTCACGTCTGGGGCTATGCACCCCGACCGTGCGTCTGCCCCTATGTGAACCCAGCGCGGCTTCCTGCGCTGTGATCGACGAGGCGTTGAAAAAAACCGGCCTGTCAGGATAAATTGTGGCTGAAAAAAAGAAATCCGGTCTGATCTCGCACGGTATTGCCGCGCAGAACAGAAAAGGCCGGTTCAATTATACAATCCTCGAAACCGTCGAGGCTGGCCTCGTCCTTAAGGGGCCGGAGGTGAAGAGTCTTCGTATGGGTCGCGCAGCGATCAACGAAGCCTATGCTGGCGAGCGGGACGGCGAGATCTGGCTGTTCAATTCCTATATCCCTGAATATCAGGGCGGAGTGCTCTCCCGCTTTGACACACGCGCGCCGCGTAAGCTGCTCTTGCACAAGAAGCAGGTTGCCCACTTGCTTGGCGCCGTCTCGCGGGCGGGGGCTTCGCTCGTTCCGCTGGACGTACACTTCAATGCGCGTGGTCGTGCCAAGCTGACACTTGGCCTTGGTCAGGGGCGCAAGAAAGAGGACAAGCGCCACGCTATTGCCGAGCGAGACTGGCAGCGTGACAAGGCCCGCTTGCTACGCAGCAAGGGTAAAGATTACTGATAAGCGCCTCGGCAGGAGATAATCCTGCCGCAAGCTGAGTCCGGGTGCCCCCACCGTTTGTCCTGCAATAAAGGCTTTTCCGGTGCCGATGCGCTTCTTCGCCAGAAAGTGCGGGTAGCGAAGTCTGGATAATTACAGACGATTACTGCTCACCATGTGATATGATTGTGCCGCAGGGAAGCAGTCCCATAGCCTGGAATGGGCTATGCTCGACCAAGTACAAAAAAACCCGGCGCGAGGCCGGGTTTTTTCTGGATCAGATGATCGCTCAGGCGATGTTGATGTCAGCTGCTTCCGGACCCTTTTGGCCCTGCACAACCTTCACATCGACTGCCTGGCCTTCGTTGAGGCCGGAAAGCCCCGAACGCTCAAGAGCCGAGGCGTGGATAAAGATATCCTTGCCACCGTTTTCCGGCGTGATGAAGCCAAAGCCCTTCGTGGCGTTATACCACTTCACGATGCCGCGCAGGTCTTGTGCGTGCGACAGGTCAGGCGCCGGACGGGCTGGACGACCGCCACCACCAAAAGCCGGGCGCGGGCCAGCCGGGTTGAAAGCAGCGCGGGGACGCGGTGCTTCGGCCGTGCTGGTGTCGACGGTGAGAACCTCAGCGACCTGACGGCCCTTGGGGCCCTGGCCAATGCGGACGTTCAGCGTCGTGCCGGGGTTTACGCTGGTATGGCCAGCGGTGGAGAGGGCGTTTGCGTGAAGGAAAACGTCGCCTGATCCATCAGCGAGCTCGACAAAGCCGAAACCCTTTTCGCTGTTGAACCACTTGACGCTGGCGCCCACTTCCGGGCCTGACGCCAGAACCTGTGGGCCGCCCGAAGGGGGACGACGGCTTTGCATCCCACCGCGGTCGCCGAAGGAGGAGGGTGCCATAAAATCGTCGTCGAATCCGCCGCGGCGCGGGGAACGTGGGCTGCGGTCGGTACGGTTGCTTCTCAACGGTCTAATCCCGAGATCTGTACGGTGATCCATCATACTGAGAATCACCAGTGGAGTAAGTCGAAACGGTGTGCACGAGCCTGCCGGCTGGTACGGAACGGGCAATGTCCACAAGGGGTTTCATCAAGACCCTAGCACGGTTTTTTCGGGTTATGCCACCAGAAAACGTGACCTGATTACCACGATCTTCTTCATATCGCGTTTTTATGAGAGGATAGTCCTGGTGTTCCGGGTGGTCACTGTTTCCTGTTACGTGAAATCGGCTATGGTGGGCGCCTGTTATTTCGGAAGGGGATGGATTTGCGCAGTTCGAAGTCGCGCTGGCAGGGTGCCAGAAAGGTCAGGGCCGGATCGCTTTCGGTTCTCGGTCTCGCTGTGATGGGTGCGACGGCTCACGCCACGCCCAAACAGGACCCTTATGGTACCTGGACGCTCCAGGGCGAGAATGACGCAGTATCGACCCTCAAGGGAACTTCCGACCAGTATTACACCTCTGGCCTGCGTTTCAACTGGACGTCGGGCACAGATAATCTGCCCAAGCCGTTTGCGGATGTGAATCGCTTTCTGCTGGGTAACGGCATGCAGCGCGTAAGCCTTGGCGTGCAGCAGCTTATTTATACCCCACGAGATACCCAGACAGCACAGCCGGCCTCGGGTGATCGTCCCTACTCCAGTCTGCTGCTCGGAACAGTCAATTTCATCAATGACACCGATCTTTCACGCAGCGTAGCCGGTATCCAGTTCGGTGTCATGGGACCAGCCGGGCTTGGGCGTCAGTTGCAGAATGGCTTCCACGGGGCCATTGGCGATACCAAAAATCGCGGTTGGCGTACGCAGTTGCAGAATCAGCCGGTCTTCCAGATCCAGGCGGGTCGTATCTGGCGGCTGCCCGTGGTCAATCTCTACGGAATCAGCGCCGATGTGCTGCCAGCCATTTCCGGCGCTGCCGGCGATTATCGTACCTATGCCGATGCCGCAGGAACCTTCCGTATAGGGCAGGGTCTAGACAGCGATTTCGGGAATGCGACGATTGGGCCGGGCCTTGACGGCACAGACGCTTTTGTTGCGACACGTCCGGTCGCCTGGTATCTCTATGGTGGTGTGGAAGGTCAGGCGGTAGCCTATGACTCAACGCTCCAGGGGAACACGCTGCGCGATAATTCGCCTCATGTCAGCAAGACCTGGGATGTAGGTATGATTCATGCTGGCGTTGCCGTGATGTGGCATGGCGTACGCCTGTCATACAGTCAGAACTGGCAGACCGCGCAGTTCAAGACGGCCAAGGCTGGCCTGTTCAATTATGGTTCGCTCAAGCTTTCGGTCAAGTTCTGACATTAAGGGCTTTGAAATGACCCGGTGCTTCCGGGTCGTCACGGCCTGACAAAAAAAGGGCCCGTGTCAGTTTGCTGCTGATACGGGCCTTCTTATTGTTTGGTGAAGCGATATGTCAGCAGCCCCGACCGATCAGAGGTAGTCGGGAGTAGGGATTCCGAGCAGATACCCCTGAACTTCTTCACAGCCATAGGAGTCGAGGAAGGCCATCTGACGCTCGGTCTCTACACCCTTGGCACAACAGGAAATGCCGAGTCGGCGCGCCATTTGGATGGTCTGGCCCATCACCTCATTCACGCGGCGATCATCGTTGAGACGCAGCATGAAAGAACGATCGAACTTGATCTGGTCTACGGGAAAATTCGCCAGTCTTTCCAGCGAGGAATACCCCGCGCCAAAATCATCGAGTGCAACGTGCACGCCAAGGGCGCGGAGTCGGGAGAGTTCCTGATAGGCAATATCACGCGGTCCGAAAGAACGTTTCTCCGAAAGTTCGATCTGGAGGCGCTCCGGGGCGAGGCCTGTTTCTTGCAGAACCGACTCTACCAGCCCTGAGAGCAGGCGCCGTGCGAGCCATGTCGGAGAAATGTTCACGCATACTCTTAGAGGGTGACGCCAGGTTGCGGCGGCTTCACAGGCTTTTTGAAGGCTCCATTGATCGATCTTTTCGATCATCCCGCCATTCTCGGCACATTGTATGAAGATATCTGGCGGAATCGGCCCTACACCGGGGCGTTCCCATCGTAGCAAAGCCTCCAGTGCCACGACGGTCTGGCTCCCGGAAGCGATAATGGGCATCCAGTTAAGGGAGAGTTCATCGCTGTCGACGGCCCTGATCAGATCGCGCTCAAGTCCTGATGAACCGAGCAGCGCTGCCGTACCGGATGGGGTGGCGCGCCTTTCATGGGCACCGCCATTTTTGCGGATGTCGTTCACCGCAGCATCAACAGCATGGAGGAGCGAAGCCGATGTCTCGCCATCCTGCGGAAACAAGGCCCAGCCTATCGAGAATGATGGGTTAATTTCACCACGATCGATCCGGATGATAGGCGAAAGGGCCTCGCGAATGCTGGCGATCAAGGTCCGTGAGGTCACAACGGACAGACCGGGCGGGGAGACAACCAGTATATTTCCACCGCCTGCATAGGCGAGGTAGGCGTGACCCGGAAGGATGGCCTTGATGCGCGTGATGCTCTCATCAATCACCCGGTTCGATGTTTCCCAGCCATAGCGCAAATTGAGCGTGTTAAGGTGATCAAGATCGATCCCGATCACCGAGAAACTGGCTTTGCGGCTTTCGCCTGACGTCGCCTCGACGAGTCTTGCGATATGGGCCGCACACAGGCCACGATCCGGCAGATCACGCCTGCGGGTCTGCAAGGTTTGATTGTTCAGAATCGTTCTCGCGCATACTGCGAGATAGGGCGCGAGTTCACGAAGTTCCGTCTCTGGTGTCGAGAGCGGAACATGAGCCATCAGGGTCAGGTCGCCATCAAGGGCTATGCCCATATCGAAGCAGGAGGCTTTTCTTTTCAGGTATAGCGCGTCAGTGGCGTTGGAAATGGCTTCAAGGCATTCGGATGTGATGTCGGCCGCGATGGCACCATCGCTGGCGATTTCTATGAGGTCTCCCGATCTGTCAAATCCACATATGCAGATGGATGAGGCGCCCAACAGCCTACGCGCGATTTCAAGTATCGCGAGATGGGGTTCGGGCTGATGGATCGGTGACATATCGCCTCTCTTTGACGGGATGACCTCGGTTATGGAATACGACGACGAATTGAGCAAGTCTGGTCTTGATCAGTAGTGGTGGCACATCAGTCAATATGTCAAAAGATTGAGCAAGTATTTCTGGGGGCGGCGGCTAATCTGTTTACCCTGCTCGATTTATCCTGTTTGGATCGTGGCGATCAAATAGAAGGAACAAGAACATAAAAATTGATTCAACTTCATTCTTGGCCGAAAAATTGTCCGTAATCAAACGCGTTTCATGGTGTGCCTCGCTCAGTAGTGATTCTGCATCGACACCTTCTGTAAGACGGAATGACGGCAGGCCTGACTGTCTGACTCCTGTCAGGTCGCCACCACCGCGTAACTTGAAATCACGTTCGGCGATGATAAAGCCATCCTCCGTCTCGCGTAGCAGGGCAAGGCGTTCCTTACCGGTGGCACCGGTCGCGCCATCATCATAGATCAGCAGGCAGAACGATGATGCCGCACCACGTCCGACGCGGCCGCGCAGCTGGTGCAGCTGGGCAAGCCCGAACCGCTCGGCGTGCTCAATCACCATGACAGAGGCATTGGGGATATCGACACCCACTTCGATGACCGTCGTTGCCACGAGCAATCGCGTCTCACCCAGCCGGAAACGGTCGAGCTCGGACTGTCTTTGAGCGATTTCCTGCCTGCCATGAGCCAGTCCAACCGGTGCGGTCAGGCGCTGCGAAAGATCGGCCCAACGTGCTTCGGCTGCGGCCACGTCGAGCACCTCACTTTCTTCAACCAGCGGGCAGACCCAGAAAACCTGCGCCCCTCGTTCGACAATGCGCCTGATCCCACCAATGACCTCATCAAGCGTTGAGAGGGGATGCAGCGATGTCTGGATGGGTTTGCGTCCGGGCGGTTTCTGATCCAGCCGGCTCACGCTGAGATCCCCCCATTGAGTGAGAAGCAGCGTGCGCGGGATGGGGGTCGCCGTCATGACCAGAATATCGGTGCAGTCGCCCTTTCCACCCAGCATGGCGCGCTGCTGCACACCAAAGCGATGTTGCTCATCGATGACGGCAAGACCCAGATCGTGAAACACCACGGCCTCCTGAAACAGGGCATGGGTGCCAATGACGAGTCGTGCCGTGCCGTCGGCGATAGCCCTGAGCGCAATAGAGCGCGCCTTGCCCTTTACGCTGCCGGACAGATAGACGCAGGTCACACCAGACAGACGCGACAAGGTCTCATAATGCTGGCTGGCCAGAATCTCGGTCGGGGCCATGAGGGCGGCTTGCGCCCCGGCCTCGACGGCACGGAGCATGGCCATCAGCGCCACGAGCGTCTTGCCCGCGCCAACGTCGCCTTGCAGCAGGCGCATCATGGGCACAGGTGCGGTCATATCTGCGTCGATCTCGGCCAGAGCCCGTGTCTGCGCGCCGGTCATGACATGGCCGAACCGGGCCAGAGCAGCCTCGCGAAGGGTGCCGTCGCCTGTCAGGGCGCGACCGGGCAGAATGCGTGCCTCCTGACGCGCGAGCGCGAAAGAAAGCTGATCGGCCAGACATTCATCGAATGCCAGCCGTTCGCGCGCCATCAGGGCCAGACGCGACCAGTGCCGGTCGGGCTCGGCTCTTGGCCGGTGGAGGGTTTCGAGCGCCGCGCAAAAGGGGGGCCAGTCATGGCGCGCCAGTACCGCTGGCGGAATCCACTCCGGTAAGATGGGCAGGAGATCGAGCGCCTTGTGCATGGCGCGACGCATGACGGAGGGAAACAGGCCGGCGGTCAGCGGCCAGACCGGGTCGATGGCGGGGATGGTGTCATGGCGCAGCCAGTTCACCATGTAATCCGGGTGCAGCATGGTGAGCGACAGACCGTACCGCTCGAGCTTGCCCGAAACCGCGAGTTCGTCACCCGGTGCGACGGAGCGGACGAACGCCTTATGAAAGAACAGAATCTCCACCTCATCAGTGTCATCGGTTGCACGGATGCGAAAGGGCTGGCGGGCACGACTGGGCTGGACGATGTCGAGCACGCGCAGCTTTGCAGTCAGCGTGGCGCCAGGCATCAGCTGCTCTCTGGCCTCACGCAGGGTCATGATCGTGCGTCGGTCGACGTAGCTGCTGGGCAGGGTGAAAAGAAGGTCCATGACCCTGTTGCCACCGGCAACCTTGCGCAGCAGCCCGTCATAGCGGGGGCCAATGCCGGGCAGGGTGGCGAGGGGCGCCAGAAGCGGGGTGATCGGCGATAGCTCTGGAGACATGACCTTCATGGAACATGGGCTGACATCGGGAGTTTCACAGGCTATAGGATAGAACCGTCATGGAACAAAACGAAACCATCGCCTGGCAGCACGCCTGCATTGTGGCGCGCGTGCTTTGGATTTCTGTATGACCGATACCCCCGACCGGCCGACCCTCTACGGCGTGCCGGAGGCCTATACGGCCTTTCTCCTGCGTCGCCGCCTGAGCGAGCATGACGGCCCGCTCATCCATGTGGCGCGTGACGATGCCGCTGTCGCCGCGCTGGCGGATATGCTGGCCTATGTCGAGCCCGGCGTGAGCGTGTTGCGCTTTCCCGCCTGGGATTGCCTTCCCTATGATCGTGTCTCGCCCAATCCGGCCCTGACAGCGGAGCGCGCCGCAACGCTGACGCGTTTGCTGGAACCGGCAGGGGCGACGCGACGCATCGTGCTGACCACGGTTCATGCCCTTGTTCAGCGCGTACCGCCACGCGATGCATTCCGGAACCAGGCCATTTCCGTGAAGAAGGGCGAGGCCCTCGATCAGGCCATGTTGATCGATCTGCTGGTCGCGAGCGGCTACACGCGCACCGATACGGTGATGGAGGCCGGTGAGTTTGCCACACGCGGGGGCATTTTCGACCTGTTCCCTGCCGGCGAGAGCGAGCCGATCCGCCTCGATCTGTTTGGCGATGAGGTCGATCACATCAGGCGCTTTGATGTGTCGAGCCAGCGCTCGACCGACACGCTGGACGCTTTCAACCTTCGTCCCGTCTCCGAATACGCGTTGAGCCCTGAGGCCATAAGCCGCTTCCGCTCCGCCTGGCGCGATCTTTTCGGGCCATCCTCAGCTTCGGATGTGCTGTACGAAAACGTCTCGGAAGGACGGCGTTTTCCGGGGCTCGAACACTACATCCCGCTTTTCCATGAGCATATGGACACGCTGGTCGATTATCTGCCCGATGCCTCGATCAGCATGGACCATCAGGTGCCGGATATTCTCTCAGCCCGTCTGGAAATGATTGCCGATCATTTCGAGGCCAGAAAGGCTCCCGCGCGCGAGGGAGAGGCCATCTATCGCGCATTGCCCTCGCACCTGCTTTATCTCAATCGCGCGGGCTGGGATGCCATGCTGGCCCGTGTGCCGAGCATTGCCCTTAATCCTTTTGCCAAGCCCGATACGGTTCAGGGTTTGGATGCCGGGGGCAGGCCGGGGCCCATTTTCGTCCGTGGCAAGGATGGCACACGCGAAGGGGCTTTCGATGCCCTGCGTACTCAGCTTGAGGCGTGGGAGAAGGCCGGACGGCGCTGTTATGTGACGGCATGGACCAAGGGCTCACGCGAGCGCATTGCCTCGCTGCTGAAGGAGCACAAGTTTATCACCGAGTCCCACGATAGCTGGGCTTCGGCAGCAGGAATCTCGCCGGGAACGGTCGGGCTCATTGTGCTTGGGCTCGAACGCGGTTTCGTGGCGGACCGCATGGCGTTCATCTCCGAGCAGGATCTGCTGGGTGAGCGGATCGCCCGTCCGCCCCGTCGCAAGCGTCGGGCCGAGCAGTTCATTACCGAGGCGTCCGAAATTGCCGAAGGTGATCTGGTTGTCCATGCCGATTATGGCATCGGGCGCTATGAGGGGCTGGAAACGGTCAGTGATGGCGTGGCGCCCCATGATTGCTTGCGTCTGCTCTATGACGGGGCGCAAAAGCTCTTTCTGCCGGTCGAGAATATCGAGCTTCTGAGCCGCTTTGGCTCGGAGCAGGGCGGTGTGGCGCTGGACAAGCTGGGCGGTCAGGCCTGGCAAGCCCGCAAGGCCAAGATGAAGGAGCGCATTCGCGACATGGCGGGCGAGCTGATACGCACCGCCGCGGGTCGCGCCATGAAGGAAGCGCCGTCGCTTATACCTGCCGAAGGGATGTGGGACGAGTTCTGTGCCCGCTTCCCTTTTGTCGAGACAGAGGACCAGTCACGCGCCATTGCCGATGTGCTTGAGGATCTGACCTCCGGGCGCCCCATGGACCGTCTGGTCTGCGGAGATGTCGGCTTTGGCAAGACGGAGGTTGCCCTGCGTGCGGCCTTCGTGGCGGCGCTGTCGGGTGTGCAGGTGGCCGTGGTCGTGCCCACCACGCTGCTCGCACGACAGCATTTCCGCAGTTTCTCGACCCGGTTCGAGGGCTTTCCTGTCCGTATTGCCCAGCTGTCCCGCCTCGTGACAGCCAAGGAGGCTGCCGAGACGCGACGTGCGCTGGAAGAAGGGCAGGTCGATATCGTGGTCGGCACGCATGCGCTGATCGCCAAATCAGTCAATTTCGCCAATCTGGGCCTGCTGATCATCGATGAGGAGCAGCATTTTGGCGTGGCGCACAAGGAGCGCCTCAAGTCCATGCGCGAGGATGTGCATGTGCTCACCCTTTCTGCCACGCCCTTGCCGCGCACCTTGCAGCTTTCGCTGACTGGCGTGCGCGAGATGAGTCTCATTGCCACGCCGCCAACGGACCGGCTTGCCGTACGGACCTTCATCACCCCGTTTGACAGTGTGATGATTCGCGAGGCGATCCAGCGCGAGCGTTTTCGTGGTGGACAGATTTTCTGCGTCGTGCCGCGTATCGAGGATATGGACCGCATGGCGGACCGCCTGCGCGACATCGTGCCCGATGCAAAAACCGTTCAGGCGCATGGGCGTCTGACCCCGGCAGAACTCGAGCGCGTCATGACGGAATTTTCTGACGGGCGCTACGATATCCTGCTCTCTACCAATATTGTGGAGAGTGGTCTGGACATGCCTGCGGTCAATACGCTGATCATCCATCGCGCCGACATGTTCGGCCTGGGCCAGCTCTACCAGCTTCGCGGGCGCGTGGGGCGCGGCAAGCAGCGAGGTTATGCCTATCTCACCTGGCCGCAGAGCCATCGTCTTTCTCCGGCATCCGAAAAGCGTCTTGAAATCATGCAGACGCTCGATACGCTGGGGGCGGGCTTTACCCTGGCGTCACATGATCTGGATCTGCGCGGCGCGGGGAATCTGCTGGGTGATGAGCAGTCGGGTCATATCAAGGAGGTCGGGATCGAGCTTTACCAGCAGATGCTGGAAGATGCCGTCACCACCATGCGCCTGCAGAAGGACCAGAAGCGCGCTGAGGACAAGGACTGGACGCCCAACATCATTCTGGGTCTGCCCGTGCTTATTCCCGAAACCTATGTGCGCGACCTTCCTGTGCGGCTTGGTCTCTATCGCCGTATTGCCGGGCTGGAAGGTGAGGCGGAGCTTGACGCAATGCGCGCCGAGCTGGTCGATCGTTTTGGTTCGCTGCCGCAGGAAGTGGAGAACCTGCTTGATGTGGTTGTCATCAAGCGTCTGTGCAGTGCGGCTGGCGTGGATCGGCTTGAGGCCGGCCCCAAGGGCATGGTCATCCAGTTCCGTAACCGGAAGTTCCGCAACCCTATGGGTCTGCTGAAATGGGTAGAGCGACACAAGGATCAGGGCGTGAAGCTACGTCCCGACCAGAAGCTTGCCGTCGTGCGCGAAATGACCAACGCGCAGAGAATCACCATGGCCCGCAAGGTAATGGGGGCGTTGAAGAAGCTGGCTGACAAGGCTGACGCCTGAGTCGTGCTTCGAGGTAAGAGCCGAGGGGAATGTTGGTTTTTGGGGGGAGGGCTCGAGTATTCCCCCTTTGTCTCACCCCGAGACCGGGGGATAATGAGCGGGGTGGAGGCAACTTAATTTGCTTTGGTTTGTTCGATTTGTATCGAATGAATGGAGACATATCATGCTTGCACTCGATCTTTCGGGAAAAAAGGCGCTGGTGACCGGTTCGACCAGCGGTATCGGCCTCGCGATTGCAAAGCGTCTGGCGGAAGCCGGAGCCCATGTGATCGTGAATGGTCGTGGCGAAACACGCACAACTGCGGCCATGGAGGCGATCCGTCGGGAGGTCAGCGATGCCTCTATGAGCGGATTTGCGGGTGACGTAGCGCAGCCTGAAATTATCGCCCAGTTGATTGCAGCGCATCCTGAAGTCGATGTGCTGGTCAACAATCTGGGTATTTTCGAGGAAGTCCCATTTGCCGAGATCAGCGATGCGGAGTGGCAGCGGTTTTTCGACATCAATGTCATGAGCGGGGTACGGCTCTCCCGTGCGTATCTTCCAAAAATGGTCGAGCGAAAGGATGGCCGGATTGTCTTTATCTCGAGTGAGTCGGGCCTCAATATCCCGGCAGAGATGATCCATTACGGGTTCAGCAAGGCGGCCCAGATTGCGATTGCCCGTGGCCTTGCCGAAAGCGTGGCCGGGACCGGCGTGACAATCAACAGTGTGCTGCCGGGCCCCACCCGTACCGAGGGTGTGATGAGCATGATCGACAAGGCTGCCGAAAAATCGGGGCGGACGGCGCAGGAAGTCGAAGCGTCTTTTCTGAAGGAAAACCGGCCGACCACGTTGATCAATCGCCTGGCCGATCCGCAAGAGGTCGCAAATATGGTGGCCTATATCTGCTCGCCGCTTGCCTCAGCAACGTCGGGTGCGGCGCTGCGTGTTGAAGGTGGCCTGCTGCGTCACCCCGGCTGATTGCTTTTCCCTTTGTGTTCGGGGAGGCGGGAAAGCCAGTTCTGGCCGGGTCATGACCCTGGACGGCCTCCCCGGCGGCAAGGCTGAGCATCGCTTGGAGGTGCTGCCCCTCAAAACCTTGCGGCCTGGCGTTCCTCCCCGAGAGCAGTCGTGACAGAAAGCCGCCCGCGGGCGCAAGCAAGATCAGATGGATTATTCTGCCCTACAGGTTGATCCTTCAAGAGACGCTTTCCTGACGGGGCAGAAATCGCGCTTCAGTTCACAGGAATGGGGATCGAGTTGACCTTGAGCACGCCACCGCCCAGCGTCAGGTCCCACAGAACCTGATTGCCATCGCGATGGCCCATGAACTGGGCCACAGCGAGCGCGGTTGATACGCCACCTGGCAGGACGGGGCGGATGGTCGCCAGCAGATCGCTCAGGTCGGTGATGGCGACATGCAGTTCGCCTGCACTTGTGGCCGTAGTCCGACCGGGGGTGATCCAGCCATGACCGTCGAGACGACCTTTCGCCCACAAGGCCTGGAGGGAGGAGATCGTGATCCTCCCTTCGGGTGATTTTGTGCTGTCGAGTATCTGCTCAGGAATGGTCAGGGTCGTGCTCAGCTTGCCGGGGAGGGCGGAGCCCCCAGGCGCACTGACACCGGAGGCTGCAAAGTTGATATCCACACTTCCCGGTGTCTGGCCTGACCGCAAGGTGACATTCACCCGATCAGCCGTGTAGCGGTTCTTGCCATCAGATAATGCGATGCCCGTCCAGACGAGTTCGGCTACGGCCCCCTGATGCAGGGCGTCGCGCAAGCTCTTGAGGGCAGGCCTGCCATCGACGCCACGGCACCCGGCGGGAGATCCGTTATGGACCAGTTTGAGCAGACCAAACGAGATCAGGGCATTGGCATCACGCAGGTTGGGCAGGGTCAGATGGCCTTGGCGGTCCTGCGCCATCACCTGACCGACCCCCAGTGTGGCGCCACCACCAGAAAGTGCGGCGCTGTAGCCAGACATTGTGAGGCTCGCCGCGCCCATTGCGCGCGATGCGGCCTGCGAGGCCATGCAGGATGCCGGGATGGCATCAGCATGCGCGTGACGGGCGGCCCCTCCCAGAGCGAGGAGGGCAAGAAGGGAGGCTGCGGCTTGTTTCATGGGGGCGAGGATGGGGCTGTTCATGCCCTCTTACAACCCGAATTTTGCGGCAGGAGTTGGGCGCAGGCTCGTAGCCCGCTAGAAGAGATCACCTGCCTGACAGGCGCAATGCAAACACGGATGAGGAATGGCGATGAGTGGACTGGACCCGCAGGACTGGACCGGGCTGCGTGCCCTTGCCCATCGTATGCTCGATGATGTCTTTGATCGGGCCGAGCAAATGGGGGAGGGGCCTGTCTGGCAGCCTATGCCAGCCGCACTGCGGGCCGGATTCCGGGCCGAATTGCCGCGCGAGGGGCAGGAGGCGCAGGCCCTTTATGACCGTTTCCTGAGTGAGATCCGCCCTTATTCAAATGGCAATCCGCATCCCGGTTTCATGGGATGGGTTCAGGGTGCGGGCACGCCAATCGGTATTCTTGCCGAGATGCTGGCTGCCAGCCTGAACGATAATTGCGGCGGTCGCGATCATGCTGCCATCGAAGTGGAGCGTCAGGTGATACGCTGGGCCGCCGAGATGGTGGGTATGCCGACCGCTTCGTCCGGTTGTCTCGTGACAGGGTCGTCGCTCGCGAACTTCATCGGAATCATCACCGCCAGCCGCGCTGCAATGCCGGGGCTACGTCAGACCGGGGTATCGGGCGCAAAGCTCGTTGGTTATGCCGCCGAAACCGCTCATGGCTGTGTAAGCCGCGCTTTCGACATGGCGGGGCTGGGTAGTGACGCCCTGCGCCTCATCCCGGTTGATGAGCTGTACCGCATGGATGACGTGGCTCTGTCACGACGCATCGCCGAGGATCGTGCAGCAGGGTATCAACCGTTCATCATCATCGGCACGGCGGGCAGTGTGGATTGCGGCGCGGTCGATCCGTTGGAGGCCCTTGCCGATATTGCCGCAAAAGAAAAATGCTGGTTTCACGTCGATGGTGCCTTCGGGGCGTTTGCCCGACTCTCCCCTGAGCACGCCATCATGCTTGATGGCATCGAAAGAGCCGACAGCCTTGCCCTCGATTTCCATAAATGGGGCCAGGTTCCTTACGATGCAGGGTGTATTCTGGTGCGGGATCCTGCCTTGCATGCGCAGGCATTCGCCCAGTCACTGAGCTATCTCACCCGGGCGGATCGCGGGCTCGCGGGTAATGCCCCCTGGCCCTGCGATTTCGGGCCGGATCTGTCACGCGGGTTTCGGGCACTCAAGGTGTGGATGACGATCGCCCATTATGGTGCCGACCGCCTGGGGGAAATGGTGGAGGAATGTTGCGCCGTCGCCCGTTATCTGGCTGAGGCCGTGGAGGCAGATGACCACTTTTTGCTTATGGCCCCGGTAGCCCTGAACATCGTTTGCTTTACAGTGGGTGGTCTCGATGATGAGGCGATCGATACGCTGGTGAAAGACCTGCACGAGAGCGGCGTGGCTGCGCCCTCGACAACGCGTATCGGCGAGCAGCTTGTCATACGCGCGGCAATCGTCAACCATCGCACAACACGTGGCACGATCGACGCAATGCTTTCCAAAATTCTTGAGTTGGCAGAGCGATAACCGCGGATATGAGGTATTGGACCCGCTATCTGAAGTGAGGCCGCCCATGGAGGGCGGTCCACGCCGGAACGGATGATCGGGTTATCGCGCCACGAACAGGTCAGAAAGCTGCTTGATCATGGTTCCGCCAAGCTCTTCCGCATTGGTGAGCGTAACCGAGTTACGGTAATAGCGGGTCACGTCATGCCCGATCCCGATGGCGAGAAGCTCCGTCTCGGGTGAGGCTTCGATACGCGCAATGACCGAGCGCAGATGGTCTTCCAGATAAGAGCTTGGATTGGTCGAGAACGTGCTGTCATCAACAGGCGCACCATCTGAAATCACCATCAGGATACGCCTGTGCTCAGGGCGGCGGCGCAGGCGCTTCCATGCCCAGAGCAACGCCTCGCCATCGATATTCTCCTTGAGTAACCCTTCGCGTAGCATCAACCCGAGATTGTTGCGGGCCCGGCGCAAGGGCGTGTCGGCATCCTTGTAGATGATGTGGCGCAGGTCATTCAGGCGACCCGGATCTGGTGGACGACCCGCTGCCACCCAGCGCTCTCGGCTCTGACCGCCTTTCCACGCACGCGTAGTAAAGCCAAGAACTTCCGTCTTGACACCACAGCGTTCGAGCGTACGGGCGAGAATGTCACCACACATGGCGGCAACCGAGATCGGACGACCACGCATCGACCCGGAATTATCGATCAGCAAGGTAACAACCGTGTCGCGAAACTCCGCCTGACGTTCCGTCTTGTAGGACAGCGACAGGGTCGGATTGGCCACGACGCGCGCCAGACGTGCCGCGTCCAGTATGCCTTCTTCCTGATCGAACGCCCAGGAACGCTGCTGCTGCGCCATCAGCTTGCGCTGCAATCGATGTGCCAGTCGCGACACGACGCCTTGCAGGCTGCTGAGGTGCTGGTCCAGCTGTTGCCTCAGCCGGGCCAGCTCATCCGGGTCGCACAGATCGGCAGCATCGGCTTCCTCGTCGAAAGCGTTGGTAAAGACCTTGTAGGCCGGGGGCGCTGCGCTGGCTTCGGCTTCCTTGCCATTTTCGTCTTCCAGAGTACCGGCAGGCTGTTCTGCGCCTTCGTCCTGCAGCTCCGAGTCACTGGCATCACGGCTGTCGGGCTGCTCGGTCGGCTCCGGCTGGAAGCCGTGCGTCTCGCTGTCATCCTGATCCTGCGGCGAAGGATCATCCTCGGGCTGATCGGATTCGGTCTGACTGTCATCATCCTGATCCGGGTCATCTGCCTGACTTTGATCGTCCGGCTCGGGCTCCTCGGTCAGGTCGAATGCCTTGAAAAGCCCGGAGCAGGCTTCGGCAAAGCGCTGCTGGTCCATCTGCGTCGAGGCAAGGCCCGAGAGCGCACGTTTGGCTTCGGGCGAGAGCGTTTCGCGCCATGCCTTGAGCGCCGGACCGGCCTGCGAGGGAGAGGGCAGTCCTGAGAGGGCTTCGCGCACAAGAAGGGGCAGGGCGACATTGGCAGGCATATCGTCGCGCGCGCTCATGCGGGCGTAGCCGTTCTCGCTGCAATCGAGGGCCAGTTTCTGGTTCAGATTGGCTCGTACGCCCGCCATGTGACGCGAGCCATAGACCTCGCAACGCACCTGCTCCAGCGCGTCGTACAAGGGGCGGGTCTCGGCGCTGTCCGCCTGCTGCGGCAGGGGGGACAGTTCTGAATTGTGGTGCTTCAGTCGCAAGGCAGCTGCGTCGGCAGCGCCACGGACGCGGGTCATTTCCTGAGGCGTGAGCGCCCGGGAGACATAGGGAAGCTGGACGCCCGTACCCGGTTTGGCACTGGCCGACGCCGCAAAGCTGATTTCGGTCTCGGGCTCGCCTGACATTGCCCGCAGCGCAGCGCTCGTGGCGCGGCGGAAGGCGTCCGTGCGCTCACTGCCCGGCAGGGCAAGGTCTGTCTGGTTCCTGTCCGGTGCCTTGGCTCTGGAGGTGGCCATGCGCTTGCCCCCGTCAGGCGTTCAGCGGCGACTGGTTGAAGCAGCGCTGATAGTATTCCGCGACAATGCCGCGCTCGGCCTCATCGCATTTATTGAGGAAGGTCAGGCGGAATGCAAAGGCCAGGTCACCAAAGATACGCTCGTTCTCAGCCCAGGTGATGACAGCACGGGGTGACATGACTGTAGAGATATCGCCCGCCATGAAACCGGCGCGGGTCAGGTTCGCGAGGGCGACCATGCTTTCGAGGCGCGTTGTAATGGCGGGCTCGTTACCAAGTCCCAGTTTGGCCCGCACGATTCCCACTTCCTGCTCTAGCGGCAGGTAGTTGAGCGATGCGACGATGTTCCAGCGATCCATCTGTCCCTGATTGATCTGCTGCGTGCCATGATACAACCCGGTCGTGTCGCCCAGACCCACCGTGTTCGCCGTGGCAAAGAGCCGGAAACCGGCATGGGGACGTATCACGCGATTCTGGTCCAGCAGGGTCAGGTGGCCTTCGGCTTCAAGCACACGCTGGATGACGAACATGACGTCCGGACGACCGGCATCGTACTCGTCGAAAATCAGGGCGACCGGGTGCTGCAGACACCACGGCAGGAGTCCCTCGCGAAACTCGGTGATCTGCTTGCCATCACGCAGAACGATGGCGTCCTTGCCGATCAGGTCGATGCGCGAGATATGGCTGTCGAGATTGATGCGGACTGTGGGCCAATTCAGCCGTGCCGCAATCTGCTCGATATGGGAAGATTTGCCCGTACCATGGAAGCCCTGCACCATGACGCGGCGGTTATTGGCAAAGCCCGCCAGAATGGCCCGGGTCGTGTCGCAGTCGAACTGGTAGCTCGGATCGATATCGGGCACATGCTCGGTCCGGATCGAGAAAGCTGGCACTTCCATGTCACATTCGATCTTGAACACGTCACGCGCTGAGACGATCCGATCCGGCGCGCCAAGAACATGAGTCGGCACCGCGTTCTGTTCGGCAGTGACAACCGTTTCCGGTGCATCGATGGAGGCGAGATCGCTCATGGTTTCAATCCGTCTTTCACTCAGTCATGTCAGGTTTCGGCCAAGGATATGGTCATGTTTCCTCTCAAGGCCAGAGGGAAACGCGCAATAATCGGGCCTACAGGCTGATGAGATGAGCGCGAATCGTGCTATAGGCCACGCTCACCGTCTTGAATCTGTCCTCTGCTGCGGGGTCTCCGGCATTGGCATCAGGATGATGCTTGCGAGCCAGTTCCTTGTAACGTGTCTTGAGAGCCTCGATCGTCACGGGCCAGTCCAGCGCCAGCGCGCGCAGATGATCGCGCAGGGGCGGGGGCGCGGCCTCACGGGCGGCATTGTGTCGCTGGCGGGCGGCCTGAGCACGCCGCGCGCGTGTGGAGGAAAGAATATCCAGCGGGTCGAGAACCTCTTCCTCATCGAAATTCTGTCCACCACGTGTGCCCAGTTTCCATGAGGGGCGCTGCCATGAGACGTCGGCTCGAAGCTGCGCCTCGATCTGGCCCGGTGTCATGCCTTTATAGAAGTCCCAGCGCGCATTGTACTGACGGACGTGCTCGAGGCAGAACCAGAAATATTGCCTGAGTTGCGTACGGTCCTTGGGCGCACGATATCCCGCATGCTCGGTGCAGCCGGGCATGTCACAATAACGTTCGGGCGCGTCGGGGTCCGGGTCGAAGGCCCTGTGTCGTGTGGATTTGCGCTGCATGATCGGGTTTATGTGCGTTGTAAGGCACATTGATGCAAGGAGGGAGTGGACATGACCGAGTTGAAGGAACGCGCAGCCCGCATGAGCCGGCAATTGCAGGACGCTTTGGCACCCGCTGAGTTGACCATTCGCGATGACAGCAAACGCCACGCCCATCACGCCGGGCGCAATGGAGTCGAGGGTGACGAGACCCATTTCACCATGACGATTGTCAGCAACCGCTTTGCGGGCATGAACCGCGTGGCACGGCATCGCCTCATCAATGAAATGCTCAAGCCGGAATTCGAGAGTGGCTTGCACGCACTGTCGCTCAAGCTGCACGCGCCGGAGGAGGTATGACGGTGCGGCGCGGCCTTGCGGCGACAGGCCTAGCGATTGCTCTGGCCGGATGCGCTGTCAGCGGGACTGATGGCCTGACGGCGCAGCAAAAGGCGCAGGTGAAGCGTGTCGAGGTCTGTCTGAACGATCCGACCCCGGTTGAGGGCAGCTTCATTCAACATGGACCGCAGCAGAATAGCGGGGCAGGGCATTTTCGCTACGCCCCGGGGTCGCTTGGGCTGGATTACACCGTTCCTCACGCCATGACGCTGCGTGCAAGTGGCGCCCATCTCGTTCTTGACGACTCGCAGACGGGTGCGGTGACGCGTCTCAACCTCTCACGCAACCCGCTCGGTCTGCTGCTCCATGTTCCCGTGCGTTTCGATGGCAAGATACGTGTCACGGACATCCAGACTGCGCCGGGGGCAAGCCAGATTTCGCTCGCCCAGGCAGATAATCCCTCTCAGGGGCTGCTGACTCTGCGCTTTATCGATCAGGACAATCGGCTGCAGCTCTCATCGCTCGATGGTGTCGATGCGCGCGGCAACCGGATCCTGATCCAGCTTTCCGATATCTCTCAGGGTAAAGGTGTGACGGGTCAATCAGTCAGCGTCGGAATCGCGCCGAAGAACTGAGGCCAACAGGTGAGCAGGGCCTGATCGAGATCCCCCATGGTCAGGTCATGATCGAAGCGTCTGATGCTCGTCACGCCAAACTCACGAATGCCGCATGGCACGATACCCGAGAAATCATCGAGGTCAGGGTCGAAATTGATGGCGACCCCGTGCCACGATACCCAGCGGCTCACCCTGATACCGAGTGCCGCAATCTTCGTTTCCTCACCTGTGATGGGGTCATTGGTCCATACCCCGATTCGCCCGCACTCGGTCCGACTCTTTATGCCGAGCCGGGCAAGGCTTGCGATAATCCAGCGCTCAAGGCTCTGGACGAATGCGCGAAGATCGCGCGCCGGGGTGGGGCCGTGTGGCTGTTGCAGATCCAGCATGGCGTAGATAATTCGCTGACCGGGGCCGTGATAGGTCCATTGTCCGCCGCGACCGGCCTCGAAGGTTGGAAGGCCCTCGGGATTGATAAGGTCGCTCGCCTTGGCCGAGGTACCGGCCGTGTAGAGGCGCGGATGCTCGAGAAACCACAGCAACTCGTTTGCCTCTCCGTTTCTTATGGCAGCGGCTCTCTGCTGCATGGTTTCGAGCGCGGTTTCATACGAAACCAGCTCTTTCTCGAATTTCGTCGAGATTTTCTCAAAAATCGTCTTGTGGACGATTGCCTGGTCATCAGTCATCGGCTATAGCCCCCTTCACACGAGCGGTATCGCCCAGAGCGGCCCGCTTGTCACGATGCGGTCGTGGCGGAATGGTAGACGCGCAAGCTTGAGGTGCTTGTGGGGGCAACCCCGTGGAAGTTCGAGTCTTCTCGACCGCACCAGATGAACTGGTAGCATCCCCTTCGGGGGATGCCAGTTCCCAAACAGATCCCCTACATTAACACATCGAAAAATCTTCGGTCACGAAGTGAACTTTCATTAATGTCTCGAATTATGCTTTGAGTATCATTTGTGAAATTTTGTGCGCGCCATCACTTTGCCGAACTTGCCTGTATAACCTCGTTCCACGCAGCCAGTCATCGTGTAGGCTGCATGGCAGTTCCGGGATCGTAAATTGTATCATTACCCTCAGGACATGCTGCGCACTCAAATAGATCTAAAGGTCGGATAACGTGATCAAGCCGCTCAGAAAAGCTGTACTGCCCGTCGCAGGTATGGGAACGCGCTTTCTTCCTGCCACCAAGGCGATGCCGAAGGAGATGCTTCCCGTCGTTGATCGCCCGCTCATTCAGTATGCCATTGATGAGGCGCGCAAGGCAGGGATCGATCAGTTCTGTTTGATCACGGGTCGTGGCAAGGACAGCCTGATCGATTATTTCGATGTGGCCTTCGAGCTCGAAACCACATTACGTGATCGCGGCAAGAATGACCTTCTAAAAACTTTGCAGCCCAGTTCGATTGAAGCCGGTTCGCTCGCCGCCGTGCGTCAGCAGGAGCCGATGGGGCTCGGTCACGCCATCTGGTGTGCTCGTTCATTCATTGGTGACGACCCGTTCGCGATCCTGCTGCCTGACGATATTGTTCAGGGTGAAAAAGGCTGCGTCGCCCAGCTGGTCGAGGTTTACAACCAGACTGGTGGAAACGTGGTTGCGGTCTCGGAAGTGCCTAAAGAGCATACCAACCGTTACGGCATCCTCGACGTTGGCAAGGATGACGGCAAGCTGGTCGAGGTCAAGGGCCTTGTCGAGAAGCCCAAGCCGGAAGATGCCCCGTCGAATCTGTCCATTATCGGCCGCTATGTGCTCCTGCCTGAAATCATGACGCATCTATCCAAACTGGAGCGTGGCGCGGGTGGCGAAGTGCAGCTGACTGACGCAATGGCCAAGATGGTTGGCAATGCCCCGTTCCATGGCCTGCGCTATGAAGGCACGCGTTATGACTGCGGAGACAAGGCCGGCTACCTTGAGGCTCAGATTGCTTTCGCTCTCGAGCGCCCGGACCTGCGTGATGCCATGCGTGGCTTCATCAAGAAATACGCCGATGCCTGATGGATACTCTGTTTCGACATGAGTTCCACCCCACGATCCTGCGTGAGTATGACATACGCGGGATCGTGGGAAAAACGCTCGATGAGGACGACGCCCGGGCTTTGGGCGTCGTTTTTGCATCTGGCCTGTGTGCGGATCGTTCGGCCACAATCCTGGTCGGTCATGACGGGCGGCTCACCTCTCCCACACTTGAGAAGGCGCTGGTCGAAGGATTGATCATGGGGGGTGCGACAGTACGTCGCATTGGCTGTTGCCCCACTCCTCAGCTCTACCACGCGTCATGCTGTCAAAAGGCCGACGGGGCGATCATGGTCACGGGCAGCCATAATCCGCTCGACTATAATGGCTTCAAGATCGTTCAGCGGAACCGCCCCGTTTTTGGGCAGGGTCTTCTCGTGCTCGCGAATTCACTACGAGCGGGCATCACCCCGAATGACGGTGCTGAGGGAGGACAGGCCGGGCTGGAAGCAGCGACAGCTTATGTCGATGCCCTGCGTGCCGGCCTGCGCACCGGCGGGCGTCCTCTCAAGGTAGTGTGGGATAACAGCCATTCCTCAGCGGGTGATATCCTTGCAGCGCTCATTCGGGCTCTACCGGGGCAGCACATCGTTCTGAACGGCGAAATTGATGGGCGCTTCCCGGCTCATCATCCGGACCCGACCCTGCCGGAGGCCATGGTGCAGCTACAGACTGCCGTGTGCGAGCAAGGTGCTGATCTTGGCGTTGCTTTTGATGGTGACGCGGACCGGCTCGGTGTGGTGGATGAGCAGGGTACGTTAATTGCTGCGGATCATTTGAGCTTGCTTCTGGCGCAATCCATCCTGCGTGACACGCCCGGAGCGACGGTTCTCGGCGACGTCAAAATGTCCCGCACCTTTTTTGAAAGTATCAAAACGGCAGGGGGTAAGGGCCTTATGTGTCCAAGCGGGCACTCACACGTCAAGAATGCATTGCGTGAGACGGGGGCCGTATTCGCTGGCGAAATGTCCGGACATTTCTTTTTCGCCGACCAGTGGCCCGGTTTCGATGACGGGCTCTACGCCGCGATACGCATGATCGACTTTCTGTCGCAGCAGACGGCCCCTTTGTCAGCACTCGTTGCGTCGCTCCCCCATGCCATCTCGACGCCCGAGATAAGGTTCGACTGTCCGGATGAGCAAAAATTCGATGTAATCAACGCCGTTATCGCCCAGGCCCGCGAGAGGGATATGCGGATGACACTTATTGATGGGGTCAGGGTGGATGAGGCCAGAGGCTGGTGGCTTCTGCGCGCCTCGAACACGCAGCCAGCCCTCGTTGCGCGTGCGGAAGGGGACGATGAGACGGCATGTCAGGCCATGATGGATATCCTGGCAGATATGCTTCTGCGATCAGGTGTCGCGGCCCCTGAAGTGTTGAAACAGGATATTGGGGGCGACACTGTTCATGGAACAGGCGGAGGGATGGCATGACCCCGAGCTTCAGCTTTTATGAGCCGGGTCAGTTTGTAACCCATCCCCAGTGTCCGGAGTGGGGCGTCGGGCAGATACAAAGTGTCGTCGGTCAGCGCGTGACGATCAATTTCGAGCATCAGGGGAAAGTCCTGGTGAATACGGCATTGATCGAACTGGTCGTCATCGAGTGAACGAATCGAGGAATAATCCTCCGGCTGGATGATGGTGTTGCGCTGAAGATTGCGTTTTTCCTGCCTCGGGCGCTTGATTTCGGATTGCCGCCGACATGCCTGTCATGCGGCGCTGAAACCATGGCCAGCGGTCTCCTGTGCACCTCGTGTTTCTGCGCGCTCACGCCGGTCGGGCACGCCTGTCGGCATTGCGCGCTTCCGGTCCCATCTGCAGCGTATCTCGAAGCGGATGGCCGCTGCGCGCAATGTGCTCATACGCCATTCCCGTGGAAGACGGCACGGGCCGCCTATGTGTATGATGGGACGGCGCGCCGGCTGGTCCTTCAGTGCAAATATGGCGACCGTCTGGATATTGCGCCCTTTATGGCTCGCAGCATGGCAGGCATGATGGAGGACGAGAGCGCTCAACACAGGTTGTTCATTCCTGTCCCCTTGCACCGTCATCGTTTCTGGAAACGGCGTTTCAATCAGGCGGCCCTGTTGGCAAGACATATCATCCGGTCGTCGCCACAATGGCACCTTATACCCGATGCGCTTGTGCGGCACCGCGCCACAGCCACGTTGGCGCGGCTTGCCCCCGAAGCACGCGAGCGAGCGCTGGATGCGGCCTTTCATGTGCGGGACAGGGTAAGGCGATCGATCGAGGGTCAGCATGTCGTTCTGGTTGATGACATCTTGACCACCGGCGCAACCGCCTCCATCTGCGCAAGACAACTGCTCGGCGCAGGGGCGCAGCGTGTCGACCTTCTGGTGGCAACGCGTACCGTGAAACTGGCCAGCGATTATGATCATCACGGTGGCACTCAGGAGTAAATATGTCCAACGTAGAAATCTATACCCAGCCTGGTTGCCCTTACTGCGTGCGCGCTGTGCAGATCCTGCAATCGAAGAATGTGCCATTTCGCGAGATCAATGCCCCTCACGGCACGCAGGAGCGTGAAGAGGCGATCAGACGCTCGGGTGGCGGACGGACTGTACCTCAGATTTTTGTGGACGATCAGTGCCTTGGCGGTTGCACGGACATTATGCAGCTTGATGCATCCGGTAAACTGGATGGGCTGCTCGGTCTGGCATGATATGCTTTCGTCTGCATTGCGCATCGGGCCATGAGTTTGAAGGCTGGTTTCCCGACGGCGCCGGATTTGAAAGACAGAAAGAGGCTGGTTTTATCACATGTCCGCAATGTGGTCTCAACACGGTTGAGAAAAGCCTGATGGCCCCCGCCGTGGCACGTCGCGCGAAGCGAAAGGCTTCATCTGCGCCGTCAGTGCCGGGGCTGCAGGTGACACAGCAGGACCAGCTACACATGGCGCTCAAACGGCTGAGACATGAAATCGAGGCGCGTTGCGACGATGTAGGTGATCGATTTGCCGAAGAGGCGCTGAGGCGTCATGATGAACGTGACAACGAGGACAGCCAGACCGGTCGTGGCATTTACGGCACGATGAGCGACTCTGACAGGGAAAGGCTCGAAGATGAAGGCGTGGATTTTTCCCCGGTACCCTGGCTTGACCGCACAGAATCCTGAGCGTGCCGGAGTGCCGGGTGCAGCAGGATCCAGGCGAGGCAGCTTCTCCTTCAGGCGTCTCCCTGCCATGCTGGCGATGGCTTCGTTGATGCTCATGACAAGCCTCCCTGGACAGGCTCAGACACGAGGCGATCCGCCTGTGCCCGAAGAGGGGCTATGGCTTGCACAGGATCACGATGGCGTGTTTCTGATCGGCCATTGCGGCGATGCGCTCTGCGGCAGGTTGATCGGCATGCAATATGACGGCCCTGTTCCCAAGGATGTGTGGGGACGATCACAATGTGGGCTGGTCATGCTGACCGATTTCCGATTAATCAGTGATGAGAACGTGTGGCGGGGGCATATCCTCGACCCGGAGACAGGGCGTACCTATGACGCTCGCATCCATGCCGAATCACCGGAGGTGCTGAAGCTGCGCGGTTTCATTCTGGGTATCCCCCTTTTCGGCAAGACGCAGACATGGACCCGTTATCGCGGCAAGATCGGTCCTGAATGCAAACTGCCTTGAGCCGAATGGTCGCTTGAGGAGCTTGAGAGCATAATATGAAAACGACGATTTCCCGCCGCAGCTTTGCGTTGGGTACCCTTGGCCTGCTCGGTTGCGGCACGGCCATGGCGCAGGATGCTGCTGATCAGGCCGCGGCTGCGCCGCCACCACCGCCCAAGGCGGTTTCCAAGACCATCTGTTTTGTCGGGGGGTACACCAAGCATGCGCCTCCGGGTGGTGCCGGTAATGGTGAGGGTATTGCCGTTTTCGAAATGGACCGTCAGAGCGGCGTCCTGACGCCTGTTACCACCTTCACTGATATCGCCAGCCCGTCCTTCATCACGCTGTCGCATGACAAGCGCTTTCTGTATGCGCTGAGCGAGATCGACGATTTCAACAAGGATGGCGACGGCTCGGTGACCGCTTTCGCGGTGGATCGCAAGACAGGCTCGCTCAAGAAACTCAATGCCGTCAGCTCCGGCGGGGCTGTGCCAGCGCATCTGAGCGTGCATCACTCAGGGCGTTATGTCCTCGTAGCCAACTATATGGGGGGCTCTGTGGCTGTGATACCCATCCGGCCTGACGGGTCGCTCGGTCCGGCGACGGATGTCGTGCACAATACCGGGCCACGCCAGCCCGAGCGTGCGGCAGATAATCCCCAAGGAAATTTCGCGGTATCCGATCACTCGGGGTCGCATCCGCACATGATCCAGAGCGATCCGAGCGGCAAGTTCGTGATCGCCGATGATGCCGGCCTTGATCGTGTGTATGTCTGGACGCTTAACTTGCAGACGGGAAAGCTCGTCCCGGCCAAGACGCCTTATTACGACATGACGCCAGGCAGCGCGCCGCGTCATTTCCAGTTCAATCGCTCCGGCAAGCTCATGTACAATCTGTGTGAGCAGGACTCGAAAATTGTCGTCAGCGCTTTTGACCCGCAGACAGGGGCAATCAACAATCTGCAATCGGTCAGCACTGTCACATCGCATTTCCGTGGCAGCACGCTCGCAGCTGAAATCCTGATTTCGGCCGATGACCGCTTTGTCTATGCCTCGAACCGTTTGGGTGATTCCCTTGCCGTGTTCAAGGTGGGCGATGACGGCACCCTGACCTTGCAGGATGAAGCCTGGATGCATGCCGATTACGGTCGCGCCATGATGTTCGACCCGTCGGGCAGCTTCCTGTTCTGTGCCAATCAGCGTAGTGATGCCGTGACGTCATTCAGGATCGACAAGGCGAGCGGTCAGCTCGGCTTTACCGAAAACTTTACCCCGGTCGGAAGCCCCACCACTTTCGCCTTCATGGATACGGAAGTCTGATCCAACCGGCGGGTGCAAACTCTTTCTGCCCTCGGACCCAAAAGGAGCGGGGCGGAGATGAGGTGGCGCTCGCGGGCGGAGCGACTTTGGCTGATGCAGGGCTGATAAGGCCTCGCTCAGGCGCTGGAAAGTCACGGCACCGATGAATTCAGTGCCTTTCTGGCCCGCCGTGCTTACGGCCTAGGACCGGATTACGATACGCCCACTTAACAGGGCGAAAAGCCTGACAGCCTATAGTCTGTCAGGCCGTTGCTCTCAGTCTCGTACAAACATCGTGATGTAGTTGATGCTCGTGTCACGCGTGATGCGCCAGTGCATCGGCCGGTAGCTCATGCCGGCAACATCGATCATACGCAGGCCAACGGCCCGCCCCATTCTGTGCAGTTCCTCAGGTTTGATGAATTTCTGCCAGTCATGCGTACCGACAGGCAGCAGGCGCGCAATGTATTCGGCTCCGATCTTTGCGACAGCCAGCGAGAGCAGGGTGCGGTTGAGCGTCGATACCGCAACAAGGCCACCCGGCTTGGTCAGGGAATGGAGCAGCGCGAGGAATTCCTGTGGGTCATTGACGTGCTCGATCACCTCCAATGCAGAGATGGCATCGAAGCTCTGCCCTTCGCGGACGAGCGTCTCGGCGCTGCCATTGCGATAGACCAGCGGGCCAGTATTGTCCGGCAAGGGATGATCTGCCAGATGGGCCTGCGCCGCCCGTATGCCCTCGGGCGAGGCGTCGAGGCCCAGAACGTCATGGCCCATACGGGCATAGGCCTCGCTGGCAAGCCCGGCTCCGCAGCCAATATCGAGAAGGGAGAGCCTGCCGCCGCGCGACCCCTGCAGGCGTTTGAGATGCGCATTGACCCATTCGGTGCGCATGGGGTTCATGTCGTGCAGGGGCTTCATGGGTCCTTTCGGGTCCCACCAGGTCGCGGCAAGCTGGTCGAAATGGGCGATCTCGCGATCTGAGACGGAAGAAGCTGCGTGATCCGGCATGTTGTTTCCAGGCATACAGAAATGGGTCCGTTGTTCCAGAGTATCTGGACGGCGCGATCTGGACTTAGTATGTGACCCGCCTTTCCTTGCGCAACATCGCAGGCTGGAAAATCCGTTCCCGGCACGCTGTGATTGAACGCTTTCTGCTACGTACGGAGCCAGGTGCACAATTATGACGTCTTCAGACCAGTGCCCAACCCGGATCGTCATGAAGTTCGGCGGAACCTCAGTGGCCGATCTCGATCGTATTCGCGCGGTGGCCGAACGTGTGCGTAAGGAACGGGAAAAAGGCCATCAGGTTGCCGTCGTGGTTTCCGCCATGGCTGGCGTGACCAACCAGATGGTCGGGTATGTCAGTGCGCTCGATCCCATGGCCGACGCACGCGAATATGATGCTGTGGTGGCCAGTGGCGAGCAGGTCACGAGTGGGCTGACAGCCATCGCACTACAGGCGCTCGGTGTGCCAGCACGGTCCTGGCAGGGCTGGCAGATTCCGTTTCGTACTGATGATGCCCACGGTAAGGCGCGTATTGGCGATGTTGAAGGCGCTGCGCTGATTGCCTGCTTGGAGCAGGGTGAAGTGCCGGTCATTGCCGGGTTCCAGGGCGTCGCGCCGGGAGAGCGGATCAGCACACTGGGTCGGGGTGGCTCTGACACCTCGGCGGTGGCCGTTGCCGCTGCCATCAAGGCGGATCGCTGTGATATCTATACCGATGTCGATGGTATCTACACCACCGACCCGCGTATCGTGAAAAAGGCCAGGAAGCTGGATCGCATCACCTTCGAGGAGATGCTTGAGCTCGCTTCGGTCGGGGCCAAGGTACTCCAGACCCGCTCTGTCGGGCTGGCCATGAAAGAAAAAGTGCGCGTGCGCGTGTTGTCGAGTTTTGAACCCGAGACAGAGCTTTCGGGATCGCTGGTGGTGGATGAGGACGAGATGATGGAAAAGGAACTGGTCACGGGGATCGCCTATTCTCTGGACGAGGCAAAGATCTCGGTGAGCCGAATCCCGGACCGTCCGGGTATTGCCGCTGCCATTTTCAGCCCGTTGACCGAGGCGCGGGTGAATGTGGACATGATCGTACAAAGCGTCGGCTCTGACGGCTCGACCAACATGACCTTCACCGTACCCAAGGGTGATCAGGCGCGCGCGCTCGCCGCACTTGAGGCCGCACGGGCCGACATCCAGTATGGCGAGATCCATACAGCCAATGACGTCGTCAAGATCAGCGTCGTCGGCATCGGCATGCGCTCACATTCGGGTATGGCCAGCACCATGTTCCAGACCCTCGCGGATCGCGGGATCAATGTGCAGGTCATCTCCACCAGTGAAATCAAGATCTCGGTGCTGATCGACGCCGAATATATGGAACTCGCCATGCGCGCCCTGCACACGGCTTATGGTCTGGACGGGGAATGAGCATGACCGACACCAGCATCGATCCTGCCCGCCAGAAAGCCCGTGCCACGCTTGACCGGCTATGGGCCCCGGGTTGCCAGTTCCTTGGCACGCCAACCGCCATTCTGGGCGGTGCAATGTCCTGGGTGAGCGAGCGCAATCTCGTTTCGGCCATTTCCAATGCCGGCGGGTTTGGCGTGATTGCCTGCGGGGCCATGACGCCCGACCGTCTGGCCGAAGAAATTGCGGCCACGCAGGCTCTGACAGACAAGCCGTTTGGCGTGAACCTCATCACGATGCACCCTGAGCTCGACAAGCTGGTCGATGTCTGCATCGCAGCGAAGGTCGGGCATGTCGTGCTGGCTGGTGGTGTGCCGAGCGGGGCCACCATCAAGCAGGTGCGTGATGGTGGTGCTCGGGCAATCGGGTTTGCGCCGGCTCTGGCGCTGGGCAAGCGTCTGGTCAAGCAGGGGATCGAGGCGCTGGTCATTGAGGGTTCAGAGGCGGGCGGTCATGTCGGGCCGGTGTCCCTGAATGTTCTGGCTCAGGAAATTCTGCCCCATATTCATGACGTACCTGTTTTCGTCGCAGGTGGCCTGGCGCGTGGGGATGCCGTTCTGGGTTATCTGGAGCAGGGCGCATCCGGTGCGCAGCTGGGCACGCTTTTTGCTGCCAGCAGCGAGAGCATCGCGCATGAGGCCTTCAAGAAGGCCTTTGTGCGAGCGGCGGCACGTGATGCCGTAACATCCAACCAGATTGACGAACGCTTTCCGGTCATTCCGGTGCGCGGGCTGAATAATGCTGGCACGCGCCGTTTCATGGCCCATCAGGCGGCGACGCTGGGCCGGTTCACCTCGGGCGAACTGACCAAGGAAGAAGCCCAGCTTGAAATCGAGCACTTCTGGGCCGGTGCGCTGCGCCGCGCCGTGATCGAAGGCGATGTGGAGGAAGGCTCGGTGATGGCCGGGCAGTCCGTTGGCATGGTCAAGGCCATTCGCCCGGTTGCCGAGATTCTGCATGATCTGGTTGAGCAGGCGGTTGACGCGCTGGTTGCAAGAGACGCCCGTACAGGGCATCCTGCGCCCTCAGAGTTTGCAGTCGGGTAATCATGCCAGATAAGACCACAGACCGTATTCCCGGATGGCAGGGCAGCGCGGGCGAGGGGGCACGCGGGGTCGGGGTTGATCTGCGCGCCCGACGTGAGGAGCTCGGATGGGCCCTGCCTGACGTGGCCGGGTGGTTGCGTATCCGCGAGAGTTATCTGCTGGCCCTCGAAGAGGGGAACATGGCGGTCTTTCCGGGCAGCGCCTACGCCTTGGGTTTTCTGAGGACCTACGCCCAGGCCGTGGGCATGGATCCCGATCAGGCCGTTGCACGGTTTCGCCACGATACCCGCGGTGCCTTTGACCGCAAGACCGAACTGAGTTTCCCCGAGCCTGTCTCGGAGCGCGGGGTGCCTGTGGGTCTCTGGGTGGGGGCAGGACTGGCCGTTCTGGTCGGGACCTATATCGGCTATTATCATTTCTTCGGCTCGGAGCCCGCGCCGACGCATCAGATGCCGCCGGTGGCAGAGATCATGCCCGGTGTGACGCAACATGGCACGACGTCGCCGCAGATTGCAGCCGTCATGCCAGAGCAAGGGCTTGCGCCATCGCCTCAGACGCCGTCATCCCGGATGGCCGGCGCTGTGCCAACAGCACCTTCAGCCGCGACGTCGCAACCGCCCGTCGGCAATAGTGTGCAGCAGGGGGCAAACGGTCAGCCCCCTGTTTCCAGCGCGCCTATGACAGGGCAAATGCCGTCTGCCCTTGGCCCCGGCCCTCAGGGCGCAACACCCGGAACGCAGTCCGGACAGGCCAGTTCAGGGCAGTCCGCTTCGGCTGGTTCTGTTCCCACGCCGGGCCAGATCGGCCCTGGGTCGAACACAAACGCCCAGACGGTGGCTGATCAAGGCACGACAGGGCAGGGTAGCTCGACGCAGAACGCTGCTTCGACCGCAGTACCCTTGCCGGGTGGTGCGGTGACGCCAATTTCGAGCGTGGCTGCCAACATGATCGGACTTCATGCCGCCGCCGATGCGTGGGTGTCGATACGTGACAGGAATGGCGCGACCGTTTTCAGCCGGGTGCTCAAATCCGGTGAAACCTGGCAGGGCCCCGCCGATGCCGGGCCTTATCGCATGACGCTCGGCAATGCGGGTGGCCTTACGCTTTCGGCCGGTGATGTCACAACATCCGCCCTTGGGCGTGTCGGGGCGGTACGGCGTAACCTCGTCGTGACGGCTGACGCGATCCGTGATGGGCAGCTCGGGCAGGATAGCAGTGGCATCGCCGCAAGCACTGCGCCTGTGGCCCCGGTAACGCATAATGATGGCAACGATGTCGTCAGTGCCACGGCGGACTTGAAAAACACTGCTGCGACCCCAAAAGTTACGGCACCGGTGCATCGCGCGAGCCCGCCCGCCAGTACGTCGCATGAGTCGGAAACTGACCGCCTCAACGCGCGACAACTGGAACAGACGGCTCAGCCGCGCTAAAGCACCACCACCGATGCCTGTCGGGCATGAGGTTCTCCTCCTTTCCGACACGCATTGCTGCAGAAGACTATGGACGACTAACGAGGCCTGACGCCGTAAAATGCGGACGGTGCTCACAGGAGACGGGCAGAAAGCGATGCCTCAGGGCGTCTTGTTCTGGCCAGCATGACACAGACACGGGGCGGCGTTCTGGAACAGGGTTCCGGCGAAGCCCCCGGTTGACACCGCCCACCGGGGACCGTCAACCGATACGGAGACGAGATTATGAGCGGATATCGCCCCTACCAGTATATCGAACGTCGCAAGTCCCGTCAGATTCATGTTGGCAAGGTCGCTGTCGGCGGTGATGCGCCGATATCGGTCCAGACAATGACCAACACGCTTACTTCGGACGCCAAGGCAACGATCGAGCAGATCCGTCTGTCGGAAATTGCCGGCGTGGATATCGTTCGTGTGTCGTGCCCCGATGAGGAGAGCACCGCCGCCCTGGCCGAGATCGTGCGCGAAGTGAACGTGCCGATCGTGGCGGATATTCACTTCCATTATAAGCGCGCGATTGAAGCAGCCAAGGCCGGAGCGGCCTGCCTGCGTATCAATCCGGGTAATATCGGTAGCGCCGAGCGTGTGCGGGAGGTCGTGAATGCTGCACGCGACTATGGCTGTTCCATCCGTATCGGCGTCAATGCCGGGTCGCTTGAGAAGCACCTGCTCGAGAAATACGGTGAGCCCAACCCCGACGCACTGGTCGAGAGTGCGCTTGAGCATGCCAAGATCCTTCAGGACCATGACTTTCACGAATTCAAGATCAGCGTGAAGGCATCTGATGTGTTCATGGCGGTTGCGGCTTATCAGCAGCTTGCCGAAGTGTGCGATCACCCGCTGCATATCGGCATCACGGAAGCCGGATCGAAGCGCGCGGGTACCGTGAAATCCTCCATCGGTCTGGGCAATCTGCTCTGGGCAGGCGTGGGTGACACGATGCGCGTCTCGCTTTCTGCGCCTCCGGAAGAGGAAGTGCTCGTTGGCTGGGATATTCTCAAGTCGCTCGGTCTGCGCCATCGTGGCGTGAAGATCATTTCCTGCCCGTCCTGTGCGCGTCAGGGTTTCAACGTGGTCGAGACGGTGCAGACCCTCGAAGACCGCTTGCAGCACATCAAGACGCCGCTGACGCTCTCCATCATCGGCTGTGTCGTGAACGGCCCCGGTGAGGCGCTGATGACCGATCTGGGCGTGACCGGTGGTGGCGCTGGCCGTCACATGGTCTATTCGGCGGGCAAGCAGGATCATCGCCTGAACGAAGGTCAGGACATGATCGAACATATCGTCGACCTCGTGGAAGAACGCGTGGCGAAGATTGAAGCTGAAAAAGCCGCGCAGGAAGAGGTCGAAAAGGCCGAGGCCGCGCTGGCGGGCGCCTGAATCATGAGTCAGTTGCAGCCTGTTCGCGGCACACATGACCTGATTGGCGATGCCGCGCGCCGCCACGCCCACGTGGTGGATACGGCGCGTGAGGTCACACGTCGCTATGGCTACGAAGAGTGGTCGACGCCGATTTTCGAGGATACGCGCGTGTTTTCCCGCACGCTGGGCGATACCTCGGATGTCGTGACCAAGGAAATGTACACCTTCGAGGATCGCGGCGGCGACAGCCTGACCCTGCGCCCTGAAGGAACAGCGGCGATCTGCCGTGCCTTCGTGACCAATGGTCTGACGCAGGCTCTGCCGCAGCGCGTGTTCTATAACGGGCCGATGTTTCGCTACGAGCGCCCGCAGAAGGGACGCTTCCGCCAGTTCCATCAGATAGGGGCCGAGCTTCTCGGCGCCACTGATCCGCTGATGGACGCCGAAACCATCGCTATGGCGCACGCCATACTCAAGGCGCTGGGTCTGGGCGATGCCGTGACGCTTGAAATCAATACGCTGGGTGATCTCGATAGCCGACAGGCCTGGCGTGAGGCCCTCGTGGCCTATTTCAAGGCCCATGAGAGCGCGCTTTCGGATGAGAGCCGCGCCCGCCTCGAAGCCAATCCACTGCGTATCCTCGACAGTAAATCAGCGCAGGACCGGGCGCTTCTGGAGGAGGCTCCGAAATTTGGTGCCTATCTGAACGAGGCATCGCGCGTTTTCTGGGATGATCTGCGTCGTAAGCTTGATCTGTTTGGCGTCGGTTTTGTCGAGAACCCGCATATTGTGCGCGGGCTCGATTATTACAGCCATACGGCCTTCGAGTTCGTCACCGATCGTCTGGGCGCGCAGGGCACTGTTCTGGCTGGCGGGCGCTATGAAGGGCTGGTCGCGCAGATGGGCGGTCCTGCCACACCGGCTATCGGCTGGGCAGGTGGAATCGAACGTCTGGCGCTGCTGATCGAGGCCGCCCCTGTTCAGCCGCGTCCTGTCGCGGTGCTCCCCACCGGTGAGGCAACGCTTGCTGCCGCCATCACAGCCGCACAAACTCTCCGCAATGCCGGTCTCGCTGCCGAGATCGAGACTCGTTCCTCGCTGAAAAAGCGCATGGAGCGTGTGGTGAAGTCTGGCGCGGCTCATATGGTGTTGGTGGGCGAGGACGAGTTGGCACGTGGTGCCGTGACCGTGCGCGATCTGGGCAAGCGTGAGCAGACCGAGATTGCGCTCGACGCCCTCGCGGATCATTTCCTGAAAGCGCAGTAATCGTGGCACTGGATGACAGGCTGGAGCGTATCGTCGCCCGGTCGGATGAATTGCAGGCCCTCATGTCGAGCGGCGAGATACAGGGTGAGGAATTCGTGCGGGCCTCGCGCGAGTTTGCCGAACTTGAGCCCGTCGTGTCATCCATCCTCGCCTATCGTCGTGCGGAAAGCGCCCACAAGGACGCTCAGGCCATGCTGGACGACCCCGAGATGCGTGAACTTGCGCAAGGCGAGATCATGGAGATCGAGGGTCAGCTGGAGGGGCTGCACCAGCAGGTACGGCTTGCGCTGCTGCCGCGTGACGAGGCCGATGAACGCAGTGCCATTCTCGAAATTCGCCCGGCGGCGGGTGGAGACGAGGCGGCGCTTTTCGCGGCCGAGCTTTTCGGAGCCTATAAACGGTTTTCGGATCTGCATGGCTGGCGCTTCGAGGTCATGGAATATGACGAGAGCGACCTGTCGGGCCTGCGTGAAGGCGTCGCTACCATTTCGGGGCGATCGGTATTTGCCCGCCTGAAATACGAGTCCGGCGTGCATCGTGTGCAGCGTGTTCCGGCCACGGAAAGTCAGGGCCGTATTCATACTTCCACCGTGACTGTGGCGATCATGCCGGAGGCGGAAGAGGTGGACGTGGCCATTGATGAGGGTGATCTGCGTATCGATGTCTATCGCGCTTCAGGCGCCGGTGGGCAGCATGTCAACAAGACCGAGAGCGCGGTGCGTATCACCCACATGCCTAGCGGTATTGTGGTGGCCATGCAGGAAGAGAAAAGCCAGCACAAGAACAAGGCCAAAGCCATGAAGATCCTTCGGGCGCGCCTTTACGAAATGCAGCGTGCCCAAGCGCATGCCAGCCGTGCGGCCGATCGTAAATCCCAGGTTGGCACCGGTGATCGCTCGGAGCGCATCCGGACCTATAATTTCCCCCAGGGCCGGGTGACGGATCATCGCATCAATCTGACCCTGCACAAGATAGACCGGGTTATGCTGGGCGAGTTTGACGAGATTGTTGATGCCCTGACGCAGGAAGAGCAGACAGCCCTTCTGGCGGCGGAAGGGCTCAACTGAAGTAAGAGAGAGACGCTGGCTGCAGCCTCAGCTTACAGGCGAAGCGCAGATATCGGCGTGACCGGGGTGATGTTTGGCAATCTCGGGATCATTCGGCTCGCGCAGGAAAAAATCAGTGAAGTTTTCATCGCCCAGGGCGAGCAGGTGATGCCCCTCGGGGTGATGAAGCGTTCCCTGACTGCTGACCTGATGGGTTTCCGATCGTCCTTCGGCGTTGATAACCGTGATCTGGCCGCAAAGGGCATAGTCATGATTGACGCGGCCCAGAGGGATTTCGATCTTTTTTGTCAGGCTTGGTGTCTTGTCATCGAGGCGGAAGGTCGCGGCGAGTGACCCGTCGATATAGAGGCGTGAAACCTCAGACACTTCTATGGGCGCGCGGTCATCTGTAACAGTGAAGCTCTCGGCCAGTGCGACGGTTGGGCTTAGCATGACGAAGACGGTCAGCAGGGGCATGATCTTTCTCATCCCCGTATCATAAGCCGTTTCAGGAGTAGGCAGTGAGCGGTAATCCATCACTTCTCAGACAAGTTCTTGATGAGACCGCCAGGCGGCTGGACAGCGCCGGGATTGAGGCGGCACGGATGGAGGCGCGTCGGCTCGTATGCTGGGCGCTTGCCTGTGATGCCTCTGCGCTCCTGACACGAGACGTCGTACCGGTCTCCGCAATGGCCAGACTGGAATCGGGCGTCACGCGCCGTTGCGCGCGGGTGCCTATGGCGCTGATCGAGGAAGAGGCCGGGTTCTGGAACCTGACCCTGGACGTGTCGCCCCATACGCTTATCCCGCGTGGTGACAGCGAGACGCTGATCGAGGCCTTGCTCGATTTGAGACCCGACCGGGACAAGCCGCAGCATGTGCTTGACCTCGGTACAGGCACCGGATGTCTGCTTCTGGCGGCGCTGAGTGAATATACGGCCTCTTTTGGTGTCGGGGTGGATCTGTCTCCGGATGCTGCCGCCCTGGCACAGCGCAACGCCATCAGGAACGGGTTGGTGCAACGCAGCGCCTTTCTGGCTGGCAGCTGGACCGATGCACTGACGGGCCGTTTTGAGATCATCCTCAGCAATCCGCCTTATATTCCGGCGGCCGATATTGCCGGATTGATGCCAGAGGTGCGTGATCATGAGCCCATGCGCGCTCTTGTGGGCGGCGATGATGGGCTGGAGGCGTATCGGGCGATCATGCGTCAGATGTCGCGCCATCTTGCACCGGGTGGGTTGCTTGTTCTGGAAATTGGGCAAGGACAGGAGGATGACGTCACAGCGCTTGGGGCAGGGCAGGGACTGTCGCTGCGTGAGGCGAGACGAGATCTTGGGGGGATCATTCGTGCCCTTTGCTTCGAGCCTGTATGATCTCTCTGGCGGGTTTGCAGGAAAAACCATTGGCAGTGTGTTCCAAACTTGCTAGCTTGCGTTGATCGGTCTGTTGAGATCACCGGTGTACTCATCGGCAGAACAGGCCGTTTTCCGCGATTTCGCAATGATCCTCGTGATCGGGCTGTGCGGAGTAGTGGCCTGATCCTGTAATCCGGCCTGCAATAGACAAACCAAGGGTCATTCATTCCCTGCAATCACGCCGAACCTGTGCTCTGCCGGGTCGGGATTGCGAATACGAAAGTGCTACGCGGATCCATGAATATGAAACGTATGAGAAGCCGTCACCATCGTCCGAGCGGTGGCGGGTCGCGTCATTCAAATGGCCAGACGCCCCTGAACCGTAACCACGTGTTCGACAGCAATGGCCCCGATATGCGTGTGCGCGGTACGGCCCAGCAGCTTTTCGAGAAGTATCTCCAACTTGGTCGTGATGCGACGGGCACGGGTGACCGTATCCTGGCAGAAGCCTACTTCCAGCATGCCGAGCATTATTTCCGTATTCTCAACGCCATGACCCAGGCGGCGCAGCAGAGCCAGATGGAGCGCCAGGAGCGTCACCAGCAGCGCGCCCGCGCCCAGCAGGATCAGGATGACCGCCGTCAGGGCGATGAGTCCGGTGCTGAAGGTGAATCTGAGGAAGTCGTTGAGGAAACGGCTGAGTAATTCTGGCTCGATCCGTTTAGAACAGGCCCCTGAACCTTTCGGGCAGGGGCCATAGACGATCGCCCGACAGGCTCAGGTCGATAGGGTAGGGGTCGTGAACTCGATCCGGTGCCTCACGATTGATTCTCTCTCGCCACGTAAGCAGGGTGGGGTCATTGCTTTCGAGCGTTGAGCCCTCTTCTGTTAACCCGGCCATGGAGGCCAGCATGGTCTTCCAGGCATTATCCGCCATACGTTGGTGGCTCCCCGCATTGTCGCTGCACCAGGGTTGGGTACGGGTGCGACGCAGTCGGTCCAGCCCGGCATTCAGATCGCTGTAGCGCAGATGAAACAGCATCAACGCCGGATCGGGGCTAGGGAGGCTTTCCTGTACGCTGTGAAAGCCCGGAGACCATGTCACGGGGGATCTGATCAGGCACGGCTTGCACATGGCGGCTGAGAAGCGCAGCAGGCGACGTTGCTCTGAAATAGGGCGTGTAAAGTCGACTGATGGTTCCATGTCGGCCTTGTGCAGGACATCGAACCCCGTAGCGGTCAGACATGGGGCCTGACGGGCTTCTGACAGGTCCATAAGAGAGCCGAAACAGGCGGGATCTGCCACGACCATCTCGTCGACATCGCAATACAGAACTGTATCATACCATTCGAGCAGCCCGGCGCAGACAGCGCTGATGGCGCGCGCACGTCTGGCATCATCCTGCGCAGAGCGAGGGATTTGCAGGCGATTGGCACCGATCGAGGTTGTAGAGCCATCATCCGACCCATGGTCGATAACATAGCAGCGCTGCAAGCCAACCATGTTGCCATAATGGCGTAGCCAGACCGGAAGAAAAACCGGTTCGTTATAAACCATCGTGACCGCTGCAAGTGGCGCTTTCATAAGCGTCATTTAGGCAGGAAGGCGATGGATGTCCATGTAGGGAATTACCGGTCGGATGGTAGCGGCGGACGGATTTGAACCGCCGACCAAGGGATTATGATTCCCCTGCTCTACCGCTGAGCTACGCCGCCATCGCGACCGGTGGGCGTGGAATTAAAAGGGTTGGGCGGATGTGTCAACACTCTGCCGGGAGGTTTTTGCGCGGATCGTGTTTTTACCCGGTGGGCAGTCTGTGGCATGGTATGTCAACGGGTTGCCCCACGGTGCCGGGGCGGCTGGCTCGGCGCTCCTCATCCCTCTCAAGGATCTGGATATCCACTTTGAAGCAGCAGTTTTTAAGCTCTCTTTTCGCCCTGCGCGCCTATTTCGACTGGTTGCCGGCGCAGCTTGTCTCCGTTCTCATGCTCGTGGTGCTGGCCACCGTGGCGTTTTATGCCAGCAAGCTCGTTTCAGTCGTTATCCTGCGTATCTTTGGCCATCGCGAAGAGGCGGTGCTGCGCAAAATCATTCTGGCCATGCGTCGTCCCGTGCGTGTGATGGTCGTGTTGGCGGTTCTGCTCTCGGCTCTGCCTGCGGCTTCGGGATTCACCTGGGAGACGACACAGCTTCTGCAGAAGCTGCTTCTCTTTATTGGCATCCTGATGGTGGGTTATGCTGCCATTGTCGCCTTCCGTATCATGACCGAGGCTTATCTTCAGAAAATCACGGCGCGGGATCATGTCGATGACATCATGATCCGTACGCATCAGACGCAGATCAGGGTCTTGCGCCGCCTGGCCGAAATTCTGGTGGGTATCGTGACGGTCGCCACAGCGTTGATGACCTTCGATTCGGTCCGTCAGTATGGCGTCTCATTGTTTGCTTCGGCGGGCGCCGCCTCACTGGTCGTTGGTCTTTCGGCCCGCGGCCTGCTGACGAATTTGCTTGCCGGCGTACAGATTGCCATCACCCAGCCCATTCGTATGGAAGATCTGATTATCATCAATGGCGACTGGGCGTGGGTGGAGGAGATTACCTCGACCTATGTCGTACTGCGTGTATGGGACTGGCGACGTCACATCGTGCCGATCTCCTATTTTCTCGAAAACCGGTTCGAGAACTGGACCCACAACTCCGCTGCCATCATTGGTGTCGTCTTTCTCTACGTGGATTATGAAGCCCCCATTGAGACGATAAGGGGCTTTCTCGCTGAGATCATCAAGACCTGTCCGCTGTGGGACGGAAAGGTGTTTGATTGTCAGGTAGCGGATTGCGATGCGCAGACACTGAAGATTCGCATCATCGCCAGTGCACGCAATGCGCTGCAAAGCTGGGATCTGCGCTGTGATATCCGCGAGAAGATCATTCTGCGCATGAGAGCCGAGTGTCCCGAAGCGCTGCCCCGCTCGCGCTTTGCGATGGTCCCCCCGCGTCCGGGTGAGGAGGCCTGGCCCAGCGCCGAGGCCATATCCCCGCCGATCGACCGCCCGCCGCCGGGCTCTTATATGGGTCCAGGCAGCGTCATGCCCCGCGGAGGTGCAGATCTTTCGTGAAAAGCCCCCGTAGCCAGGCTTTGACGCTTTGCCAGTAGTGCTCGAAAATCGTCATTGAACTTACTCCTCAATGCTGCACACATACGTTAAACACGGCAGTGTTGTGGCAAATATTTCACGTAACTGTCATGATTTTGTGAGGGAAGGGTTACTGTTCCCCGAAAATGACGTAGAGGCCGGCTTGCTCCCGGTCCGCAACGCAAGGACATCTGTAGATTGACTACCTATATCGTCGCCTATGAGCGTTTGCCGGGTCAGGATTACGCAGCGCTTGAACAGAAGCTGGCGAGCTTCAGCGAGGGATTTCACGAGATCGACAATTTCTGGCTCGTCACGTCAAACCTGATCATCGCCGATTTGCGCGATGTACTGGCCAAGCTGTTGCCAGAAGGCGCCAAACTAATGGTCATGAAATATGTGCCCCACAACAGCATGGAAATGGGTGCCGCCGCATGGCACGGCTTCACCCTTCCGCAGGAAGGCTGGTTGGCGCAAAACCTGTGACGTCTTCCTCCCCGACCCTTCGCAGGGTCGGGGATAATGATCGGCAGTAGCGTTATTGACCGCGGTTGCTGTCCAGATAGCGGGCGTAGAGGGCCCCGATCGCAGCGGAGGCCAGTCTCGCCGTTGCATCATCTGCCCGACTCGTCAGCAGGACCGGTACCCTGGCGCCCATGACGATGCCCGATGTCGCCGATTTGCCGAGGAACGCAAGACTTTTGACGAGGATGTTCCCTGACTCCAGATCGGGGGCAACGAGAACTTGCGCCTGACCGGCCACCTCAGACACCACGCCCTTGATCTTGGCTGAATCACTGCTGACTGCGACATCCATGGCCAGCGGGCCATCGAGCACACCTCCCGTGATTTCCTTGCGGTCTGCCATCTTGCAGAGGCTTGCCGCGTCGAGGGTCCCCTGGATTTTTGTATTGATGGTCTCGACCGCAGATAGCAGGGCAACGCGCGGCGTGCCGAGACCAAGTGCGTGATGCAGATCGATGGCATTCTGTACGATGTCACGCTTGGTGATCAGATCCGGAGCAATATTGATCGCGGCATCGGAAACAAGAAGCAGGTCAGGATAATCAGGCACGTTGATGCAAAACACATGGCTCATGCGCCGCTTCGTGCGCAGGCCGCTCTCCTGCCTGATGATGCCCGCCATGAAGGTATCGGTATGGAGGCTTCCCTTGGTGAGGCCGTGGGCCTCGCCAGCATGAACCAGGGCAATTGCCTGCGTTACAGCGCTGGCCTCATCACCCGCCTGCTCGATCCGCAGGCCGGTGATATCCAGGTCGGTCTTGCGCGCTACGCTCTCGATTTCGGCGCGATCCCCGACCAGGAGCGGGGTGATGATACGATGACGTGCTGCCTCAACGGCGCCGCGCAGAGCATGGCCGCTGCATGGCCAGACAATGGCATAAGGTACCGGACCGAGCTCCGATGCCTTGGAGACGAGAGCGCGCATCAGAGCGTGATGATCGGGGAAAATATCGTGAAGCGACATGTTCCTCGTTTTGTTTTCACGATGAGGGACGTAGCTGGACATGGGCAGTGGGAACTCCATAGTCAATCAGACCCGCTTCGGCCGCCTGCGTAGCGCGTAACAGATTCGCCGCTACGGCCAGGCGGTGCGGCCTCGTTTCATCGACGGGACTGCGGAGATCTCCGGTGGGAACACGCCTGCTGAGTCTATTTCCGTCGTTCTGCGAGGTGTGACAATGGTTTAGCGCATGTCACGCGGTCTGGCTTGAGCCAACGCAAAACTGTCGGGTCTGCCGTGATCAGGTTTTCTTGAGGCGCTGAGGCACGCCACGAGATCACTCACGCCCCGTCTCGGCCTGGACCCTATGCAAGCCGAGGCAGGAGGACGGGTTAGCTCTGCCTCGTATGACCTATGGTGCTACGTGTATTCACACTGTGGCGATAGGAATTGAGTGCCAGGCGCACGAACATCAGCAGGATACCAACAGTGAAGAGCGCTTCCCCAATCATGTCCAGACCATCGGTCAAAGAGGCAAGATTGGGCATACCCAGTGCCACGATGAGGGATGAGGTTGCCCAGGCTATGAGCGCAGACAGAATGACGAACGAGTTTTTCAGCATGGGACCTGCTTGATGGGTGTTATTATTATTGAGGTAAGACGCTTCGGTTATTAACGAACTTTGACGATCGGACTGCAAGCCTTTTTTAGTAGGAGAAAGATTAAATTTTTATCTTGCGTCGCAGCCGGTGAGGCAATTCGCTCTTTCCATCACACGAAATTTTTTTCATCTAAGTGTGGTAAATGGTGAGTCAGTTTATGCTGACGCGTTGATAATACATTGCATACCCAGAACGTTAACTGTCTGATGACGGTTGAGGTGCTGCAATGCATTGTTGACCCTGGGAGATATGAGGAGAAAAAATCGGACCTGTTCGTCGTCTGGTGATCGCTATACTGCCGTATGTGATGCGCACATCCATCGATGTCTGACGATTTCATGATCCGGCTGAACCTATCGCGATAAGGAAAGGTCTCCCGGAAGCAGGAGGCACATTCTGCGGCCGTATCTTACGCACTCTTCTGGTCTGGAATGTGGATCATTAGGGCAGGTTGAGCGCTACCCGCGGGAGGCATCCTGGTGCGTTCGTCCAGATTTTTCCGCCCTGACAACAGGGCTTACGTCCGGGACGAATTGATGATCGACAGCTTTTATCTCAGGGTGCAGCATATGGCGGCTCGTCTGCGCCTCGAAGGCCAGGCACATGGCCTTATGACCACGGCTTTGTCATGTCGCATGTGCAACCGCTCGGTCCCTGATCGGCAATCTACGTCAGGACAACAATCGTGTTAGGCAAATGCTGGTTGGGCGTTTGAACGCCCCCTCCATCTTGGCGACAAAGAGTCGAAAAGCGCCAATTCCGCACCATGACGCCTGCATTCACCGACGGCATAAAGTCGAGGCGATGTTTGGTCACCGAAAGAAGAAATTGCCGACAATTGCCTTTCTTTGAGGCGACAAGTGCAATTCCTGCGACTGAATCCTGAAATTACCGAGTTCTGTCGCTATCTGTTCTGGCTTTCAGCCTGATATCCAGGATGAACGACATATTCGGTGCCGGCAGGGGGAGTCATCGTAGCAAGAGCGCGCTGTTTGGGGCATCCCGGCAAGGCTACTTTTGTGGGCACAGGCTCGCCTGTTGATTATTTCTACGCTCTGCCGCAGATCGAGCATAAGCGAGGACGCAGGAGCGTCTGGCAGCGCTCATCCTGTATGAGTATGCCGTCCAGAGCTGATCTGTAAATTGCTTGATCTGCTCACAGAATAAATAGCTTATTTTAGGAGATAATCAACGGACCGGATGGTGGGCGCAACAGGGATTGAACCTGTGACCCCTACCATGTCAAGGTAGTGCTCTACCGCTGAGCTATGCGCCCATCCGGTCCGTGAGCGGCCTTTTAGCGGACGTTGACGGGGCTGGCAAGATGGGTTTTCTAAAAAAATCACCGTAGCGGAAAAAAAATGATCCAGAGCGCGTCATGGGAGCCAGAGCTCTGTCTTTCCAACAGTTTTTTGCTTCATGATGTGGCCGAGCCCGTGGCGCCACTCATTCTGGCGTCGCCCCATTCCGGTCGTGCTTATCCTCAGAGCTTTCTCAGGCAGTCCCGCCTGGATCTTGTCTCCCTGCGCCGCAGTGAGGATGCGTATGTCGATCTGCTGTTTGAGGCCGCTCCATCATGGGGAATACCGTTGCTCTGTGCCCAGTTTCCCCGGGCGTATTGCGATGTAAATCGCTACGCCTGGGAGCTCGATCCCGGCATGTTTCGCGAGCGTCTGCCCGAGGGGAGTGTGACAAACACAGCCAAGGTGCGTAGTGGGCTCGGTATGATGGCGCGTATCGCGGGGCCGGGGCGGGGGATCTATCGTTATCAGCTGCCGGTGTCCGAGGCGACGCAGCGAATCGCTTCGTGCTGGTTGCCCTACCACGAGGCGCTTGAGGGCATGACTCAACGGTGCGTGAGCCGGTTCGGGACTTGTGTCCTGCTGGACCTTCACTCGATGCCGACCATTCCCCACCTCCGCCTGCCGGACATCATTCTGGGCGACCTGCATGGCACGAGTTGTGCGGCTGAAATTGTCGAGGGGCTCGCGCATCGGTTGGGTTCGCAGGGGTTCTCTGTTGGCCGGAACCGGCCTTATGCCGGAGGGTACATCACTGAGCGCTATGGCACGCCTGATCGGCAGGTCCATGTGGTTCAGGTCGAGATCAGCCGTCGTCTTTATCTTGATGAGCCCACCATACGTCCATCCCCGGACTTTGCGTCGCTCAGAGCCCGGTTGGAAAATGCGCTCTCGGGGATCATTCAGCTTGTCAGCGCGTTCAGGGCGTATCGCAAATCATGTGATAATCGTTGTATCGGCTGATCAACTCCGGCTGATCCGGCCCCCGGGGGCTCGATTGATGCTATCAAGCTGTGTTTGAAGAGCATTCGCACTCTGCTGTCAGGTTGAAAGCCTGGCGTGGATGTGCCTGATACGTCGTCACAAGACTGGAAGAGCTGCCTCATGTCCCAGACCTGCCAAGAACGCCCCGATATCGTCCTGATCGGTGCCGGTGTCATGAGCGCGAGCTTCGCAGCCCTCATCCGGTCGCTTGACCCAAGCCTGACGATCAGCGTTTTCGAGGCGCTCGATTCATGCGCCAAGGAGAGTTCCGAAGCATGGAATAATGCGGGGACGGGTCATGCTGCCTATTGCGAACTGAACTACACCACGCGTCGCCCCGATGGCAGTATCGACATGGCCAAGGCGCTGGACGTGAACACGGAGTTCGATCTGTCCCGTCAGCTCTGGACGCATCTGGTAGAGAAAGGCTGGATCACTGATCCGTCGTCGTTCATCCGGCGTTGTCCGCATATGAGCTTCGTGCGTGGCGAGGAGAATGTTGCCTTCCTGCGCGCGCGGTACGAGACCATGGTGCGTCATCATTGCTTCGACACCATGGCCTATAGCGAGGATGCGGCTCAGATAGCGGAGTGGGCGCCGCTCATGATGGCACGACGGCGTCCCGGCGAAACGCTGGCAGCAACACGTGTGGAACAGGGTACCGATGTCGATTTCGGCACACTGACACGCACCCTTTTCGATAATTTGCGCAACGAGCCGGGCATAGATGTTCATTACCGCCACAAGGTGACCGCGCTTGACTGCGAGGGGCGCGGGACAGGTGGCAACCCGCGCTGGCGTGTCAGTGTGCAGAATACCGAGACGGGCGAGACGCGCACGGTCTCGGCCGGATTCGTCTTTGTTGGGGCAGGGGGGGCTGCGCTCGAACTGCTCAAGGGTGCCGATCTGCCCGAGGCACATGGTTATGCGGGCTTCCCGGTAAGCGGGCTATTCCTGCACGCTGATAATCTTGACCTGTGCCAGCGTCACACGGCCAAGGTTTATGGCAAGGCCGCCGTGGGCTCTCCCCCCATGTCTGTGCCGCATCTGGATACGCGCATCATCGGCGGGCGACCCTATCTGCTGTTTGGCCCCTATGCCGGGTTCACGACCAAATTCCTCAAATCCGGCCGCTGGACGGATCTGCCGCGCTCGATCACGACTGACAATGCGCGCGCCATGTTCGACGTGATGGTCGATAACCGCGATCTTGTGCGGTATCTCATCGGGCAGGTTCTGCAAAAACCCTCTTCGCGCTTCGCAGCACTGCAGGATTTCTACCCGTCAGCCCGACAGCATGACTGGCGCGTCGCCGTGGCGGGACAGCGTGTACAGATCATCAAGCGCGAGAACGGGCGTGGGACACTGAAATTCGGCACGGAAGTGTTGAGCGCGCAGGACCACAGCCTTGCTGCGGTTCTTGGAGCCTCTCCCGGCGCCTCCATTGCGGCTTCTGTAGCCCTGAAGGTGGTCCAGCAGAATTTCGCTTCCCGCCTGCCGGAATGGCGCACGCGCCTGGAGGCCATCATACCGAGCTACGGTCTCGATTTGCGCAAGGATGAATCCGCCTGCCGCCGGATACGCGAACAGACGGGATGCGTACTGGGGATCTGAAACAGAAACGTGCCCCGGGGGTGCCTTTGCACGAGGCACGCCTCTGCTCACCAGTCAGTCGAATTCAGGTTGTGGAGCCGTAGCATCCAGCCAGGATTGGAGCGTGTAGGCTGCGGCCATTTTGTCCACCACTTCCGCCCGGCGTTTTCGTGTCATATCGGCTTCCTGGATAAGGAAACGATTGACCGCGCTGGAGGAAAGCCGCTCATCCCAGCAGCAGCCCGGCAAATCGAGCCGGGTGGAGAGCTCCGTCATCCAGTCCTGTGCGGAGCGGGCCGCTGGGCCGAACGACCCATCGAGCGAAAGCGGCAGCCCGCATATCAACCCCCCAATGCCTTCCTTGCGCACAATGCGGCCGATCTCTTCGGCGGTCTCGCCAAATTTGCGGCGCTTCAGGCTTAGATAGGGCGAGGCGAGCATGAGCGTCACATCGCTCAGGGCCAGCCCGATTGTCTTCTGGCCGGGATCGAGCCCCAGCAGCCGGGAGCCGGGGGGGAGGGCATCGCGCAGGGCGTATGGATTGAACAGACTCATGGGAAGGCGTTATGATCTCGCAAAATTCTGGACCATCGGGATTATCCGCTCACTTTCAGGAAAGTCGATCCTTTATGTCGTTGGAAACGCGCACAGTCAGGCGCATAGCAAAACTGGCCAGAATTGGCCTGAGTGATCAGGAATGCGAAGCCATGCGCCAGGAGCTGAGTGGCATCCTGGGCTGGGTCGAGCAACTGAACGAAGTCGACATTACCGATGTGCCCCCAATGATTGGCACCGGTCTGGCCATGCCGCGCCTGCGTGAAGACGCTGTGACCGATGGCGACAAGCGCGACGCTGTGCTGTCCAATGCGCCCGACTCTGTCGGTCCCTATTTCACTGTTCCCAAGGTTGTTGAGTGATGCATGATCTGACCCTCGCCTCTGCGCGAAAGGCTCTCAGGGAGCGTCGCCTGTCTGCCGTCGAACTGACCGATCATTTCCTGAACGCGATCGACAAGCTTGACGGTGAAATCAACAGCTTTGTTACCGTTACAGCAGATCAGGCCCGCGCGTCGGCCCGTGCTGCCGATGCCTTGCTGGCCACGGGCAATGCGCCCTCACTTTGTGGCCTGCCGCTGGGCATCAAGGATCTGTTCTGCACCAATGGTGTGCGCACCACGGCTTCGAGCAATATCCTGCGTAATTTCGTGCCGCCCTATGAAAGCACGGTCACGTCAAACCTTCTGGCCGACGGGGCGATCTTCGTTGGCAAGACCAATCTCGACGAGTTCGCGATGGGGTCGACCAACATGACGTCGGCTTTCGGCCCGGTGGTCAATCCGTGGCGCCGCAAGGGCTCTGACGACAAGCTGGTTCCCGGCGGGTCTTCCGGCGGGTCTGCTGCTGCCGTTGCCGCTGGCCTTGTGCTTGGCACGACGGGCACGGATACGGGTGGTTCCATTCGTCAGCCCGCAGCCTATTGCGGTATTACGGGCATCAAGCCGACCTATGGTCGCTGCTCGCGCTTTGGCACGATTGCCTTTGCCAGCTCGCTCGATCAGGCCGGGCCGATGGCGCGCACGATGGAAGATTGCGCCATCATGCTGGAATCCATGGCTGGGTTCGATGCGAAGGACAGCACCTCCGTCGATCGCCCTGTGCCGCGTTATGAGGATGCGCTCGAGCGTGGTGTGAAGGGTCTCAGGGTTGGTATTCCGCGCGAGTATCGCCCGGATACGCTGCCTGCGGACATTCAGGCTCTGTGGGATCAGGGTATCGCCTGGCTGCGTGATGCAGGCGCCGAGATTGTCGATGTCTCGCTTCCTCACACGAAATACGGCCTGCCGACCTATTATATCGTGGCACTGGCCGAAGCTTCCTCGAACCTGGCACGCTATGACGGCGTCCGTTTCGGCGAGCGCGTTGACGCTGGTACACTCGATGAACTTTACGAAGCCACGCGTCACGCTGGCTTTGGTGAGGAGGTCCGCCGTCGTATCCTGATGGGCACCTATGTGCTCTCTTCTGGCTATTACGACGCGTATTACCTGCGTGCGCAGAAGGTGCGTACGCTCATCCAGCGCGACTTCCTCAGCGCGTTCGAGAACGTCGATGTGCTGTTGACGCCAACCGCGCCTTCGGCTGCTTTTGCCCACTCCGAACGTCCGACCGATCCGGTGCAGATTTATCTGAACGACATCTTCACCGTTCCAGCCAGCATGGCGGGCGTGCCTGCGCTGTCTCTGCCGGCCGGGCTGGACCATGATGGTCTGCCGCTCGGCTTGCAGCTGATCGGCCGCTATTTCGAGGAAGAGACATTGTTCGCCGCCGGGCGTGTCATGGAAAAGGCAGCGGGCTTCACGCACAGGCCTGCTTTGCATGCGGGAGCAATCGCATGAGCGGCTATATCATTGAAGGCACAACAGGCCCCTGGGAGATCGTGGTCGGGCTCGAAGTCCATGCCCAGGTCATCAGCCATGCCAAGCTGTTCTCCGGTGCCTCGGCCGAATATGGCGGCGAGCCCAACACCCATGTCAGCCTGATCGACGCGGGCTTTCCCGGCATGCTGCCGGTCATCAACCAGGAATGTGTGGCTCAGGCCGTGCGGACAGGGCTGGGGCTGAATGCACAGATCCATCTGATGAGCCGGTTTGATCGCAAGAACTATTTCTATGCCGATCTGCCGCAGGGTTATCAGATCAGCCAGTTCGCTCACCCGATTGTGGGTGAGGGGAAGGTTGAGATTGAACTTGCCGATGGCTCTGTGCGCCATATCGGTGTCACGCGCCTGCATCTCGAGCAGGACGCCGGCAAGTCGATGCACGATCAGGACCCTACGCGCTCTTTCATCGACCTGAACCGTGCCGGCGTGGCGCTCATGGAGATTGTGAGCGAGCCCGATATCCGGTCGCCGGAAGAGGCAGGGGCGTATCTGCGCAAGCTGCGCCAGATCCTGCGTTATCTCGGCACCTGTGACGGCAACATGGAAGAAGGCTCGATGCGTGCCGACGTGAACGTCTCGGTACGCAAGGCGGGCGAGGAATATCGCACGCGCTGCGAGATCAAGAACGTGAACTCGATCCGCTATGTCATGCAGGCGATCGAAGTCGAGGCGGCGCGACAGGTCGAGATCTGGGAAGCCGGTGGCACTGTCGATCAGGAAACACGACTGTTCGATCACGTGCGTAGTGAGACGCGCTCACTCCGTTCAAAGGAAGACGCGCATGATTATCGCTACTTCCCAGATCCGGACCTTTTGCCGCTTCTTATCGAGCGCGACTGGGTTGAGAGCCTTCGCGCTGCTCTTCCCGAACTGCCCGAGGCCAAGCGCGAGCGCTTGGAAAAAACCTATGGCATTTCACGCTATGAGTCGGGCGTTCTGACGGTAGAGCAGGGGATTGCCGATTTCTACGAGACCGTGGCCAAGGGCAGTGACCCGCGTTTGGCGGTCACGTGGATGCTGGGCGATTTCTTTGCAGCACTGAACCGGACGGGTGCGACGATCGAAACAAGCCCGGTCAAGGCTGAGGGGCTCATGGAGCTTCTGGCGCTGATCACGGATTCGACGATCAACGGCAAGATCGCGAAGGAAGTGCTTGAGGACATGTTCGAGACCGGCGATTCGGCTTCGGTCATCGTCGAGCGCAAGGGGCTGCGTCAGGTTACCGACACCGGGGCTATCGAGGCCGAGATTCGTGGTATCCTTCAGACCCATGCCGACAAGCTTGCAGAGTACAAGAGCGGCAAGGACAAGCTGTTCGGATTCTTCGTCGGGCAGACCATGAAAGCCATGAAGGGCAAGGCCAATCCGGCCATGGTGAACGAGCTGCTGGTCAAGCTGCTCGCAGAGTAAAAAATCTGCCAAAGGGGGGTTTGACGTGAAGAGCAAATCCCCCTAGAAGCAGTTCTGCAAACGCCGTGAAAACTGCGTCCCTCTAGGCGGAGGGGTGGCCGAGAGGCTGAAGGCGGCGGTTTGCTAAACCGTTGTACGGTGTCAAGCCGTACCGTGGGTTCGAATCCCATCCCCTCCGCCACTTTTCCCTAATGCCGAAATCTTTAAGTAATCACGAAGCTGTTGCCTCGGCATTAATACCGTTGGCGTAATCGTAACTTACTTGCGGGTTATCGTTCATGAGCGATACGCAAAGCCATGCTCGCAACAGCGATATGTTGCACGACACATATCTTTTGCAATTTGTTGCATGGCCTTACGTAGTGGGACGAATTGTGTCAGTATCAGCGTCAAATATTGACGCATGAGGATTTCATGGGCTTGCACCCGATCGACCTACATTCTGCTCTGAAAGATGATTACTACATCACTCATCCAGGCCCTTGGGCAGGTCATATACCTTTTGCGCACTGGCTCGTAGCGACGGTCAGACCGGAAACACTTGTGGAGTTAGGAACCTACCGTGGGAATTCCTACTTCAATTTCTGTCAGGCAATCAAAGATAATCATATTAGTACAAAAGCCTTCGCTATCGATACTTGGCAGGGCGACACCCATAGTGGTTTCTACGGGGATCATATCTACGCCGAAGTTCAGGATTACAATCGTAAGAATTTTGCTAAATTTTCGAATTTGATAAGAGGAACTTTCGATAGTTCTATCGATAAGTTTAGCAATGGTACTATAGATATTTTGCATATTGACGGCCTGCACACTTATGACGCGGTAAAGCAGGATTTCACTAAGTGGTTGCCGAAGCTTTCCAGTCGCGGCGTAGTGCTTTTGCATGACATCACGGTCTACGAGGGCGATTTTGGGGTCTGGAAATTTTTCGACGAGATAAAACTGCAATACCCTTCATTCTGGTTTAATCACAGCAATGGGTTGGGCATTGTACTGGTCGGCGAAAACGTCTCAGAGATGCTTTTGAGGCTGGATGCGACCAAGCGTGAGAACCCAGACTATGATTATGCAGCTACTGCATTTGCGCGTCTTGGTTATTTCTGCGAGCGGGAAAGCGACGCAATCGGGAGTTTGTTCGCTGAGCGTTCGGACAATGCTGCGCGGCTCGAAGAACTTCAAAAACAGAATCGCGAGGAAATTGCTGCGATACTGCAAGATGCAAAAGCAAGGCAGGCTGAGTTAGAGGCAAGGGTCGCCAATCAGCAAAACGGTCTCATCGAGAAAGACGTGGCGCTGGAAGCAATGTTAAACGAGAGCCGTTTACGTAAGGCTCAGATCGCAGGACTTTTGAAGGATGCGCTTCTTGTCCAAGAAAATTTCGCTCTGTTCAGACGAGAGGTCGAGGGATTCAAGCAGCGAATTCATCATCTGGATGACGAACTAAGGCGGAAAAATGTCGCCATCGACAGACAAAACGCCCACATCCAGTACCTCGATCAGCATGTTGCTAACCTGGATCATACAATCCAGGCAAAGGATGCAGAGATCAGTACGATACATGATTCGACCAGCTGGCGTAGTACAGCGCCACTGCGCGGTGTAAAACTATTCTTGAGAAAAAGCAGGACGTTGGCAGGGCTGTTGAGTTCCGGAGAAATTGGAAAGATATACACAATCCTGCGTCGCAAACACTCGGCCATTGCCCAGATCGGGCAGCATTCGGCTCATGAAGCGGCTAACGCCGTAGGCGGCAGCAGAAACGACATCGTCATTATCGCAACCCCGCATACCCTGTTCGTCGCCTACTCCCTCGCCGCATCGTTGATGTCGTACGGGTTTGATGTCAGCATCACGACTGACACCCCCCAGTCCATGGATGCCTCGCTCTATTTCGTTGTTTGCGCGCAAATGTTCGAGACCTTACCGCCTGCAGATCGGCGTATCTGCGTGCAACTCGAGCAAACGGTGATGTCGCGGTGGTTTACGGATCGTTACAATAACGTTCTGAGAGAATCCCTTGCTGTTCTCGAATACACTCAGAACGGTATCAAGTTTCTGGATGGCCTGGGGATCAGTTATCCCAAGGTCTATCACATGCCCATCGGGGCCATGGCTGATTATACAAACTACTTGCGTACCAAAGGGCAGCATTTAATCGCGTCAGAGCCCGAGTATGACGTGGTATTTTACGGTGATATTAACAATACGCGACGCCGTTTCTTCATCGAGGAGATAAAAAAGCATTTCAATGTCAAGATAATTGGAAATTGTTTCGGTATCGATCTCTACAATGAGCTTGTAAAAGCTAAGGTGTGTGTCAATATTCACTATTATGAGAATGCTGCCCTTGAAAGTACGAGGATCTTTGAGGTCCTTTCTTTAAGGATACCTGTTGTTTCTGAATTCTCTCATGACCAGACAGATTATGACTTTTCAGCATATGGAGACAGTATCCGGTTCACCGAGGCTGGTAATGTGGATGCTATGGTCGAAGCTGTGACGGCTGTTCTCGAGAGCAATGATGAAGTGCCGGTCAAGGCCAACAGACAGTCTGCGAGCGACTTCCACTTCCACGTTGGGCGGCTCCTGTTGGGACTGGATAAAATCAACTTCCGGCGCTTCTACAGCCAATGTGATCGAAGTGACATCATGGCCAGCAAGGTTGTACTGAGCCTCCCGGAAACATTTGAGCGTCGAGCTGTCGTAAAGGCCGCGTCGGCCGATGGTACGTATTGCTTCCCGGGTTTGCGGGCCCGACCGGGCTGGATCGGAGCTGCCTACAGCTTTAAATATTTGGCCAAAAAATTGCTGGAGTCAGGCAGTGAGTTTGTCCTGATACATGAGGACGACGCGGTATTCTCAGATATGAGCCCTCAGGATATACTTGAATTCGCCATAAAGGTTTATGAAAACAATTATAAATGGGATGTATTTTCTGCATTTATTTCTGATCTGCATACTGACGCGCAAATATCAGACGTTTTTACCGTGGATGGTATAGAATGTGTCTTGACAGATCGCACCGTAGGGATGGTTTGCAACGTATATAATCGAAAAAGTCTCGAAATCATCGCCCAGTGGGACGAGAGCGATCTGAATGTACATACCAATACAATAGATCGTTATCTCGAAAACATCGAAGATCTCAAGGTGGTGACCACAATTCCATTTTTGGCCGAACATAATGAAATGGCCAATTCCAGCATGTGGGGCGTTAAAAATTATACAATGCGCAACATGATCAACAACAGTAGAACGCTGCTCTTCGAAAAAGTCTGGGCAGCGAAGGCGATCGAGGCGATTGCTATCTACGAAGACGCGAAGTGATATTTATCGACAAGGTCATCGACTGTTTGCTTGCCTTGAGAGTCTTGTAGATTCAGGGGCGAAGGTGGGAGACACCGCGTAACAGGGCCGAGGAACGCTCTTTCTACGGTGCCATAGCGATTGGCCAGGCGCCGTAACGGCTCAAGGATGTTGGGCACCTGCGGACATAACAGTCAGTGTGATTGCCCTGCTGAGAGGGGGGCGATCACTCATGCGGCCCAGATCAACCGGCGTTCCAAATGGGGCATTTCCAACGTCACGCTGCACCGATTGGCAAATAGGCCAGTGAAAACTAAGGTAAATATTATTGTATACTTGCATACCCGCAACGGACAATTAGAGTGTTTTCCTCTCAATATGGCTCGTAGCCAGCGGCGGTGAAGAAGTTGGCGCATTCTGTTGGTGAGACCTGATCGATCAATGTGCTGATCCTGTCCCACAAGGCGTCGCGTGTGCGTTCAGTAGCTTTAAGGAGTTGAACCTTGAGCTCGGGGAAGGCTTTTTCGATGGGATAAAAGTTCGGGCTGTAAGGCGGGAGATAGCACACGGCGCGGCACCTGCGGCTTCGATAGCGGCCTGAGCGCCGGGACCTTTATGGGGGGGGCAGATTGTCCATGATGGCAATGTCACCGGGTCGCAGGCCGGGTACGAGGATATGGTCTACATAGGCCTGGAAGCTGCGGCCGCTGATCGGACCGTCAAGCACCATGGGCGCTACGATGCCGGTCGATCGCAACCCGACGATGAATGTCGTTGTTTTCCGGTAACCGTGTGGCACAGCGGAACGCAGCCTCTGGCCGCGCAGACGCCGCCCTTAACGGCACGCCATGTTGGTAGAGGCCCCGGTTTTATCAAAGAAGACCAGTCTTGTCGGGTCGAGATCCGGCTTGGCATTGAAGCTCTCCTGTCGTCCCGTCAGGACGTCGGGGTGATCTTACGCCACCGCGTGAGCGGTCTTTTTTCTCAGGCAATCTTATGACGAGCAGAGAAACGCTACAACGCTACAACGTGCCAACTGCGAAGTGATAGCCGTCCTCAGCCAGTTGGGCGTGGATCTCGACAAGGGTTAGATCGTCTTTCTCGCTAGAGCGTTTTCTTTGCTGATTGAATCATTTGGGATTCCCAATCTGTGTGTGATCTGATTCAAGATGACGGCCGGGATGGAGGCCGGCGCTGGATGTCGTCACGCACCCTGTCTCTGGATCTACGTGCCCGCGTTGTCGCGGCGGTTTCAAAGGGCCTGTCCCGCCGGCAGGCTGCCGAGCGCTTTGGCGTCAGTCCGGCGAGTGCGGTTCGCTGGTGTGCCCTGGCCGCGTCGACTGGCAGCCCCGCAGCAAAACCACGCGGTGGGGATCGACTGTCACACAGGATCGAAGCACAGGCCGACCGGATCCATGCCCTGATCG
>NZ_JBXWTO010000003.1:0-234590 GCF_057319415.1 Asaia sp. A2
CCGAACGCACCCGAGACGGGCTTTGGAACAGGATCGGCAAACTCATCGATCAGGTCGCGCCCGCAGAATGCGCCAACTTCTTCACCGCCGCTGGATACAAGCCAGATTGAGAGGAAAACGCTCTAGCTGAGGCCGGGTGCTCAACACACCAGATTGCCGCCATCACAGGCCATGCAAGCCTGTCTGAAGTACAGCGCTACACCAAGGCCGTAGACCAAAAGCGCATCGCGAAAGAAGCTATGGAAAGAATGACAAGTGTCAAACCGATCTGAAAAAGTGTCAAACTTTCTCAGAAATGGCAGTTTTCTGCGGCTGTCACTTGTGATTGGCGTCCCATAGGGGATTCGAACCCCTGTTGCCGCCGTGAGAGGGCGGTGTCCTAGGCCTCTAGACGAATGGGACGAGGCGAGGTGCGTTCTATGATACCGAACGGAACCCCGCAAGAGGAAAAATGCAAATCTAGCGAACTAATTTCGCGCTGAGCTTTTCGCCGGCCAAAAGATGGACATGATAATGCGGCACTTCCTGCCCTGCATCGCCGCCGGCATTGCTGATCAATCGATAGCCCGTCTCGGTGACATCAAGGGCTTCAGCGACTTTCGAGATCGCTCGTGCAAAACCGGCGATCTCCGCAACGGATGCATGCAGGCCGAAATCCCCTGCACTGACATAGTGCCCCTTAGGGATAATCAATGCATGCACGGGGGCTTGTGGCGCGATATCCGGGAAAGCGAGGGCAAAGTCATCTTCGTAGATGGGCTTGACCGGAATCTCTCCACGCAAGATCTTCGCGAAGATGTTTTGCGGGTCGTATGGAAGGCGCAAGTCAACAGCCATCGGTCAGACTCCTGGCTCGACGGGGCGCGAGGCCTTTTCCTCAACACCGCTCATGGCTTCCCGGCGGCGTAACTCCTGCCATACGTCATGCGGTGTGACGCCAGCGTCCACCCACATCACAATGAGATGGTAGAGCACATCCGCACTTTCACTGACGAGCTCTGATGGTTTCCCAGCAACCGCCTCGATAAGACACTCGACCGCCTCTTCCCCAAACTTCTGGGCAATCTTCTTGCGCCCACGCGAGAGAAGTCGCGCCGAATGGCTCAATGATGGATCGGTACCTCGACGGGATTCAACAGTTGCGAACAGACGATCGAGAACCTGCGCATCAATCGGGCTCAGATCAGCTTCAGGCTTTTTGACGGCGTTCTTCTTGCCCTGCGCTTTCTTCGTGCTCGCACTCTTGGGCGCAGCGTTCTTGACGCCCTTCTTTCCGGCGCCTCCTTCAGTCTTGCGGGTCGTCCGTTTAGTGGCAAGCGCCATGATCGTCATCCGTTTGAAAACGAGGTGAAAGGAATGCGTTAGTTGGCTGGCCTCACAGGCAGTCCCGCAGCTTCAAGCGCTGCCTTGACCCCCGCAATACCGAATGTGCCAAAATGGAAAACGCTGGCCGCCAGAAGGCCACTCGCCCCGGCCCTGGCACCTTCCACGAAGTGCTCGAGCTCTCCCACACCACCGGAGGCGACGACCGGAATGGTGATCTTGCCGCAAACCTCACGCAGAAGGTCTAGGTCGAAACCCTTGCCTGTTCCATCGCGGTCCATGCTTGTGAGCAATATCTCGCCCGCACCCCGCGCCTGTGCCTCCTGCGCCCAGGCGACCGCATCGATCTCGGTCGGTTCCCGGCCGCCCTTGGTATAAACTTCCCAACCGCCCTTGCCATTGGAACGCGCATCAATTGCGACCACGACACATTGACTACCGAACCGGTTGGCTGACTCATTAATCAGGTCCGGGTTCACGACTGCGGCCGAATTCACGGCACATTTGTCAGCGCCGGCAAGGAGCAGTTTGCGCATATCCTCGGGCGCACGCACACCACCGCCGACAGTCAGGGGCAAAAAGACACGCTCGGCGGTGCGACGGACCACATCGTAGATCGTGTCGCGGTTCTCGACGCTCGCCGTAATGTCCAGGAAAGTCAGCTCATCGGCCCCTGCCGCGTCATAGACGACGGCCTGCTCCACCGGGTCCCCCGCATCGCGCAGCGATACAAAATTGACCCCCTTGACCACGCGACCATCCTTGACGTCGAGGCAGGGGATAACCCTCAGCTTGAGCATGCTGCCCCCTCGACAATGCTGAGCGCCTCTTTGAGCGATATACGCCCGTCATAGAGCGCGCGCCCTACGATCACCCCCTCAAGCCCAGCAACCTCCTGAGCAATCGCACGAAAATCACGCAGATGCTGCGCCGAACCAACGCCGCCGCTGGCAATGACAGGAATGGACAATACACGTGCCAGATCAGCCGTCTGTTCCAGATCCAGCCCTTCAAGCATGCCGTCGCGTGTGATCTCAGTGAAGATCACGGCAGCCACGCCGGCATCCTGCATGCGCAGGGCGAGGTCACGGGCATTGAGCTCGGAGACTTCGGCCCAACCTTCGGTCGCAACACGACCCTGACGCGCATCGATGCCCGCGACAATCCGCCCTGGGAAAGCCTTGCAGGCCTCACGCACGAGTTCGGGGTTCTTCACTGCAACCGAACCAAGAATGACCCGGTCCAGACCGGCTTCCAGCCAACGCGTGATGCCCGCCATATCGCGAATGCCACCACCAAGCTGCACCGGCAGATCGGTCGCAGCGATAATCGCCTCTACCGCGGCACCATTTGCCGATTTCCCGGCGAAGGCCCCATTGAGATCGACCACATGCAGTCGCGAACATCCGGCTTCGGCGAAAGAACGCGCCTGTGCGGCAGGGTTATCGGAATAAACGGTAGCTTCGTCCATCTCACCGCGTCGGAGGCGTACGCAGGCGCCGTCCTTCAGATCGATGGCCGGATAGAGGGTAAGGGCGCGATGGGGGGTGCTGTCCGTACTGGCCACGATATGATCCTTCCCGGAATATTTCTTGTGTCTCGCGCCACCACTTTCGGGAGAGAGGGGCAGGGTCATGAAGACACCCCGTACCACCCCGTCGTGATTGCGGGCATAAAAGGGGTGCGTGCCCCAGGGCTCGAAACCGAGCGAGCGGAACATGGACAACGCGGAGGCCTGTGTCTCCGGAACCTCACAGTTCAGCACGCGGCAGCCCAGCGCTCTGGCGGCCGCAATCACGGCATCGGCCAGAACATAACCCAGCCCACGACCGCGCATATAGGGTGCCACGAAATAACCCCTGATCTGCGCCGTCTGGGCTTGTGCCTCGTTATTGCGTGAAGGCCGCACAAGCTGGGCGCAGCCCTGTATCTGCCCCGTTTCATCGCGCACGACGAAAAACCGGGTTTCCGGCACGAGCAGCAGCCCGCTGAAATAGCGCTCGAGCACGGCCCGCCCGGGCGGCGTAAGCCAGCCCAGACCACCCCCGTCAATGATCGCCGCCGTCGTGATCTCGCACAGGGCGGCCATGTCACTGTCATCGATGCGCGACAGGCGCTCGGCAATGCGGGTCACGGCATCCAGCTCAGAAAGTTCGCCATGATTGTCAATCCGGTCTTCTGGCTCTTCTCAACATGGAATTGAGTGCCACACCGGTTATCCCGCGCAACGATTGCCGGCACGGCCCCGCCATAACTTGCTGTAGCGACGATGTCAGCAGGATTCCACTCTGTCAGAGCGTAGGAGTGTACGAAATAACCGTGATCGCCCTGTTCCAGCCCCGCAGTCAGCCTGTGCGCGCCGGGTTCGAACTCCAGAACGTTCCAGCCCATGTGAGGCAGGCAGAGCCCCGCCGCAAGCGCGAACTCCATCTTCGCGATACTGCCCTCTATCCAGCCGAGCCCCGGCGTGCGTCCGTGCTCAAGGCCCCATTCTGCCATAAGCTGCATGCCCACACAGATGCCCAGAAAAGGTGTGCCGCGATCCGTCGCCTCAACCAGCGCTTCACGAAGGCCACCACGCAGCCCGGAGGCGCAATGAGCAAACGCCCCCTGTCCGGGCAGGATGATATGATCAGCCTTCAGAACCGTCTCAGGATCGGCCGTTATCTGCACCTCGGCGTCCAGTCCGCGTTCCGCAACGACGTGGCGCGCCGTTTGTGCCGCTGAGGCCAGATTTCCACCATCATAATCGATGACTACAACGCGTCTCATAAGGCAGCGCGATCCTTGTCCATCAGCCTGAGGCGAGCTTCATCAGCCGAGCGCCCCATCCAGAGCCCGTTGCTGGCATAGCCCTTGAGCCGGGCATCCCAACCGATCACTTCAGCCCCGAACACGGCCAACACGACGTTGAATGCCCATGAAAGCAGCAGCCCGGCACCCCCGCTGTAACGCAAGAGAACCACGCTGATCAGCGCCGTCAGGGCGAAGGCAATCCAGCGTCCTTTGACGAGCAACGCCAGAGGACCGAAGAGAAGCAGGGACCAGTGGAAACCCTGCTTGACCATAAGCGGCGCCGCATTGCCATCGGCGCGATAGGCAAGATAGTCGTTCACAAGACCCCCTTCGTCGATGGAATCATGCCAAGTGCTCGCGGATCATGCGCGACCGCCATTCGCAGGGCGCGGGCAAATGCCTTGAAGCCGCTTTCTGCAATATGATGAGCGTTGCGCCCGGCCTTGCAGGTCACATGCAGCGCAATCGACGATGCCATGGCGAAGGCGCGATAGAATTCCTCGAACAAATCCGTATCCATCTCGCCGATACGCTCGCGCTCGAACGTCACGTTCCAGGCGAGATAGGGCCGGCCCGAGATATCCACGACCACCTCGCAAAGCGCCTCATCCAGCGGTACCAGCGCGTGTCCGAAACGGGTAATGCCCTTCTTTTCACCCAGCGCCTGGGCAAAGGCCTTGCCGAGGGCGATGCCGATATCCTCAACGGTGTGATGGCCATCTACATGGAGGTCACCGTGACAGCGCACATCGAGGTCGAATCCGCCATGCTTGGCAAGCGCGGTCAACATATGGTCGAAAAAACCTATGCCGCTATCGAGTTCGGCCTGCCCGCTGCCATCAAGATTGATCGCAACGGAGATATCGGTCTCACCGGTCTTGCGGTGGATGCGGGACTGTCGGGCGTCTGTCATGTTTCCTTCCATAAACTATTCGTCGCGAATACGCGATGGCCTCTTGGCGACCACGCGGGAACTTGCCATCTATCCCGTATGAGCAGCTCTCCCGCATCATCCCCCGCCCTTGATGTCCTGCTATCCAGGGCCTCGACCGATCATCTGAGTGCGCCCGCTCCCGACAAGGAGCAGATCGCCCGCATTCTCTCTGCCGGGCTGCGAGCGCCGGATCATGGGAAGATGCGGCCCTGGCGATACATCGTGATCAAGGGCAAGCATCGCGCGGAATTTGCCGAGCAGGTCGTCAAGGCCATGAGCGCCGCCGATCCAGAGGTCCCGCAGAAGAAGATCGACAAGCGCCGCCAGCGTTTCGGTGAGATGCCCATGACCATAGCCCTTGTCATGGACATCGACTCCCGAGGCAAGATCCCCGTCTCGGAGCAGGAACTGTCGGTCGGCGCAGGGGCCATGAACGTGCTGAATGCGCTTCATGCCGAGGGTTTTGGCGGTTTCTGGGTATCGAGCGACTTTGCCGAGCAGCCCTGTTTCCGTGAGGCCCTGGGCCTTCGGGATTCCCAGCGCCTCGCCGGGTTCCTTTTTGTGGGGACGCCGGACAAACCTGTTCATGGTAGCAAACGCCCCGACATTGCCGATTATATGGCCTTCTGGAAGGGCGAACCTGTCAGCTTCGAGGCCGACAAGTGACGCGCACAGGCTCAACGCTCGGTTTTGATATCACGATTGCCGGGGCTGGGCCGGCAGGGCTGGCCTGCGCGCTTTCTCTTGCCGAGAGTGGCTGGCGCGTCGGCGTTATCGATCCGGCACCCGATGCGGCCCTCAGCGCGCCTTCGTTCGATGGTCGTGAGATCGCCCTGACACATCACTCGCGCAGTTGGCTGCAGACGCATGATATCTGGCGTCACATCCCGTCCGAGTGCGTCTCGCCCCTGAAAACTGCCCGTATTGAAACCGGCCAGGAAGCCCCGGATCATCCCTCGGGGGCTTTGCTGTTTCGGGCCCCGGCAGGGCAGGACCTCGGCGACGCGACTGATGCGCTGGGTTATCTTGTTCCCAACCACCTGATCCGCACTGCGCTGCATCGCGCGGTTCAGGAGCAGGGCAAGGTATCGATCCTGTCGGGCCGCTCTGTGGCCAGAAGCTCCGGCACCAGCAATGTCGCGACGGTCTTGCTCGATGATGGCAGGCTCGTCGAGAGTGCTCTTCTGGTCGCAGCGGATGGACGGTTCTCACGTATCAGACAGTCTCGCGGAATTGGCGCAATCGTGCATGATTTCGGCAAGGTCATCATGGTCTGCCGCATGCGCCACTCCGAGCCGCATGACGGCGTGGCGCTGCAGTGGTTCGATGAAGGGCAGACAATTGCGCTCTTGCCGGTGGCAGATGACGATAAGCCCGGTCATTTGTCATCACTCGTGCTGACACTTGACCCTGCCGAGATCGCAGCGCTGAAGCAGCTTGATAAAGGTGCCTTTGATGAGGACATCACGCGCAGGACACAGGGTCGACTGGGCCCGATGAGTCTTGAAAGTGCGCGCTGTACCTATCCCCTCAAGACCGTCTTCGCCCATCGCTTTCAGGCCCCGCGCCTTGCCTTGATCGGCGATGCCGCTGTGGGCATGCATCCGATTACCGCCCACGGCTTCAATCTTGGGCTCAAAGGCCAGAGTATCCTGAATGAGGAAATCGGCTCGGGTGATGCCGATCCGGGCGCTGCCGATGTGCTCCGACGCTTCGAGCGCCGTCATCGCCGTGCCACGGCACCCTTGTTTGCCGCGACGAATGGTATTGCTTCACTTTACACCCATGACGCCAAACCTGTTCTGGCATTGCGCCGGGCGGGGCTGGCGCTTGCCGAGCGTCTGACACCATTCAAATCGCTCGTCACAGATTTTTTGATGGACCGTGACCACGCAGCCTGAGCCGTTGCCTGCAAAAAACAGGGTGGGAGATGAAACAAGGGGGCGGGAGATTGATCTCCCGCCCCCTCTTCCAATTCAGAGCCGAACGCTGTGACGTCAGGCTGGCTTGCCGAGTTCGACCCCGGCTTCCTGCAACACCCGGTAAGCATCCAGCATGATGGCATTGGTGACACCCCCAACATCGCGCACCGAGGCGACTTTTGCGGAAAGCGCGAGCGTTATACCCGTATCGGTAATCGCCGAGATGGCCACGCCGGGCGCGGGGTTCTGCAGGATATCCTCACGTCGGGTCATCATGTCCATCAACGCTGCCTGAGCCTTTGTCGCATCGGCACGCGGAGAAATCGTGACGGTTGCGGAAGCGGCGCTCAGCGCAGTGCCGAGCGTCGCATTGCGAACGGCGGAGGTGATGAACTGCGAGTTCGGGACAATCATGGTCGATCCGTCGCCCAGCCCGATTTCGGTCGAACGAACACTGATGCGTTTGACATCCCCCTTGATCGAGCCGAGTTCAATCAAGTCACCAACGCGGATCGGCCGTTCCGCCAAAAGGATCACACCTGAGACGAAATTCTGCACAATGGCCTGCAGGCCAAAGCCGATACCGACAGACAGGGCGCTCACGACCCAGGTCAGATTTTTGACCGTCACACCGGCTTCCGAAAGGACCATCAGGAAAACCGCGATCCAAGCAACATATTTGAAGATATTGAGAATGGACGTGCGAGCACCAATATCGAGATTGGTGGTCGGAAAAAGTCGTGATTCAAGCCACTGGCTGAAGGCGCCTATGGCGTAATAAGACGCGACGAGAATGACCAGACAAATTACCGCGGTGTTCAGCGAGAACTGTACGCCGTTAATGGTTTGGCCGACGAAAAGTCCCCGGACATTATCTGCAATCACCGGCACATCGAGCTTGCCCTGCGACAGGCAGACTGCGACGAAAATGATGATCAGACCGATATTCACGGCACCGGAGAAAATCACGCCAAACTGGGCAACCCGGTTGGAATGCACCCCGAGACGTGAAAGGCGTCGGGATATGACCGATCCCACAGAAAAGGTGCGGGCCGTGAATTCTTTTACCGCAATCGAGAGGAGAAGCAGGGACAGCAGGCTGACCGAAAGCGTCAACGCCCAGATTGCCACTGCGAACGCGAAGGCCAGGTAGCCCAAGGCGATAGCAGCCCAACTGACGAGAAGCACCAACCAGGCCATGCCATAAAACGCAGGCGCCATCCGGGCATCCGTACGCCCCGTCAGCTTGCGGCACAGCCCAACAAAGAGAAGGCTCACGACGATGGTGAACAGGGCTTCAACCAGGCGCCGGGCCGTGGTCGGGAACGCGTTTTCCTCTCCGACGATAAGAAAGAGTGTCTGCAGAAGCACGAGCACCGCAGCACCCCAGTCCACACCCCACAAGGCGCGCGTCACGTGCTGCGAAACACCGTCGACTGCTGTAGCGCGGCTGAGCGCAGGCAGACCAGCCCCGAGGATAAAGCCGCAAAGGGGCATGATACCAGCAAGACCGGCCACAAAAAGTGGACTACGCCCGCCCCCTAGAGAGAGGACACCCGAGGTGATCTCCCAAAGCACGAACATGAGAAGTCCGCAGGCGAGCCCGCTTAACGCGACTGGAATGAAGGACTGGTGGTTTTCCGGAAGTGGCTCACCGGTGAAACGCTGGGCGATGTTGCTTTCGGCACTACGAAATAGCCGATAGATCGGGCGTGAGAGCAGGGCGGTCAGGACAAAGACCCCGACAAGGGCGCCAAGCATCCAGGGCCAGTTATAAAGCACCCCGGCATAACCATTATTGAGCGGCGGTGCGAAAGTCAGTTTGAGTTCCGGCCCCTCATCGCGCAGATCACGCCAGAACGAGAGAGTGAGCGGAGAAGCGATACGTTCGGACAGGAGCGCTTGTTGGCTCACGCTGCCTCGACGCTGAACCTCCAGCTGTACCTGCTTGGCCTGCAGCCCCAATAGCTTGCCCTGAGTAACAGTGGATTTGATATCCTGCAGCACGGATTGCAGATGCGCGCGCTGCGCAACGATCGCCTGGCTTTCACCATCCGCCTTCGCGCCGATGATCTCAAGGTAGCTCTGATAGACTGTCTGATAGGATGTCGCCTGCGTTTGGATGGACTGGGCGACAGTCGCGATACCGTCAATCTGGTCGGATAGATCCGAGAGTGTCTCGCTTCCAAGCACAATATCAGTACGGTTGAGTTGACCGTATATATATTTCAGCCGTCCCTGCGCCGTCGTAATTTGTCGGTTGAGTGTGGCGGATACGGTCGTCCAGCCATAGCCGTCAGCGACTGAGGGAACCAGCGGCGACGCTGCCGGCGCATTATCCCCCGGTGCTGCCTGAGCCGCAAAAGCCGATACCGAAAGGGCAAAGACAAGGAAGAGCCCATGAAGGATTTGCAGGGCCGACCGCCTTTTCAGAGCAGACATCTCGATGATCGCCTCCAGTGTTTGTTCAGAATGATAAGGATGCAAACGGTTGGGGTGGCATTACGTTCGCATCCAGAGTTCACCGGCGGTTCAGCGTCCCGATGACTTCAGATCGCCGACCGATTCAAAACCTTCACGGGAGAGCTCGCGCAGCAGCTCTTCCTTGATGCGCTGCACCAGATAGGGCCCGTGATAGATCAGGGCGCTATAGACCTGCACCATATCGGCACCAGCCCGCAGGCGCTCGAAAACGTCGAAACCGCTTTCGACGCCGCCGCAAGAGATGACCGCGACACGCCCCCTAACGAGCGGCACAATCCGGTGAAGCATCCGCAACGCCAGCTGTGCCAGAGGACGGCCCGACAATCCGCCGGTTTCATGCGCAAAAGCCGAGCGCAGGGAAGGGGGGCGACTGATGGTTGTGTTATTCACGATGATACCCGCAGCCCCGCCCTCGATAGCCGCCTCGACAATTTCCGGCAGCGCATCAGGGTCGAGATCAGGCGCCAGCTTGATAACGAGGGGCGGGTGCTCGGCATTATGGCGCTTCACGGCATTGAGGATGTCAAGGAGCGTGCCTGCGCTCTGCAGATCACGCAGTCCCGGCGTATTGGGCGATGAAAGATTGATGGTGATGTAATCAGCCAGGGGAGCGACGCGCGAGACGAGATAAGGATAATCTTCCAGAGGGCGTGCACCGAGCTTGTTGATGCCCAGATTGGCCCCGACCGGCACTGCGCGAAGCGCGGCCTTACGCCCAGCCTGAAGCGAGCGGAACCGTTCAAGCCGCTGAACAAAGGCGTCGATACCATCGCCGTTGAACCCCATACGGTTGATGATCGCCTGGTCTTCCGTCAGACGGAAAAGGCGCGGCTTGGGGTTTCCCTCCTGCGGGCGCGGCGTCACGGTCCCACATTCGACATGACCAAAACCCATGCGGGCCAAAGCAAGCGGGGCGCGGGCATTCTTGTCAAACCCCGCTGCAAGGCCGATCGGATTGGGAAAACGCAGACCCATACAGCGAGTACTCAGCGCTGGCACATCCTTTGCGACGCTGGGCCCAAGCCCCAGAGCAAGCGCCTCAATGGCGGCCTCGTGTGCCGTCTCCGGGTCAAGGCCGTGGAACATCCGGGTTGAAAGTGTGGATAGAAACGCGCGCGCCATGACATATCCTGCAGGTAATTTCTGTGGGCCTCTCTATAACGTGGTGACCGGGTGGGTCGACCCCTTTCCAAGTCGATTTGCAAAACCTGATGTCACCACCCGACCTGTTTCCTGCCGTGGCGCACTATCCTGACAAGGGTTCTGCTCACTGCCCGAAAACGAGTAAAACGCGACACTGACATGCGATGGACCGTGGAAAGGCCGGGCACGACCTGTTATGCGAAGCGCCACGCTACGCACTCGGGCGCAATATGGAGACAGCATCATGTGGGATGAACCCTATCTCGAAACGTGCTGTCGCTCGACGCTGCATCGTGTACTGCTCTGCGAGGGCATAGGACGTCCGCAGGATTTGCGCGACCAGCCCTGTCTGGAACGCCTGCAGGCAATGGGCTTTGTGACTCTCGGCGACGACGGACGCTTTCACATCACGCCAGCGGGCATGAATCGCCATGATCAGGAAATAGGACAGCTCAAGCCAATGAGCGCCCGAGCTTCCCATGTGCGCGCCTGACAGGCCACGCAAGGGCTATCAACCCACCCCAACAATCTTGCAGGGGCGTAATCCTGCGTCGTTAATTCGATTGACAGTACGCGCCTAACCACGCCATGATCGCGTCCATACCAGGGGGGGCCTCGACAAGAGGCTGAGAGGCTGATGGCGGGATTTCCGCAGCGCAGCGACCCTTTCGCCCCGGCATGTGGGCGAAGAACCTGATCCGGTTCGTACCGGCGTAGGGATTGGTGTGAGCGGCCCGGTCCCCCTACACGCGACTTCCGTTCACTCTGCTCTTGCGCTGTCGGACATAACTCCACGCCGCAAGGGGAGACATGATGGACGACTCAACGCTTCATTCCACCAAGATCAATACGCTTGATCGCGCGCCCGCGCATGGCACGGTAACAACCGGCCCGATCTCGGGCTCGCGCAAGATTGTTTCCAGCCCGGCTGACCGGCCCGATATCACGGTGCCGTTTCGCGAGATCGATCTCGAATCCACCGCGAACGAGCCCGCGGTAAGGGTTTACGACACATCCGGCCCCTATACCGCCCCCGGCTATCATGCCGATGTATCCCTCGGCCTGCCCCGACTGCGCGACCATTGGCTGTCGCGCCGTAGCCTCATGAAAGTGACCGAGACCCGCGCGATCAAGCCCGAGGATAACGGTTTCGCCAAGGGCGATCATGCCGTGCCCCAATGCCCGGCCCCCCACGGCGTTCTGTGTGGGCAGGATGGCCACCCCGTGACCCAATACGAGTTTGCTCGTGCAGGGATCATCACGGAAGAGATGATTTTCGTCGCCCATCGTGAAAATCTCGGGCGCGCCGAAATGGTCGAGGGAGCCGAAGCACGTCGCGCAGATGGAGAGGATTTCGGGGCTGAAATTCCGAGCTTCATCACCCCGGAATTCGTGCGCTCGGAAATCGCAGCCGGTCGCGCAATCATCCCTGCCAATATCAATCATCCCGAACTTGAGCCCATGATCATCGGGCGCAACTTTCTGGTGAAGATCAACGCCAATATCGGCAATTCGGCTGTGACATCTTCCGCCGCCGAGGAAGTTGAAAAACTGGTCTGGTCCATCCGCTGGGGCGCCGATACGGTGATGGATCTCTCAACCGGTCGCAACATCCACAATATCCGCGACTGGATCTTGCGCAATTCGCCCGTGCCGATCGGCACCGTGCCGCTGTATCAGGCGCTTGAGAAAGTGGGCGGCGTCGCGGAAGACCTGACCTGGGAAATCTATCGCGACACCCTGATCGAGCAGGCGGAGCAGGGGGTGGATTACTTCACCATCCATGCAGGCGTCCGCATCGCCCATGTGCCGCTGACTGCGCAACGTACCACAGGTATCGTCTCACGCGGCGGGTCGATCATGGCCGCATGGTGCCTCGCGCATCATCGTGAAAATTTCCTGTACGAGCATTTCGACGAGATCTGCGACATCATGCGTCGCTACGACATCTCGTTTTCGCTGGGTGACGGGCTACGCCCCGGTTCGATCGCTGATGCGAATGACGCAGCCCAGTTTGCCGAGCTGGAAACGCTCGGCGAGCTCGCCCGTATCGCATGGGCGAAGGGCTGTCAGGTCATGATTGAAGGGCCGGGCCATGTGCCCATGCACAAGATCAAAGTCAACATGACCAAGCAGCTGCGCGAATGCGGCGAAGCCCCTTTCTATACGCTTGGTCCGCTCACCACCGATATTGCCCCCGGCTATGACCACATCACCTCAGGCATCGGCGCGGCGATGATCGGTTGGTATGGTTGCGCCATGCTCTGTTACGTCACGCCAAAGGAGCATCTCGGGCTGCCGGACCGATCTGATGTGAAGGTGGGAGTGATCACCTACAAGATCGCTGCCCATGCCGCTGACCTTGCAAAAGGGCATCCAGCCGCGCAGATTCGTGATGATGCCATCTCGCGTGCACGCTTCGAGTTCCGGTGGCAGGACCAGTTCAATCTGGCGCTCGATCCGGATACGGCCCGGTCCTATCATGACGAGACCTTACCAAAGGAAGCGCATAAGACTGCCCATTTCTGTTCGATGTGCGGGCCCAAATTCTGCTCAATGAAGATCAGTCATGACATCCGACGCAATGCCGAACGCGAGCAAGGTATGGAAGACATGAAAGAGAGCTTCAAGGCGCATGGTGGCAAGCTCTATCTGAGAACGGACGAGGTCGAACCGGCCTGACACGCTGGCCTCGGTGGCCCCGACCAAGGCCGCCGAACAACCCCCGAGCTCGGTCGTTCTACATGTCAAAGGGCTAGGGAGAATGGGGCAGGGGACGTCGGGTCGGGAGCCGCCATCCTGAGAGAAGCATCCCATCGACAGGTGATTTTTTTTGCCAATACCCAGGCTGGGTCATCGCGATCTGTAAACTCCTAGGGTGCAGGCCCGGCATAGCTGCCCGGGGGAATACGGACGACGTGACACTCCAATCGGGTTGCGATAAGGAAAACCCGGTTTAAGGGTCCGGGGTCTCATGACATATCTTTATCTTCTGATCGCCATCTGCTCGGAGGTGTTCGCCACCACGATGCTCAAGATGTCGGACAACTTCACGCGCGCCGTGCCCGGCATGCTGAGTGTTCTGGGTTATGTCATCTCGTTTTATGCACTATCCTTCACCCTGCGTACCATGCCAACCGGTATTGCCTATGCCATATGGTCCGGTGTCGGTATCGTGCTCATTTCCGCCATCAGCTGGATCAAGTTCCGGCAAGCCCTCGACACGCCTGCCCTGATCGGGCTCTCCCTCATCCTCGTTGGGGTTGTTGTCGTTAACGTGTTTTCGCGCTCGGTTGGACACTGACAGGCGACCCCGGTGAAAATTCACTGAGATGCACGCATTTAATTGACGATTAGCATGGCAAGTTCATATGCGGATAAGATGAAGGTGCCCATGGTTGACCCGCATATTCTCGACGTTCTCGTGGCCCGGCATGCCGCCACCGCCAAGCCTGTATCACCTGTCGTGACGGCCAGGCAAAAAAGTAACAAGAAACGTCAGAACACCTCAGACAAAGGGCGAGCGAAGGGCGGAGCCGCGAAACCCGCGAAAAGCCTCCCGGTGGTATCGCCATCTAAGGCCGTCTTGTCGGACGAGGCGCTGCGGCGTGACCTCGCTCACGCCACTATACGCTGCATTACCTTCTATTCTCTCGGTCAACCATCAGATCTGGTCGCGCAAAGCGCTGCATTTCTAGAGGCGCTCTCGAGATTATGGGCGCTCAGAGGCATTGACGTGGACGCCGTGTGGCGCGAGATCGATCATCGTGTGCAGCTCGGGAACCTGCTCAATCAGATCAATCGTGAAATTCCCGCCAGCGCCGAAACGACCCGAAAATATTGGCGACCATCTTCCACCAAACTTCCCTGACCGGATCTGTTTCAGAACAATATCATGGAAAACTCAGCCGATATTGCCGTTCTCTTTGTGCTTCTTGTCTCGGCGCTCTGGGGCGGTGCGCGAGGCTTCGCCCGCGAAGTCTTCAGCCTGGCTGCCTGGATTGGCGGCTTTGTGCTGGCCGCCCGCACGGCGCCACTGATCCTGCCATGGGTGTCACAGAAGATCAGCGACCCGCTCGCTGCGACAGCGCTTTCCTACATCGTCTCGTTTATCGTTATCGTGCTCATATTGTCTTCCATCGCGCAGCGCTTCGCCACCGGGTTGCGCAGCGTGCTAGTCGGCGGCACAGACAGGTTGCTCGGCTGCCTCTTCGGTGTGGCGCGCGGTTACATCCTGCTGGTTGTACTCTATCTGGTCTGTGTCTCCGTGGCTGGTGCGACCATGGCGCATCTGCTCATTGCAGGAAGCAGATCGGGGCCCTACATCCTCGACGGGGTATATCTTGTTCAGGAACTAATGCCATATTTCGCGCAACTTCATCTTGCCATGCCGCCCGCAACAGGTCATGAGGCTGCCTTCTGACAGACCCCGGTCCCGAATAACCTATCTCAGATCGCCCGATCGCCGCATCACCGATCGCCCCATTTCCGGTCGCCCAAGCGTGACCATGCCCAGGAGCGCCGCCCGATGATTGATCCCGCCACACTTGAAACTGCGAACCGCCCCTATGAGGAATGCGGCGTGGTTGGTATCTGGGGTGCCCCCGATGCCTCCGCCCTGGCAGCGCTCGGCCTCCATGCCCTCCAGCATCGCGGGCAGGAAGCTGCCGGTATCGTCAGCCATGATGGTGAGCGCTTCTGCCAGCACAAGGGTCTTGGCCTCGTGGGAGACGTATTCAGTGATGCGCGCGTCATGAGTACGCTCAAGGGAAGCGGGGCCATTGGGCATAACCGCTACGCCACGACCGGCGGCACATTGCTGCGCAACGTTCAGCCACTCTATGCCGATTTCGAGTTTGGTGGCCTGGCGGTGGCGCATAACGGCAATCTGACTAATGCAGCAACGCTGCGACAGGCGCTGGTCAAGCGTGGCTGCCTGTTCCAGTCCACGACGGACACGGAGGTGTTCGTTCATCTCATCGCCATCTCGCTTTATGCCACCGTGCTGGAGCGTCTGGTGGATGCCGCCAAGCAGGTGAAGGGTGCCTACTCGGTGGTGGCGCTGTCACCCGACTTCCTGATCGGGCTTCGTGATCCGCTTGGCGTCCGCCCGCTTATTCTCGGTCGCGTAGCAGATGGCGGCTGGATGCTGGCCAGCGAGACCTGTGCGCTGGATATCGTAGGCGCCGAATTTGTACGCAATGTCGAGCCAGGCGAGATGGTGATTATCGACAATGACGGGATACGCTCCATGCGTCCCTTCGCACAGACCAACCCGCGCTTCTGCGTTTTTGAATACATCTACTTTGCCCGCCCTGATTCGATCCTCGAAGATCACTCGGTCTATGAGGCGCGCAAGCAGATCGGTGTCGAGCTTGCCCGCGAGAGTGGTGTGGAAGCCGATGTGATCGTGCCGGTACCCGATTCAGGTGTGCCTTCTGCAATGGGTTTTGCCGCAGAGAGCGGTATCCCGTTCGAAATGGGTATTATCCGCAACCACTATGTCGGACGCACTTTCATTGAGCCAACGGACCAGATTCGCAATCTGGGGGTTCGCATGAAACACTCGGCCAACACGCCTGTGCTCGCGGGCAAGCGTGTCGTGCTGGTGGATGACTCAATCGTACGCGGCACCACATCGCGCAAGATCGTTGATATGGTGCGCGCTGCCGGGGCAACCGAAGTGCATATGCGTATCAGCAGCCCGCCCACGAAGCATCCTTGCTTCTATGGCATTGATACCCCCGAAGAGAGCCAGCTCCTGGCTGCGACCCACAGCATCGAAAAGATGGCCGAGGCCATTGGCGTGGACAGCCTCGCCTTCATCTCGTTCGATGGTCTGTATCGTGCGCTTGGGCATGACGGCCGCACCGGTGCACAGGGTCGGTACTGCGATGCCTGCTTTACCGGTGATTACCCAATTGAACTGGTAGACAAGGAAGGCAGGCTGGTTGCCTGACGAGTGCGAGGGGCCTTTTCAGGCCCCTTTTTCGTTCTCGAGACCGCAGAGAAACATCCTGACAACGCGGCGCAGATAACGCGGCGTTTCGTCCCAGTGCTGACGCGGCCGACAATGGCTCAGCTCGCACAGCATCGACGTCGCGAGCGAGGCCCCGAAAAGCAGATCGGACGCCTCCTCAACATCGTCGATCGCCAAGGCCCCTTCATCAACAAAGCGCTCAAGCCATACGCGCAGGGGGAACGGGCCAGCCGCGCTGGAGAAAAACTCGCGAACGAAGCGACTGACCTCGGGGTTGCGCGAGACTTCCGCGATCACCACACGAATCAGGCTCAGACGCTTTTCGGTCATCATCGCGACGGCCAGCTTTTCGAGCCCGTAAACGAGCTTGTCTTCTACGGTATCACCGCAAAGCTCAAGATCACGCAGACCTGAAAGAAGAAGGCGATCCCTGAGCAGTAGCTCAACCATCTCCTGCTTGCTTGCGAACATGTGATAGAGCGTTTTCTTCGACATGTTAGAGCATTGAGCAATACGGTCCATAGATGCGCCGGAGTATCCATGCTCCTGCAATACAATCTCTGCCGCATCAAATATTCTATCTCGCCTCTCGGTCTCGCATAATACTGGCGGTCGACCACAATGCTTGCGCAGTACAGCAGACTCCTGATCGCGGACGGGACTTTTGATGGTGTGGGGCACAGTTGACATCGTATTGCGAAAAACCGCTCCAGAGCTGCATCGGGTCCGTTGACCGGGGTTCGGAAACCGTATAGTTCCCTATGCCAGAGAAACTCAAGGGTTTCCGAAACCTTTTTTGGCGCGAGCGCACGGTTTGCGGTTACCCTTCATAAACATCGGTAATTTTGGATAGCGCCAGCATGCGAGCATTTCAGTCTTACACGCCACGTTTGCCGTGGTCTCTCAAGGCAACAACAAGTCTTTCATTGCGCCTGATTCCCCTGGCTCTCCTGACGTTCGATCTGGCAGGATGCAAACATAAGGCTGCCGCCCCCAAGCCGCCGCCGCAGACCGTTGGCATCATCACGGTCCATCCACACCCGCTGAAGTCTGCAACTTCGCTTCCGGGTCGTGTCGAGGCCTTCGAGCAGGCGCAGGTTCGTCCTCAGGTTGGCGGCGTGATCCTCAAGCGTGCCTTCGAGCAAGGAACGGACGTCAAGGCCGGGCAATTGCTCTATGTGATCAACCCCGCCCCGTACAAGGCCAGTTACGATCAGGCAAAAGCCCAGTTGCTGCACGCACAGGCGGCCGCATTGAGCATTCGCGCCCAGCTGGAACGTTATCGCCCGCTCGCTGCGGCTCATGCTGTCAGTAAACAGGACTACGATAATACTCTTTCGTCGTCGCGTCAGGCAGAAGCCGATATCGCGCAGGCCAAGGCCAATGTCGATAGCGCAGCCGTCAATCTGGACTGGACCCAGGTACGATCCCCCATCGACGGTCGTATTGGACGTATGCTGGTTACCCCCGGCACACTTGTCACCGCGGGTCAGACCACGGCCATCGCCACAGTCACGCGCATGGACCCGATCTATGTGGACGTGAACCTCGCCACCTCGGACATGCTGCGCCTGCGACGCGAATTTGCCAGCGGCAAGCTGGAAAAGGTGTCGGGCAATGCCGCGGCCGTTGAGCTCACCCTCGAGGATGGCAGCCGCTACGACAAGGCGGGTCAGCTGCGCCTGACTGAAGTCACGGTCGACCCCGCGACGGGCACCATGGTCGTCCGAGCCGAATTCCCCAACCCTGATCGCCTGCTGATGCCTGGCATGTACGTTCATGCCGAGGTCGCCGAAGGTGTCGACCCCAGGGCCATCACCATCCCGCAGCCGGCATTGCAGCGTGACTCCAAGGGCGATCCCTTCGTTTACGCGCTTGATGGCGACAACAAGGTGACCATGCGCTTCGTGCAGCTCGACCGCGCCCTTGATGGCGACTGGGTTGTGATGGGGGGCCTCAATAACGGTGACCGCATCATCGTTGAAGGAATCCAGAAGGCCCATCCGGGCGCCGTCGTGAAGCCGGTTGAAAAATCAGCCGACGACAAGGCCGCGGAAGGCAAGGCATCCGACACCCAGCCCGCGCACGCAGGATAAGAGTAGTTCATGTCTCGTTTCTTTATCGACAGACCGATCTTCGCCTGGGTTATCGGGCTGATCATCATGCTGGTCGGTGGCGTAGCCATTTTCCGCATGCCAATTGCCCAGTACCCGTCCATCGCTCCCCCTCAGATCGCGATTACGGTCGATTATCCCGGCGCTTCGGCCGAGACGGTGAACAACACCACCGTGCGTCCGATCCTGCAGCAGATGTTCGGCCTGGATCATCTCGAATATCTCTCGGCGTCGTCCTATGGCAGCGGCCATATGGAAATCGACCTGACCTTTGCGCAGGGAACAAACCCGGACATTGCGCAGGTTCAGGTGCAGAACAAGCTGCAGCTCGCACAGCCGCGCTTGCCGACAGAAGTGGTCAATCAGGGCCTGAGCGTGACGAAGGCCGTGAAGAACTTCATGCTCGTGATCGCCTTCATCTCGACCGACAGCAGCATGTCGGGACAGGATATCGCCGATTACGTGGCCTCGAACGTATCCGATCCGCTGTCGCGCGTTTCCGGTGTAGGTGACCATACGCTGTTCGGTTCCGAATATGCGATGCGCGTGTGGATGGACCCCAACAAGCTCTATAAATATTCGCTCAATGTCAGCGATGTTCAGACGGCCATCCAGCAACAGAACATTCAGGTCTCCTCGGGTGAACTGGGCGGTCTGCCCTCCACCAAGGAGATCGGCTTTGACGCCACGATCATCGGTCCGACCCGCCTGAGTGAACCTGAGCAGTTCAAGAAGATCGTGCTCAAGGTGCAGCAGGATGGTTCACAGGTTCTGCTCAGCGATGTCGCCCGTGTCGAACTTGGCGCGCAAAACTATAATCTGTCCTCGTTCTACAACAACCTGCCCACTGTCGGTATGGCACTCAAGCTTGCGCCGGGGGCAAACCAGCTGACGACCGAAACGGCCGTGCGTGCCAAGATTGCGGAGCTGGAGAAGTTCTACCCGCAGGGCCTCAAGACGGTTTACCCGCTCGATACCGAGCCGTTCATCACCCTGTCGATCAAGGAAGTTGTCATCACGCTGGTCGAGGCCATCGCGCTCGTCTTCGTTGTCATGCTGATCTTCCTGCAGAATTTCCGTGCCACGCTCATTCCGACAATTGCTGTTCCGGTTGTGCTTCTTGGCACGTTCGGTGTGCTTTCGGCGCTCGGCTTTTCCATCAACACCCTGACCATGCTTGCCATGGTGCTCGCCGTCGGCCTTCTCGTTGATGACGCGATTGTGGTGGTGGAAAACGTCGAGCGTGTAATGAGCGAGAAGGGGCTATCGCCCAAGGAAGCCTCGCGTCAGTCGATGGATGAAATCACGGGTGCCCTCGTGGGTATCGTGCTGGTCCTTACCGCCGTGTTTCTGCCTATGGCAGCATTCAGCGGCTCGACAGGCGTGATCTATCGTCAGTTCTCGATTACCATCGTTTCCGCCATGTGGCTCTCGGTGCTGGTGGCGACGGTCATGACGCCCGCACTTTGTGGCTCCATGCTCAAGCCAACCCACAAAGAGCACAAGACCGGACCAATCGCCTGGTTCAACCGCAATTTCGATCGCATGACCAATGGTTATCTGGGCGGGGTACGTCGCCTCGTACGCAGCCGTCTGATCAGCATGCTTCTTTTTGCCGTTTTTGCCTTCGGCGCCGTGTTTTTGTTCCTTCGCGTTCCCGGCGGCTTCCTGCCGGAGGAAGATCAGGGCATCATTTTTGGTCAGGTCACCATGCGTCCGGGCGCCAATAACGCGCAGACCGCAGCGGTCAACCGCAAGATCACCGATTATGTGATGCATAAATACGGTGACATTGCTCAGTCCGTTTTTGCCATGAACGGCTTCAACTTTGCCGGTCAGGGCCAGAGTGCTGGTGCATTCTTCATTCGTCTCAAACCTTGGGATGAGCGTCCGGGTTACAAGAACACCACCATGTCGGTGGCTGGCGAAATCATGAAACACTTCTGGATGGACCCGGAAGCGATCATTTTCGCCATCAACCCACCTGCCGTAATGGAGCTTGGCAACGCGGCTGGTTTTGACCTTGAGCTTGAGGATAACGGGCATCTCGGTCACAAGGCTTTGCTGGCTGCCCGTAATCAGGTTCTGGCCGAGGCTGCCAAAAATCCGCGCCTGATGGCTGTGCGTCCGATGGGGCTTGAGGATCAGCCGCAGTTCCATCTTGACATTGATCGCGCGCGTGCCAACGCACAGGGCGTGACGAATGCCGAGATCAACACGACCATTCAGGGCGCATTCGGCTCAATCTACGTCAATCAGTTCATGCGCAGCGACCGAGTCAAACAGGTCTATATCGAAGGTGAAGCCTGGGCGCGCATGACGCCTGAAGACCTGAACAAATGGTGGGTGCGCAACAGCACGGGCAATATGGTGCCGTTCAATTCCTTCGCCACGGGCAACTGGATTGTCGGTCCGCAGAAGGTAGAAGACTACAACGGTCTGAACTCCTTCGAGCTTCAGGGCCAGGGCGCCCCCGGCACAAGCTCGGGCGATGCCATGAAGGAAATGGAGAAGATCCTGACCCATCTGCCCAAGGGTATCGGGTACGAATGGACAGGTATTTCCTACGAGCAGGTTGCTTCCAGCGGATCGACAGGCCCACTTTATGCACTGGCCGCCATTGTTATCCTGCTGTGCCTTGCCGCACTTTATGAAAGCTGGGCGATCCCGCTTTCGGTGCTGATGGTGTTGCCACTTGGCGTGCTCGGTGCAATTGGTGCCACGCTTTGGCGAGGCCTGGACAACGACGTGTATTTCCAGGTGGGCCTGCTGACCACGGTTGGTCTTTCGGTCAAGAACGCCATTCTGATCGTGGAATTCGCGAAGGAGTTCTTCGAGCAGGGGGATTCGCTTGAAGATGCCGTGCTCAAGGCTGGTCGCGAACGTCTTCGCCCGATTCTGATGACGTCCATCGCTTTTGTCTGCGGTGTGTTCCCACTGGCTATCGCCACGGGGGCCGGGTCGGCGGCTCGGGTGGCCATCGGTACCTGCGTGGTCGGTGGCATGTTGTCTGCAACGCTGCTGGCCGTGTATTTCGTCCCGGTATTCTTCGTGGTGATCCTCAGGCTTTTCCGCGTGAAGCGCATGAGAGACCGCGTAGACCCGTACGAACACCGCAACGAAGCCGCTCGGGGAGAGGGCGCATGAGTTTCATGACCAACATTAGACCGGTGAGCGTCCTCCTGGCGTTCACCATGCTGGCCTCCTGTGATCTGGCGCCTAAATATCAGCGTCCAGCACAGCCGGTCCAGAATGCCTATCCGGCTGATACCGGTCAGGCGGCATCGCTGAGCGGACAAGCTGCGGCTGATATCGGCTGGAAGCATTTCTTCACGGATGCCCGCCTGCGCGCGCTGATCGAACTTGCCCTGCGCAACAATCGCGACCTGCGCAGTCAGGCCGCAGCGATCATCGAGGCCCAGGGCAATTACGATGTCCAGCACGCCTCACTGTTCCCCCCCATTGGGGTAACAGGGCAGGGTGAGTATTTCGCTCCCTCCGAAACCGCAGGCTTCTCCTTCGCCCCAGGCCTGGGGCGCGGCACGTCCATGCTGCGCTATTATGGCGCCAACATTGGCTTCTCTTCCTATGAAGTCGATCTATTCGGCCGTATCCGCAATCTCTCGCGCCAACAGGCAGAAGAGTTGCTCGGCTCGCGCATGAATGCGCAATCCGTGCTGATCAGCATGGTGGCGCAGGTAGCCAATACTTATCTGCAATGGCTGGCCGACCGCGAACTCGTGCGCGTAAGCAACCAGACCCTGACATCGCAGAGCGATACGCTGCGTCTGACGCGCATGAAATATGATCATGGCGAGGCCGATGCCCTCACGCTGGCCCAGACCCAGACCCAGGTCGAACAGGCAGCCAGCAACAAGGCACAATATGAGCGGCAGCTGGGACAGGATGAGCATCAGTTGCAGTTGCTCATCGGTGTCCCTTTGCCTGACACCCTTCCGGCACCTCAGCCTTTCGGGACCCAGACCCTGATGGCAGACCTGCCCGCAGGCCTGCCGTCGGATCTGATCGGACAGCGCCCCGACATCCAGTCGGCGGAGCACAACCTGATCGGTGCCAACGCGAATATCGGTGCGGCGCGCGCGGCGTTCTTCCCCAAGGTGACACTCACGGCGCAGGAAGGGGTCAGCTCATTGCAGTTCCGCCACCTGTTCACGCCCGGAGCACAGACTTGGTCTGTATCGCCCAACATAACATTCCCGATTTTCACATGGGGTCAGAACGAGGGTAACCTCAAAATCAGCAAGGCACGTCGCCTTGCCCAGATTGCGACCTACGAGAAAACGGTTCAGACAGCTTTCAAGGAAGTGTCGGATGCCCTGACGGCGCGTGAGACCTATCTTGCCCAGGATAGCCACCTCAAGAGTCTGGTTCAGTCATCGCAGCAGGCCTTTGATCTCGCCATGATGCGCTATAATACGGGCATTGATCCCTACCTCACCACCTTGACGCAGCAGCGCAGCCTGTACGACGCGCAGCAGAACCTCATCAATGTGCAATTGGCCCGATACCAGAATCTGGTAACGCTCTACCGGGCACTTGGCGGTGGGTGGAGCGCCAACGACGTCGCCAAGGCCCAGGCCATGCCGGGTGCCTCCAAACAAGGTTGATACAGGAATAGCTTTGATGAAACAGTCAACGCCGCGTCGTCTTGTCCTCTGTGCCTTCGGTGCAGGGGCGGTGCTCATGCCCGCCCTTGCCATTGCGCAGGATGATGGTGACGACAAGAAGAAGCCCGATATGCATCAACTTGCCCGCTCGTCTGCCCTGCCAAAAGCGGAAGCTGATTTCAGTATGTTCAAATATCGCCCCCCGGGCGACAAGGTCGTTGAGCAGGCAGACGCGCAGCGCATTCTTTTCAAACGACCCGATGGCACGCCGGACGGCTACGCCCAGCGTCGGGGAAATGCGATCATCTATTATGACCGCGCCGGCAAGGTGTCGCACGTTCAACCAATCGACAACTAGGCTGCATTACAGAGAGGCGGTGCCACGGGTATCTGCCGGACATACATAGGCAGCTGTTTTTATCTGGAACATGCGGGAGAGGATTACCTCACCCTTTCCGGCATGTTGCGTCTTTATTATTTTATTTATCATCCAGCCAAGTTTTGTCGTAGAGCAATGATCAGATCCGCCTAAGATCACTCATCATGTCAGTGATTCTCCGGCCAATACGGGCGTCCAGGCGCCGACCGCTCTCCTCAGGCTCCTCAGGCTCCTCAGGCACCAGATATCTCCTGAGCGCCACTCTCGTTCTCCTTGCTGCGGCTACACTGTCTTCTGCGAGCAGAGCCGAGAGTTTTCATGAGGCCATTCAGCTTGCGTGGGACCGTGACCCGGCCAATCAATCCTTTTCCATCGACGCCACGGCGTCACACAAGAACGCTCGTGCCGCGCAGTCATGGTTTCCTGATGGGCCGATCGTCGCCGGGCAATATCTCGATGACCATTTCATCGGCACCAATCTTGGCTACACAACCTATCAGGGCAGTATCAGCGTCCCTCTCTGGCTGCCCGGTCAAGGCACGGCCACCGTTCGCAACGCGCTGGCCGATGAGGCCGTCGCAAAGGCCCGGATCAAGGTTCAGCATCTTCTGAGCGCTGTGCGCATTCTCGATCTCGCCAGCGCCGCCACCTTGCTCGAAAAAAAGATCGGTAATCTGCGCGCGACAAGCGATCTCCTTGAGCGCGTGGTGCAGAGCTCTCATCAGGGTCTGCGTGCCGGTGAAATTGCGGCGGCTGATTTTGATGCAGTCGTGGGCGAGAAGGGCGATTTCGATGCGCAGATCGCCCAGTCAGAGCAGGCTCTTGAAAACAATCGCGCCGAGCTTGAGGCCCTCACCGGCACTGACGAAATTCCCGATATCCTCTCACTCGACGGGCGTATTCTGGGCACAAAAACCCTGACGCTCGACCCCACACGCGACCCACGTATCGAGATGGCCGCGGCAGTTTCGCGCAGCGCAAAGGCGGCGTATTCGCTCGCACGTCACTCCTACATGCCTAACCCGCAACTGGGCGTGCAAGTCGTCAAACAGGGCCAGTATGGCAGCCCCTGGGACACACAGGTGGGCGTCCAGTTCTCAATGGCGTTGCCGAGCGAGGCGCGTAATACGCCAATGGTCATGAAAGAGGTCAAGGCCATGGGTGCGGCCGAACGCGATGCCATACTGGCACAGCGCAAGGTCAAGACCGAATACCGTCAGACACGCGCCAGCCTCAGCTCAGCGCTGGCCATGCTGCGCAATGCCTCATCGGCGCGGCAGGCACTCGATGCCCGCGCCCATGACCTTGAACATGCGTGGAGCGTCGGTGAAACGCCGGTCATCGAATATCTTCGTGCACGCCGTGCGGCGCTCGAGGCCGGTCAGAGAAACGCCGAAGCCGATGTCATCTGGCACGCCGCAATGATCAGAATGAGCCTGATGGCCGGAAACTACCCATGATAATCAACCCCAAGCGCCACCTGTCTGCGCGTTATCGCTGCGCTCTCCTTGTCCTCACCAGCCTGTCATTCTCGCTCTTACCCGAGAGCGGGTTCGCGCAGGTCGGGCCAGTCTCGACGCCTCCCGGCACAGTCAGCGCGCCGGTCGCGACGAGTGCCCCGAGTGCAGAGGGCGGACCACAGAGCCCTGCTGACTGGCCGAATGCACCCATTGCGATTTCGCGGGAGGCACTCAGGCAGGAAGGTATTCATACCGCCGTAACGCGTCAGGGGGCTTTGCCACCGCATGTCGACGTGCCTGCCTATATCGATCAGGATGACCGGCGCAGCGCCCGGATCCACCCGGTGGGGCAGGGACGTGTGCAGAGCGTTCTGGTGACGCCGGGTGAGATCGTCAAAAAAGGGCAGGTGCTGTTCACCTATGACGATTTCAGCCTGAGCGATGCTCATCAGCGCCTTCTTTCGGCCGAAGCTGCGGTCCAGCAGGCCCGCGCCCTGCGCGACGATGCCCGTCTGTCCTATGATCGGGCCCGCGCCCTTCAGGGCGGCGCCATATCGCAGGGTGAGGCGCAGCGTCGCCGGTCGCGCCTTCAGGACGCAGAGGGCACGGTCAAACGCAGCGAGGCCATTGCGCAGAATGAGCGCGAGAGGCTGGCCCGGTTCTCTTCATCGTCTGAAAAGACCGAGGGGCTCCATTCATCCGTTATCTCCCCGATCGATGGCATCGTGAACAAGATTGTCGTGGGCGTGGGGGAGGAAGTGTCCGGCCGTGCCGCACCAGCCGTCGAAATTGACGATCTCTCCCGGGTCTGGGTGGTCTCGCAGGTTGGTGAGCAGCAGGCGACGCATCTGAGCCGGGGTGGAAGACAACTGACCTGGCCAGCTCCTGACGCCAAACCCATCGAGTCACGCATCGACCTGATTGAGGGTAGCGTGGACCCGATGACCCGCCATGTGCTCGTGCGCAGCCTGGTGGATAACAGCAAAAGACAGCTTCGGCCCGATATGCTCGTCAAGACACGGCTCTTCTCGACCGAAACCGTGCATGGCATCGTGATCCCGGCCAGCGCCATACAGAAAATCGGCTCGCAGCCCTGCGTGTTTATACGTCTGGATGAAACACATTATCAGGCGCGCAAGGTAACGACTGGCCCTGATCTCGATGGGCGGATTGTCGTAACGCAGGGACTGAAACCCGGCGAAACAGTCGTGACGGATGGCAGCTTCGTTCTGAAGTCGCAGGCCCTCCTGGCCCCCGAACCCAATCACGGCGAGGGCGGTCAGTAACCATGAAATTCATGCTCGCCCTCCTCAAGGGGCGCGCCGCCATACTCGGTGCGGTCGTCCTTCTCATGATCGCCGGGATTGCGGATCTGCGTTCGCTCTCGGTTGAGCCGGTGCCGGATATCTCGCCCCGGCAGGTGCTCATCTCGGTCCGTGCACCCGGCCTGCCGACCGAAGAGGTCGAGCGCCTGGTGACTTTCCCCATAGAGACCGTCATGTCCGGTATCGTCGGGGTGGATTCCATGCGCTCGGTCTCACGTACCGGCGTTTCGGTGCTCTATCTGCAGTTCAATGACGGCACCGACATTTACAGGGCGCGCGAGCTCGTGGCGCAGCGGCTCGATCAGGCACGCGCTGCCGTGTCTGTTCGCAATCTCGCCATCACGATGGGGCCGATGGCCACCGGTATGGGCGAGATCCTGCAGCTTCAGATTCACGGCGAGGGTCGCTCACTGGCCGCGCTGAACCGGATCATGACGTGGAACGTCGTGCCCAAGCTGCGCCTGATCCGTGGTGTAATCGATGTCAACATCAATGGTGGCGCGTCGCAGACCTATCAGGTCGCGCTCAACCCCATGGCGCTGCGTCAGTTCCAGGTTTCGGTCTCGGATGTGTTCAACGCGGTGGATCGTGACAACGAAGCCGCCGGGGGCGCGTGGATCGAACATAACGACGAGCAGAAAATCATTGTCGGGCGCTCGCTGATCGACAGCCTGCATGAGCTGGGCGAGGTGCAGGTGCGCAGCATGCCCAATGGCGGCGTGGTCCATGTGCGCGATGTCGGCACTGTGCGTGAGGGGCGTCTCCCGAGGCTCGGCGGTGTCACGCGCGATGGGGAGGGCGAAATCGTCAATGCCGTAGTCCTGTTGCAGCAGGGGGCCAATGCCAAGGCCACGCTCTCACGCATCAAGGCTGCCCTGCCTCAGATCATCGCCTCACTTCCTGAAGGCGTGACGCTCGAACCCTATTACAGCCGCGCCACCCTGACTGATGTCACCATTCACACCGTCAAGGAAAACCTTGTCCTCGGCGCGATCCTCGTACTGGTCGTGCTTCTGGTCGTGATCGGCGACTGGCGTGCCTCGCTCGTGATCATTTCGGTCATTCCATTTTCTCTCGTGGCCGCAATGGTAGGCATGCGTCACCTCGGCATATCCGCCAATCTGCTGAGCCTTGGCGCCATTGATTTCGGGATGGTGGTCGATAGCGCCCTTGTGATTGTAGAGAGCGTGCTTTCCAGTCAGGCTGGTGACGACGTACCGCTCACACGGCGTATTGCCGAGACGGTGCGCTCGGTGGCGCGACCGGTCATATTTGCCATTCTGATCATCATCATGGTCTATCTGCCGGTGCTCACGCTGGAGGGCGTTGAGGGCCGTATGTTCCGTCCCATGGCCCAGACGGTCATCCTCGCGCTTATTGCGTCGCTGATCTACGCGCTGATCGCCGTGCCTGCTTTTGCGGCGCTGATCATGAAGATCAAGCCTCATCATGCATCCGCGCACGAAACCCGCAATGAGGCGCATCCCTCCGATAGCGAGGCGCTGACAGGGACCGAGCACGACACCTTCTTCATCCGTTTCCTGCGCCGCGGTTTTGCCCCCGCCTCGCGCTGGTGCATGGATCATGGGCGTATGGTGGTGGGCATCGCCCTGCTGGTGCTGGTGGTTTCGCTTGGCCTGACTACACGGCTGGGCGGTGAATTCATCCCGCAATTGCAGGAAGGTGATCTGATCGTCACCTCGACACGTCTGCCCGGCATATCGCTCGACGCCTCGCTGCGTGCCATCACCCAGATCGAGAAGACACTCAGGCAATTCCCTGATATCCGGATGCTGGTCAGCAATAGCGGCACCTCCGCCATCCCGACCGATCCTCAGGGTGGCGAGCAGTCTGATACCTATGTTCTGCTCAAGCCGCGCAGCGAGTGGAAGACCGCCACAACGCAGGAAGGGCTGATACGCGCCTTCGATGCCGCCTTGCGCAAGAACAACCCCGGCTCGCTCTATTCATGGAGCCAGCCTATCCAGATGCGCATGGATGACCTGCAATCGGGTGTGCGCTCCCAGATTGCCATAGGCATCTATGGCCCGGACATCGATACATTGATGAAGCTCGCCAGCCAGACGGCCCGCGTAGTGGATTCAGTCAATGGTGCTGCCGATGTCGCCCCGCAGGATGTCGGCACGATCCCGTATCTGCATATCGATGTGGATCGTACCGCGGCAGCCCGGTTGAACGTCGATACATCCGAAGTGTTGGATGTCGTGGAATCCATCGGCGGCCATGTAGGCCCTCCAGTCTCGCTACAGGATGCGCTGATCCCCACTGAAGTGCGCATCATGGCAGAATCACGTGATGATCTGAATGATATCCGCCTGCTGCCCGTGCTGACCCGCGACGATCACTCGGTAAGGCTCGATCAGGTGGCCGACATCACCTTGCGTGATGGTCCGGCGGCGATCCGGCGCAACCAGGGAGAGCGTCGGATGATGGTACAGGCCAATGTGCGTGGCCGCGACCTCAGCTCCTTCGTTCAGGAAGCCCAGAGCGCGGTCAAAAACCAGATCAGGCTCCCGCCGGGTTACAGGATCGAATGGAGCGGCCAGTTTCGCAATCTGCAAACCGCGGTGGCACGTCTGGAAATTGTCGTGCCGATCACACTGGTCCTGATTTTCTGCCTGCTTATCCTTGCCCTTGGCGATATCTGGCTGGCGGCTCTGGTGTTCGTCAACCTGCCTTTCGCGGCAACTGGCGGCATCATTGCCCTGTGGGTTCGTGGCATGCCATTCAGCATCTCGGCTGGTATCGGGTTCATCGCTCTGTTCGGCGTCGCGACGCTTAACGGCGTGGTGCTGATTTCCTATATTCGTGACAAGCGGCTTGCGGGGTTCGATGCGGTTACCGCAGCCGTCACCTCGGCGCGGGAGCGTTTCCGCCCTGTCATGGCAACAGCCACGGTGGCGTGCCTCGGCTTCTTCCCGATGGCCTTTTCAATGAGCGAGGGCGCCGAGGTGGAGAAGCCGCTGGCGAGTGTGGTGATTGGCGGGCTGATTTCCTGCACCGCTCTAACGCTTCTTGTTCTGCCAACCCTCTATATAAGGCTCTCGGCCTGGCGTGAGCGCCGGACACGGGCGAGTTCGGCCCCGGCTGAATAGACACTCTGCGCAGCAGCGGGAAATGAACTCGCGAGCCTGACGAGACGTTAACACCGAAGGCTTATTGGCAGACACCCCAGAGACGGCGATCGTCTTTGGGGTGTTTGACGTTCCTCTGCCCAAGGCCAGGATGGAGAATCTCGATGCTTTCCTGTATCGGTTACGGGGCACAAGGTGCCTCTGAGCGCCTCGCTCCCTTCAAGTTTGATCGTCGCGACACCGGTCCTGACGATGTCCGTATAGACATTCTCTATTGCGGCGTTTGCCATTCCGACATTCATCAGGCCCGTAACGAATGGCACAACACCATCTATCCTTGTGTGCCCGGCCATGAGATTGTTGGTCGCGTCAGCGAGACTGGCGCATCTGTCAGCAAGTTCAAGGTTGGGGATCTGGTTGGCGTAGGCTGCATGGTTGATTCATGCCGCGAATGTGCCAGCTGCAAGGAAGGTCTCGAGCAGTATTGCGAGGTCGGCTTTGTTGGCACTTATAACGGTGAAGACCGTCAGGGACGTGGAATCACCTTCGGCGGCTACTCCAAGGCCGTTGTGGTCGATCAGGGATTTGTTCTCAAGGTTCCGGAGAACCTCGAACTTGCGGCTGTCGCGCCCCTGCTTTGCGCTGGTATCACGACTTACTCGCCGCTCAAGCACTGGAAAGTCGGTCCGGGCCAGCGCGTGGGTATTGTTGGCCTTGGCGGGCTCGGCCACATGGCTGTGAAGTTCGCTCGGGCGTTTGGTGCCGAGGTGGTTCTTTTCACGACATCGCAAGGCAAGGTCGAGGATGGCCTGCGCCTTGGTGCACATGAAGTCGTGCTCTCCAAGGACCCCGAAGCGATGGCCAAGGAAACGGGTCGCTTCGACTTCATTCTCGATGCTGTGGCCGCTGACCACGACATCAACGCCTATCTTAACCTGCTCAAGCGCGAGGGAACGCTCGTCCAGGTAGGCGCTCCAGAGAACCCGCTTCCCGTCAGCGTATTCAGCCTGATCATGAAGCGCCGCAACTTTGCCGGCTCACTGATCGGCGGCATTGCCGAGACACAGGAGATGCTGGATTTCTGCGGCGAGCATGGCATTACCTCGGATATCGAGATGATCGCGATGGATGAGATCGAAAATGCCTATGCGCGCATGCTCAAATCGGATGTGAAGTATCGTTTCGTCATCGATATGGCGACGCTCGAAAACGCCTGATTGCGGTAAGGGGCCGGGCAGGGGACGCTACCCGCCCGGCCTCAACGCCGGTTTAAGCTGGAACGATCAGGCACGCCGCCTGACGAGGTGCTTCAGCAGATCTCGACAGGAATACCAGCGGCTTCAAGATCTGTCAGCGTGTCGGATTTGATCTGGCTGTCCGTCAGAATACGGTCGAATTCCTGCAACGATGTCAGGCGGTGCAGACCACCCTGTCTGAATTTGGTGCTGTCCACCAGAAGCACACACTGATCAGCAATATCCATCAGGGCCCGCTTGACCTTCACCACATCCTGATCGTTCTGGAACGCCGTGTCGCCCGAGATCACGGAGGTGGACATGAACATGATATTGCCGCGCAGTGAGCGCGCAGCCTGCTCGCACACCAACCCGAAAAACGCGTTGCGCGAGTTGCTGTAATCACCTCCCAGACAGATGATCTTGATACCGGGGAAAGGGGCCAGCGCCTGGACCACCCCGACCGCGTTGGTAATGACTGTCAGAGGTGCACGCGCTGGCAACAAGGGCAGCATCTCGGCGACAGTCGTCGAATCATCAAGAATGATAACCTGACCGGGCTCGATCATCGACACGGCACGCTGGATAATCGCCTTTTTCAGGTTGGCGGCGCGATGCTGACGATAAGCAACGTTTTTCTCGGTCCGGGCACGGTTCTTGAGCGTGATGCCGCCATGGATCTTGTCGATCAGCCCCTGGCTAGCCAATGCATGGGCATCACGATGAATGGTCATACGGCTGACATCAAAATGCTCAGCCAGAAACTCGATGCTTGCATTACCCTGCTCGAACAAAAGATCAAGAATCTGCTGCTGACGTGATTTCAGGTTCTGGCGCTTGATCCCGGAGAAACCGTCCAGAGAGGGTACTGGCTTGGGGTCATCATTCATTCTGAAGAACTGCCTTTGACAGATTTTGCTTTGTTCCGATGGACCAAGCAGACCAATCGATAGATCACAAAAATATCACAAATATCTCACCTCGGCAAGAGATGCTGGAAACAGTTATCAGGCGCCATCACGGCAGATGGTATCTCGTCGGCCTGCATGTGCCATATCGAAAACGCCTACCAATACACCGAACGTATCATTTATCACAACTAATTGTGATTATCGAAACATTATACTTGGAGATAATCATAAGGAAAGAATATCGCCCTTCTCGTCAGAATGGAGCCTGATCATGAGCACTGGATATCTGATCGGGATCGACTGCGGATCATCGAGTGCAAAATCTGTGATTTTTGCGACAGATGGTCGGATTGTCGGTCTTGGTCACGCACGCGTTGCACAGATCACGGATACGCCGCGCCACGTTGAACGCGACATGGACAAAACCTGGCGCATTGTGGCAGGCACGATACGCGACGCGTTGTCCGACGCAGGCCTGAAGGGCGCTGATATTGCCGGTGTGGGCATCACAGCTCACGGTGACGGGCTTTTTCTGCTCGACCGCGACAGGCGCCCGCTTGGTCGTGGCATCATGTCCCTTGATAGCCGCGCCTATGGTATCCATGACGGATGGAAACGTGACGGGCGGCTCGACAGGCTCATGCCGATCGCTGGACAGCGCCCCTATCCCTATTCGGCCACCACGCTGCTTGCGTGGATCAAACGCCATGAGCCCGAACGCTTTGCCTCGATCGGGACAGTATTCTTCGCCAAGGACTGGCTGCGCTATTGCCTTACTGGGCAGGTGGCCACTGATCTGACCGAGGCAAGCACCGCCTTTACCGATCTGCAACGTCAGACCTACAGCCCCTCTATTCTCGCGACACTCGACTTGTCGGAAATAGCGGAAGCCTTGCCAACCATGCTCGATTCCTGTGCGCTGGCAGGCGCAGTAACCGCTGAAGCTGCTGCGCTGACCGGCCTCGCCGAGGGCACTCCTGTCTCAGCAGGTTTGCATGATGTCATTGCCGCGGCGGTCGGGTTGGGCCAGGTCCGCCCGGGTGACATGACCGTCACGGCGGGAACCTTCTCAATCAACGAGGTTCTTCGCGACGGGCCTGTGACCGGCCCCGAATGGGCGTGCCGCGCGGGATACCGCAAGGGGTTGTGGAACTGCATGGCAATATCACCTGCCTCTGCCAGCAATCTGGAATGGATGGCACGCTACGTGGAACCTGACGATCCAGAGGCGGCGGCCAGGCTGATCGATGCCTCCATAGCAAAATTTGCGACTGGCCGTACTGCACGACAGATACCGCTCTATCATCCTTATCTTTTCGGCTCGCCCTTCGAGACACCCGCTACCGCGTCCTTTCTTGGCGTGCAGTCTTGGCACGACCGTGCCGATCTGTTCCGCGCAATGATCGAGGGTACGATCTTCAATCACCGCCACCATGTGGAGGATTTGCTCAAGACCGGTGCTGTATGTCAGATCGGCATCTCGGGCGGTGGAAGCCGCCATCCCGAAATCGGACAGCTCTTTGCCGACATTCTCGGACGCCCTGTCATGACGTCGCCGGTGAGGGAAGCCGGCGCTCTGGGGGCCGCCCTTACAGCAACCGTGGCCTGCGGCATGGCGTCAACACTGGAGGATGCCGTGGATGCCCTTCATGTTCACCCACGTCGTTTCGAGCCAGATACGACGCTCGCCGCCTATTACGATGTCATCTATGACCGGTATCTCGCTATAGCCAAGGTTCTGGAACCCTTCTGGCCATCCCTGCATAGTGATCAGGGAGATGACTACACAGAAGCGGTCGCTGCATACGACGGGACGTCAGCAAATCAGGCTGAAGATACCACAATACCTCCATCCGCGGCAGAGACCAGAGAATTCTCGGCCTCGTCATCGGGGCCTGTGGAAGCCTCGACCATCACACAGACGATGAACGTGACGATCGCTGCCACTCAGCGGCCAGCCGTTCCCCCGGGTTCCGCACCCATGCATCCCTGACTGCCCCGCTCACAAGCTGTCTCATCGCTTGCCTTTCAAATACCCATGCTCATTACGGATCGCGAAACCCCATGACCCATTCTGCCGAACACCTCGACTCAGCCCATTTTGATGTGACGATCATCGGTGCGGGCATCAACGGGGTTGGCCTTTTTCGCGAGCTGGCTCTACAGGGCGTGAATGTTCTGCTTATCGAGCGCGAGGATATCTGCGCGGGCGCCTCAGCCGCTCCATCACGCCTGATTCACGGCGGCATCAAATATCTCGAGACGGGAGAATTTCGTCTCGTCGCGCAATCAACGCTTGAGAGGAACCTGCTGCTTCGCAATGCCCCGCATCTGGTCACCGCCTTGCCGACAGTGATCCCGATCCACTCATGGTTTGGCGGGATTGTGCCCTCAATCAAGCGCTTCTTTCGTTTCAAGAGCAAACTCGCAGATCGCGGCGTGCTGATCACCGAGATCGGTATGCAGATCTATGATTTCCTGGGACGGCGGGCAAAGGTGATGCCCCGCCACTCCCTTACACTAGGCAACAAGGTCAGGCAGAGCTGGCCGCATATGACCCGCAAGGTCATTGCGACCGGACGCTACTATGATGCCGCCGTCTCCCAGCCCGAACGACTGGGGTTTGAATGCGTCGAAGATGCGCTCAAACTCAATCTCGGCTGCGCAATCAAGACGTATAGCGAAGTCGAGGCCTTCAGCGAGGGCACATTGACCTTGCATGATCGCGTGACCGGCGACAGGGAACAGGTGCGCACGGACCTGATCGTGAATGCTGGTGGCGCATGGATCGACCGTGTCAATGCGCAACTCGGCCTCACAACACGCTATATCGGCGGCACCAAAGGATCCCATCTCGTCATCCGTCATGAAGGCTTGCTGCGCGAACTGAATGGGCAGATGGTGTATTTCGGTACCGCGGACGGACGGATCTGCCTGGCTTATCCCTTCCTTGGGCACGTGCTCGTCGGCTCTACCGATATTCCGGTGCAAGACCCAGATACCGTGCAATGCTCACAGGATGAGCAATCGTACATGCTGCGCATGCTGGCCGAGCTGTTTCCCGGCTTCTCGATTGGTGACGACGACGTGATCTACCGCTATTGCGGAGTCAGACCGCTCCCCGCGAGCAGCGCAGATGACCCTGGCGCGATCAGCCGTGATCATGTCATCCACACGGATTACGCAGGCATCACCCCGGTTCTGTCGCTAATTGGGGGGAAATGGACCACATTTCGTGGATTGGCGGAAGAGGTGGCAGACAAGACGCTCTGCATGCTGCACAAGAAGAGAGTATCCTCTTCGCGTCAGCGCCCGATCGGGGGCGGAGCTCACTATCCTTCACCTCGTACAAAAACAGCTTATCTGCGCAATCTCGCAGATAAATATGGCCTGAGCGTATCTCGCGCAGCCTCACTCCTTGAACGTTACGGCACGACAGCAGAGCGGGTTGCAGAATACTGCGCCAAAACGACTGATACGGCCCTGGTTAGTCTTCCAGAGTATACAAAGAACGAGATTCTCTACATCACACATGAAGAACTCGTGCGCAACGTGAATGATCTAGTCTACCGCCGCACGCCGATTGCCCTGCGCGGATTACTGACCCATGCAGTGATCGATGAGATTTGTGGCCTGATGGCTGGGCCGTTGGGCTGGACCGATGTCGAGCGGACACATCAGGCGGAAACCTGCTGGCACATTGCCCAAGCGCAGCACGGCATGACTGAACGCCGCCCCAGCTCAGGCGCTGTGTAAAGTCGGCATTGCGCCAGGGAAGGACACTCATGAACCGTTTTCGTCAGAAACTCGCCCGGATGAAGGCGCAATGCGACACGCGTGGCGATTTCATTCTCGTAGATGCGCGCGATGCAGATATGGCAGGGGGCATGTCAGCGCTCTTTCGCCCTGGTCAAGGGCCAATGACGAAAGCAGAATTTCTGGACGATATCTGTGACATCGTCACTCAGGATCTGGTCGACATGGTCCTTGCCTCTGTTTCCACGCATGAGGATCTACTGACCTCCCACGTTAGCGCCCTGCGCGACATCCAGCTTGCCGTGCGCTTCAATGACAGCTCCGATCTTTGGCGTGTCCGTGCGGGGAGCTTTGAAAACCAGACATCGTTGCCATTCAGGACAGCCACGTTCAATCAGGCACTTTGCAACTTCGGGCTGTACTCGCTGACGTTCAATGGCGAGGCAACCCATGACGTGATGGTTCTGGATCACTTTCGGACATTTCGCCGCGAGGCAAAAGAAACAGGTTTCGAGTATTTTCTGGAAGTCTTCAATCCGAACAAGGCCGACATTGATCCGGATGGTTTCGGCGATTTTCTCAATGACATGATCACCCGGTGCCTCGCCGGAATGCGTCGTGACGAAATGCCGCAATTGCTGAAGATCCCGTTCAATACGCGGGAAAGTCTCTCGGCGCTCTGCCGGTATGACCCGCGGGTTGTCGTTGGCATCATGGGCGGTGGCAGTGGCACGACCCGCGATTGCATGGAACTTCTCAGCCAGGCTCAGCAGGCTGGTGCTCGGGCGGCTCTCTTTGGCCGAAAGATCCTGCATGCCGAGGATCCCGCCCTGATGATTACCATGATGAGAAACGTGACGGACGGCGTTCTGACCCCGATCCAGGCTGTCTCATTCTATCATCAAGGACTGGAGGAAAGGGGGATCAAAGCACGTCGCCTCATGTCCCATGATTGTGAGATCACAGAACGGCGTCTCATGTCGTAACACCAGCAGACTTGGCACAAGATATTGAAATGGCTGCCAATATCGCAAATTCCAGTGAGTATTCTTTTTTCACTCATATCAATGTGAACGATCACAATGATATTTTCTCTATGAGAGTGTTATCTTCTCCCGTAAAGTAACATCCAGACGTTACGAACTGGCCGCCGTGCTGCGTGGAAAGAGGAAGCAATGCCCCGAAAGTCTCTCTGGATCGGAACAAGCTGGAAGATGAACAAGGGGCCTGGAGCTGCGCGCAATGCTGCCGCCCAGATCGCCAATATGAGTGTACCTGAGACGATTACCCCTTTTGTCATCCCTCCTTTCACCTCTCTCGAAGCAGTTGCGGCGCGCCTTGAGAACACGGGCTGGCATGTCGGTGCGCAGAACATGCATTGGGAAGACGAAGGAGCATGGACGGGCGAAATTTCTCCCCAAATGGTTCGTGAATGTGGGGCAGATCTGATCGAACTCGGCCACTCGGAGCGCCGCGAGCATTTCGGTGAGACCGATATCACGGTAAACCTCAAGGTACGCGCCGCTATCCGCCATGGTCTGCGACCGCTGATCTGCATTGGTGACAGCGCCGACGAATACGCGTTCAACGTGACGAACGAGATCCTTGCACGCCAGACCAAAATGGCGCTTCACGGCCTGACGTCGGATGAAATCGTTACGGTGCTCCTGGCCTATGAGCCGATCTGGGCGATCGGCGCGAAGGGCCGGGCAGCCGAGCCGGATTTTGTCGATGTTGCCCATAGGCGCTTGCGCCATGTGCTGGCAGAGCTTGTGGGAGAGGAGCAGGCGCGACGTGTGCCTCTTTTATATGGCGGCAGCGTCTCACTCGATAACGCCGGCCGCTACACGGCGCTCAGCGATGTAGACGGCGTCTTTATCGGTCGCTCGGCCTGGGATCCCTCTGGGCTCGAGGCCATCATCAGGTCTGTAGCGTCATGAGCGGCGCGAGCGGGGTCGAGAGCAAGGCCGTCTCGGCCAGACGACGCGAGATTCTGGATTACGTGCTCGAAAACGGGGGCGCGCAGATCGAGGAACTGGTGGATCGTTTCTCGACCAGCCGCATGACCATCCATCGCGACCTCCATGCGCTGTCCGAGCAGGGGTTGGTGCGCAAGGTGCATGGCGGTGTGACCATGCTGGCCAGCGGTGTGATGGAAACGAGCGTCGTCCATCGCATGCGCCGTGCCTCGCGCGAGAAACAGGCCATTGCCCGCCTTGCAGCAGGATTTATCAAGGCTGGCGATATCATCGCACTCGACGATTCCACCACCTCGCGCATCCTGTCTGAAAACCTGCCTTCAGGCATGCCGCTCACAGTGCTGACAAACAGCATGGGAATTGCGACGCAGATTGCAGGCGCACGCGATATCAGCCTGATATCATTGGGCGGCAAATATCACCCCCGCTTCGACGCCTTTCTCGGCATCCTGTGCGAGCAGGGGACCAAATCACTCAGGGCCAATACACTCTTCATGTCCGTCTCTGCCGTGCGTGATCTCGGCGCGTTCCATCAGGAGCAGGAGATCGTCAAGTGCAAGATGGCCCTTATGGAAATTGTCGATCGTCGCATCCTGATGATCGACAGCCAGAAATTCGATGTTACCGCATTGAACCGTCTGGCCAGCCTTTCTGACTTTGATGTCGTGATCACCGACTCAGGTGTGTCCGAAAGCCAGAAGAACCGAATGCTTGATGCTGGCATCAACCTGCATGTCGCCCATCTGGATGACGCAGCGCCCACCTCGCATTCTCCATCCCCCTGAAACACGTTCAAGGAAAACGATCATGAAAATTGCAGTTGGTGGCGACAGCGCCGGTGAGGGACTGGCTCAGCAGATCGTGGCGCATCTCAAGGCCAAGGGTGTCGATGCGGTCGATCTCTCGCGCCCCGTCGATGCGAAAAGCGAACTTTACGCGGAATTGAGCGAGCGCGTGGGTCACGCCATTCTCTCGGGCGAATATGAGCGCGGCATCCTGTGCTGCGGCACCGGTATCGGGGTCGCGATTTCGGCCAACAAGATCCCTGGTATCCGCGCAGCTCAGGCTCATGATGCGTATTCGGCCGAGCGCGCCGCCCTGTCGAACAACGCCCATATCATCACATTGGGTGCACGCGTCGTCGGGTCCGAACTGGCCAGGACGATTGTCGATTCCTTTCTTGCAAAAGAATTCGACCCGGCAAGCGCTTCCAAGAAGAACGTCGATGGCATCGATGCTCTTGATAAGAAGTATTCGCCAAACTCCATCAAGTAATGGATTAACACGACCACATAAGGTCTGATTTCATGAAAAAAGTCCTGCTCGCTACCGCATCCCTCCTTCTCGCTCCGATGGTCGCTCATGCGGCCCCGGAGAACGGGCCGATGCGTTTCGTCATGATCCCAAAAGCCGTGCACCCCTGGTTCGACAAGGCAAATAATGGTGCCCAGTCGGCTGCGCAATTGCTCAGCAAGGCTACCGGTCGCACCATCACGGTGGAATATCGTGCACCGCAGACGGCCGATGTCTCGACCCAGAACGACATTATCGAACGGGCCATTGCGACACACCCTGATGGCCTGATCCTTGACCTTCTCGATGAGAAGGGCAATCGCGCCACCATGCAGGAAGCGGTTGACGAGAAGATCCCGATGACGGTGTTCGACTCTCTTCCTCCCGAAGGCATGAATATCACGGCAGTCGGGGCTAATTTTTGCGAGCAGGGCACTCTGGCAGCCGAACGGCTTGCCAAGCTGATCGATCACAAGGGCGAGGTTGCCATCATGATGGGGGTGCCAACTGCACCCAACCATGCTCTGCGCGCCCGCTGTGAGCTCAAGGTATTTGCCAAGTATCCCGATATCAAGGTCGTTGCCACAGGCATCGACAATGACAGCATCGAAACGGCTCAAAAGCAGGCCTCGGCCATCATGCAGGCTCACCCCAATCTTGGTGGCTGGGTCGCCTGTGATGCTGCTGGTCCGGTGGGTATCGGTCAGGCCATTCGCGAGAGCGACAAGGTGGGCAAGGTCCAGGAAGTCGGGCTCGATAACCTGAGTGACATGCTTCAGCTCATCAAGGATGGCGTGGTGGACTCTTCGGCATCGAGCCGTCCTGAGATGCAGGGTTACTGGGCTGTAATCGCCGCCTGGCAAAAGGCGATGGGTCAGCAGACGCCCAAGAACATCGATACGGGTATCGACATCATCACCAAAGCCACACTCACCAAGTAAGCAATGGGAGCAGGGCCATGGTCCTCCTCAAGGCGACAGGCATACGAAAGACCTATCCGGGTGTCGTAGCGCTTGACCATATCGACCTGACCCTGGAACCCGGCAAGGTGCATATCCTTGCCGGGGAAAACGGGGCGGGCAAATCTACCCTCATCAAAACTCTTTCCGGACTGGTCAGACCCGATGAGGGGACATTGGTGATCGATGATGCCGATGCCCTTCACGATCACAAGCTGTTTCGACGGGTGGCCTACGTTCCCCAGGAACTCAATCTCTTCCCCTACCTGACCGTTGCGGAAAACATGTTCATGCCGTTTGCCCGCTCGGGCTTCGGCACGGTCACCGTTTCCGAAAAGGCCATGGAAGCCAAGGCCGCCGAGTATATCGCGCGTTTCGGTATTCACGCGCGGCCCGATCAGAAGGTCGCCGAAATCAGCGTGCCCGATCAGCAGCTTCTGCAGATTGCCCGCGCGGCAACCCAGGAAGATTTCGGGGTCATGATCCTCGATGAGCCGACCTCATCGCTTACAGCCCGTGAGACAGAACAGCTTTTCCGCATCGTATGTGATCTGCGCGACCAGGGCGTGGCCATCGTGTTCGTCTCGCACAAGATGGAGGAGATCTTTTCGCTGGGCGATACGGTCACCGTGCTGCGCAATGGCCGCAGCGTTGGCAGCTTTCCTATGGAGGGCATGACCGAAAGCGAACTGATCCGCCTGATGTCGGGCAGTACGGTCAAGCTGGACGAACAATTCCAGTCCGATCCGGAATCTCGCACGGGCGAGACGATTCTCAAGGTAGATAATCTGTGCGGGCCCGGGTTCGAGGATATTTCCTTTGAATTGAAAAGAGGCGAAATCCTCGGCTTCGCGGGTCTGGTTGGCGCAGGCCGTTCCGAAATCATGCAGGCCATGTTCGGTTTCCGCAAAGTCCGGAGCGGCCAGGTGATGCTTGATGGAAAGGTCATCGCCCCCAACAGGCCGGACAAAGCCGTCAAGGCAGGGATGATCTACCTCTCTGAAGAGCGCAAGCATCACGGTATCTTCCCGATGCTCAGCGTGCGCGAAAATATCGCGCTCGCCGTCACCGATGACATCTCCACAGGTGGACTGATCTCCCCCAGGCGGGAGAAAGAGATCGTCCGTGAGATCATCCAGCGTTTCGATGTCCGCACCTCATCAGCCGCGAAGAAGATCATGTTTCTCTCTGGCGGCAACCAGCAAAAAGCGATCATCGGCCGCGCCATGGCACGCAAGCCTCGCTTGCTCATATTCGATGAGCCGACGAAGGGCATCGATATCGGCACCAAGTTCCAGATCTACCGGATCATGCAACGCCTTGCGGAAGAGGGCGTCGGCATCATTCTGGTCTCGTCAGAAATGAACGAATTGCAGCGTTGCGCCACGCGCATCATCACCCTCTATTCCGGCCGTATCAACGGTTCCTTCGAGCACGACAAGACGGATGTCAGCACGCTGGTCGCCTCGATCATCGGCTCACCGGAGACCAGACATGTCGCATGAACCCTCAAACCTTCCGCGGGCCGATGGCACGACGGTCGTCGCGGCCCCCAGCAGCGGCGCCCGCATAAAGGCTCTGGCAGCCAATCCGCTCTGCGGTGTGATCGTGGCCCTCGTGGTCATCTTTGTCCTGTCCTGCTCGCTATCATCGCACTTCCTGACCGCGTTCAACATGAAGATCATCGCGCGCTCGCTGGCTTTCGTGGGGCTCGTCACGATCGGTCAGGCCATATTGATGATTCTCGGTGAGCTCGACCTTTCTGTCGGGGCCATTGGCGGCCTTGCCGGAGTAACAGGCGGCCTGCTCATGGTTCAGGCAGGCCTCAATCCGTGGCTTTCCCTCATTCTCTGCCTCGCACTCGGCACGGGGTGCGGGCTGCTCAATGGCCTGCTCATCACCAGGCTGCGCCTGCACTCGCTGGTGCTGACCATCGGCATGGCCGGTGTCTACGGGGGGGCTAATCTGGTGCTCACCAAGGGCGTGGCCATCACCGGAATCCCGAGTGATATTGCTTTCCTTGGCCGTGGCATGATGTTCGGTCTGCCCGTACCCTTCGTGATCCTGCTCGTCTGCCTTGCGATCGTGTCCTTCGTCATGATCCGCACCCCGCTGGGGCGCTATGTCTATGCCATTGGCAGCAATAATGCGGCTGCACGGATGCTTGGCATCAGGGTGGACGCCATTCGCGTGTGTGCTTTCGCAACGGCAGGTTTCCTTTCCGCACTGGCAGGTATCGTGATGGTCGCCCGCCTCGGAACAGCTCAGCCTTCCATCGGCGATACATGGGTGCTTGCCCCCATCGCAGCGGCCGTCATCGGCGGTGTCGCCACGACAGGCGGCCTTGGCAGCCCATTCGGCGCCGTTCTGGGCGCTGTCATCATCGGGATCATCGAAAACGTCATCGTGCTGTTCGGCATTTCGCCGTACTGGCAGTCGATCGTCAGCGGCGGCATCGTCGTGGCGGCCATTTCCTTCGATGCTATCGCAAGACGCTATTTCAACCGGGAAGCATGATGCGGCCGCTCCCTGACGGCGTGGCTCTCTGCTTCCATCGCGAACCTCAGCAAGGATAATATCATGACTAAGATCTGTGGCGACGCCGAGAACTTCGCAACATCGGCCCTGCGCGGATTTGCCAGCCTTTATCGTGACATCGTCCAGCCGGTCCGTGGTGGCGTGCTGCGTAGTCAACCCGGCGCCAAGGGCAAGGTGGCTCTGGTGGTTGGCGGCGGGTCCGGGCATTTCCCGGCATTCAACGGGTATGTCGGCACCGGCTTTGCCGATGCTGCTGTGGCGGGCGACGTCTTTGCTTCGCCCTCGACACAAGCCATTCTCCGTATTGCCCGGCAAGCCAATCTGGGTGGCGGCGTTATCCTTGGCTACGGCAATTACGCCGGCGACGTGCTGAATTTCAGTATCGCCGCAGAGCGCCTTTGTGCCGAGGGCATCGATGCCCGCATGATCGCCACGACAGACGATATCGCAAGCGCCCCTGCCGAGGAGGCCAGCCGACGTCGTGGCACGGCAGGCGATGTACCCGTTTTTAAGATCACGGGGGCGGCGGCCGAAGCGGGTCTCTCCCTCGACGAGGTTGAGGCGGTGGGCCAGCGTGCCAATGCACGCACGCGCTCTTTCGGTGTGGCCTTCGACGGATGCACCCTGCCCGGTGAAACCGAGAAGCTGTTCCATGTCCCGAATGGTCGGGTTGCGCTCGGCCTTGGTGTTCATGGAGAGCAGGGCATTGATGAGCAGGATCTCATGCGCCCCGAAGCGCTGGCCGCCATCCTGTGCGAGCGCCTGTTGAAGGAAGCACCCCCCAAGGCGGGATCGCGCATTACGGCGCTCTTGAATGGCCTGGGCGGGACGAAATATGAAGAGCTTTTCGTGCTGTGGGAAGCGATCATCCCCTATCTCGAAAATGCCGGATATACCCTGGTCGCGCCCATTGCCGGGGAATACATTACCAGCCTCGATATGGCCGGATGCTCACTGACGATCACATGGCTCGATGAAGAGCTTGAGCGTTTCTGGTGCGCGCCGGTGGATAGCGCGGCATTTCGCCGCAACGCGGTGACACGCGTGCAGGATCATGCCCTGTCGGTGCTGACAGATGCCCCGGCCGTTTACATGAAATCCCTCACCGACGCCGGACGCGATGGCGGTCGCTGCGTAGCGTCCATCATGGTCAAGCTCTCACACGCCCTGACAGAGGCCGAGGCCGAGCTTGGGCAGATCGACGCCCATGCGGGCGATGGGGATCACGGGCAAGGAATGGCCCGTGGGGCAGCTGCCTCGGCCAAGGCCGCGCTGGCCGCTGTCGAGGCCGGGGCGGGCCCTGCGACAGTGCTCGCAGCGGCAGCAGATGCCTGGGCGGATCGTGCCGGCGGCACATCGGGCGCCTTGTGGGGGGCGGGGTTGTTCGCCTTCAGCACAGCCTTCGATGACTCTGCCGTGCCCGATGCCCAGAGCCTTTCAACCGGCCTGCGTCGCGCAATGGAAAAGATTACAGCCCTCGGCAAGGCGAAGCCGGGTGACAAGACCCTTATGGATGCTCTGGTCCCCCTAGTGGAACGCTTCGAGCAGGGTTTGCGCCAGGGAGAGAGTGTCTCGAAGGCCTGGAGCGAAGCCGCCAAGGCATCGACCACCGCCGCCGAGGCAACGAAGGACCTTCTGCCACGGCTGGGCCGCGCACGCACCCATGGCGAGCGCAGCAAGGGTTACCCTGACGCTGGTGCAATTTCCATGGCGCTCAGCGCCCGTGTCGTGGGTGAGGCGCTTGCCTCGCTCTCTGTGAAGTAACATCGCAAGTCCAAACACGATGGCTCAAGAGGCCACTGCGTTTGAGACCAATTGAAGCAAGCCTGGAAGGGGGGGCTCTCATGCTCCCCTTATTCACGTTCCATGCCCAGCTTATCCACAAGCTTGCCCACGAACGCATCCACCAAATCTGTGGGTAATGTCATGAGCGGCACCAGGACGCCCCCTCGGTAGACGCCTGCGCTCATGCCTCAGGGGGAAAGTGATTCCTCTGTGGCAAAGCGGGAGTTGTGCCGGGAGTAGAACCAGTAGGTCGCAAATCCGAGCCCTGCATAAGCAATCAGCAACAGGGCCGGGACCGGATTGCCGTGCATCAGGGCGCGGGCCATGTCGGCAAAAAGCGGGGCAATCATCACGAGGCAGAACAGGATACCCAGCGTCGGGGTGACGCCAATCCACCATCCCCTGATGGTGACGCCCCCCAGCGGAACGCTGAAGCTTCTCGGCATATCGGGGTGCTTGTTGCGCTGCCAGATAACCGTGAAGCACACGATACCAAAGGCGGCTGCCGTGCCAATACTGACAAGATCGCTGATCACGTCAATCGGCAAGGTGGCTGTGGCAAGAGCCACCAGAATGCCGAGCAGGATCGTCCCGGTCCAAGGCGTATGGTAGCGCTTGTGCACATACGCAAAGATCGGGGGGAGCAGCCCGTCGCGGCTCATTGCGAAGAAGATGCGTGTCTGCCCGTAGAGCAGCCCCAGCAATACCGAGCAAAGCCCGATCGTGGCACCGAGATTGACGAACAGGGCAAGCCAGGGCTGATGCATGGCGCGCACGGCAATCGCGAGCGGATCGGCCACATTGAGCTGCTGGTAGGGCACGATACCGATCAGGATGGACGCTACACACACATAAACGATCGTGCATATCACAAGACTGCCGATGATCCCGATCGGTACATCCCGACGCGGGTTACGCGCCTCAGCCGAGGCGGTCGAGACGGCTTCGAACCCGACATAAGCGAAGAAGATGATCGAGGCTGCGCGAAACATACCGGGAATGCCGTACTGGAAGCCGCCCCGATATTCCGGAATAAAAGGATGCCAGTAGGAGGGGTGCAGTGCGAACAGACCGCATATGACAAACAGGAAAAGCACGCCGACCTTGATGAACACAATCACCGTGTTGACGCGCGCTGATTCCTGCACACCGCGCACCAGGCAGGCTGTCACCACTGCGATGGCCAATGTCGCAACAAGGTCGAAGCGCCATCCCGAAGTGATAGCCATACCGCCGCTTCCCGGTACGGTCTGGAAGGTTGCCTGGCTGAGCGCGGCCGGGACATGCACGTTGAAGCTCGAAAGCAGGCTCGTGGCATAGCCGGACAGTCCTGAGGCGACAGCAGCGCAGGAGATGCCGTATTCGAGCAGCAGCAACCACCCGACCGTCCAGGCGGCCTTCTCACCCATCGACACATAGGCGTAGGAATAGGCAGATCCCGAAACAGGCAGGCTGGAAGAAAGCTCACCATAGGAAAAGGCCGTAAAGAGGCAGGCCAGCGCCGCAATAATGAACGAGACAAGGATGGACGGCCCCGCATACTCGGCGGCGGCTGTGCCGGTCATGACATAAATGCCAGCGCCGATCGTGGAGCCAACACCGAGCATCACAAGCTGCGTGGCAGTCAGCGAGCGCTTGAGCCCGTTGGTTTCGTAATCAGCCGTAACCTGTTCGAGCGTCTTGCGTCGGCTTGCGGAGTTCGATGCGGAGGGTGGAAATTCGGCCAGGTCAGGAATGATACTAATCGCCCATAGTGGAAAAGCCGATCATGCCGGATCGGCTGTCAAAGTGGAAATTATTTCGTTATCAAAAGAGAACGAGTGCGACGAGGGAGACGGCACCGGCTCCCATGCAATAGAAGGCGAAAGGCGACAACGCCCAGCGCTCATGATTGCGGAAATAACGCAGCAGAACGGCCGTGCTGATGAGCGCCGTCACACCCGCCGCGATAGCCGCGATGATGGAAATGCGGATCATGTCCGGGCTGACACTCATATGACGGAGCTGCCACGCCTCATGCACTGTCGCCGCCAGAACCGCAGGCTGCGCCATGAGAAGCGAGAACCGGGCAGCTGTCTCGTGATTGAGCCCACAGACAAGCCCTGCATTGATGGTCGAACCCGAACGCGAGATACCAGGGAAGAGTGCCAGACACTGCCATAGTCCGATCACCATCGCATCGCGGGCCGACATATCAGCAATGGCACGCTGGGGCATGCGCCCCTTGTACGACCGCATCCACTCGGTCACGAGCAGGATCACGCCGTTCAGGATCAGGAAGATCGCCACAGCGGCGGGCGTACCAAAAATGACCTTGAGCTTGTGCTCGAACGCCGCACCGAAGATCACCACCGGAATGGTAGCCACAACCAGAAGCACCAGAATACGGATGGCTTCCTCTCGGCGGGCCGCACCATGCATCCCTATTGCACCGGTAAAAATGGCCAGCCAGTCACGCCAGAAGAAGCAGAATAGCGCAACCAGTGTGCCAAAATGCAGCATCGTCAGAAATGGCAGGAACAGCTCGCTCCGCTCGTCCAGATTCCAGTGAAGCAGGGCGGGAAGGAGGACTGCATGGCCGAGACTGCTCACGGGGAAGAGTTCGGTCAGTCCCTGGACGATGGCCAGAACCAGTGCTTGAAGCAGCGTCATGTCAGCTCAGTATGAAATAAATGTTTCCATCTCCTGCCTTACTGCGGCACGGATCGCAAGCCCGCGCTTGACCGTCACCGCAACTCGGGCGAAGAGTTCCGCTGTTATAACAGGCAGGTGACGCAGATATGGCAGCAAAAAACCGGGGCGGCGCGATTCTGGCCAGCACAATGGTGCTGGCTATCGCAGCGGGCTTTGCTGTCTTCGCCGCGGCGCAGCGACATGGCCCCTCAGGGGACACCCAGAAACTTCATGCCCGCTTCGTTTCTGCCAATGGGCTGAACGCGGGCGCTGCCGTCGTGCTGGCGGGCGTTCGCGTCGGCACGGTCCAGAAAATCAGCCTCGACCCGGCCACACAGATGGCGCAGGTTGATTTCTCCATCGACCGCCATCTGTCGCTGCCTTCCGACACGCTCCTGACCATCGCGGCCCCGACGATGACCTCGGAAAACGCTCTGGCCATCGAGCCTGGCACCTCCCGCGAGCGTCTGCCCTCTGATGGCACCATCACCAACACCCAGGCGCCTACATCGCTTGAGCAGCAGGTCAGCAACTATATCTTCGGGTCCGGCATCCAGTAGACTGCATCGCCCCTGAATGGGGGTGATCCAACAAGGCGGGCAGGGGGCTGAGGCACCGCTCGCAGGCTTATGCACGAACCTATGGCACCCCCAAAAATCGTCCGGCCTGACAACCAAGGTGGTTCCAGCAAAGCGCCATGCAGCTGAAGCGGGCGCTTGGGACGACAGCCATCAATCTGCGTCCGATACTGTCGAATATCCTCAGTCGTTAAGGGGGTAGAGTGCAAGAAGGCGTCTTTGCTTGCGCCAGTAGCGCAGCATCGTATAGGCCCCACAGGTTTTCCAGCCCCGCGCCCTGTTCAGCGCCCCGACCCGAAACGCCATGCGATAGTGGTAGAATTGCGCGCGATACGCCTCCCACAGCGTCGTGCGTGAATCCCATATATGTGTGGCCTCGGATCCGACGCCGTTGAGTTCGATGATCTCGAAATCCTCACCGCGTCGCAGAGCCTCGATCGAGGCCGCTTTGACGTCGATACGACCGAAATGGAATTCGCGGATATCGCCGATGATCTCGTCAAGGCGACGGGTAAGCGCGGGGGTGGCGTCGGCGCAACCGTTGCGGAAGATGGAGCCTTTGCAGTGGTTTCCGGTAAAGACAAGCTGCACCGGCTCCCCCTTGGCGGGAACCGTATCAAGACGATCCTTGAGGCGCGGCAGATAGATGTCCGGCAGCAGATTGGTGCGCGTATCGCGCATGATCAGCTCGCGTATGGTTGCAATACCATCTCCCTCAAGGACCGGCGCTTCCTTGTAGGTGATCGAGGTGATGCGCCCTGAGGCAGCGCCCGGCTCACGGATATAGAACAGTCCGGCCTCGACAGGCCCGGTGGCAAGTGCCTGCGCCATGATGCGCACATTCGACGGGAACGTGTCGAGCACCCCGAGCAGGGCGGCCTTACTCTGGACGAGTTTCACCCCTGTTCCGTTGCACCCGATATCGGGCTTGATCACGGCCGGGAAGTCGATTCCTCTGGCCCTCATGGCAGCGGCCAGTTCTGCCGCATCGTCCTTGCGGCGTCCCTTGCGCAGCATCTGCGTGACATAAGGCGCGATCCAGCGCGTGGCGACCGGACCGGCCAGATCGAGAATGCCGCTCTTGCTTTCGCCACAGAGCCCGCCCGTTTCAATCAGGGGGTTCGCCGCACTGGGTACACTGAAATCGCCATAGCGCAGGCCGAGACCGATCCAGTAAAGAACGATCGGCGTATAGAAAATGGACCCGGGCCAGAATTCAAACAACGAGAGAGGATGCGGCTCTTTCTGGGTTTGACCCTGATGGATTGCAGGCTTGCCGTCCATCGGGGGCTCATCGCGATCAAACGAGTCGGGCAATCCGTGTGTCTTCTGAAGCATCTGCCACTCAGTCACTGAAAGTCTGGAACCGGGCAATCAGGCGCCCGACGAAAAGGATTGTCAGTATGAACCCCGCGATGCCGAACCAGCGCCAGCTCGCCATATGGACCGACATCCAGCCACCCACATGTAACGACACGCTGAAAAGAAGCGAGGTCCAGATCAATGTAGCGACTACCGCGCTGGCAGCAAACGCGCCGAATGGTGCCCGGAAGAACCCGCAAGCCGTATAGAGCGGCAGACGGGCCCCGGGAATGAAACGGCTTATCACGACGGTGCGCACGACATTGCGATGAAACCAGCTGCGCCCCTTGTCATGACGCGGCATGGTCAGCCAGCGCCGGGCAGGGGGCCATTTCGCGCCCACAGCACCCAGGCCGTACAGCCCGAGATCGCCCACAGCCACGCCGATATAAAGGGAGACAAGCGCCAGCGCGACGCTGAGACGACCATCATCCACCGCCATGGCCGCAATCATCGTCGTGGCATCCTCAAGGATGAATGTACCGATGATGACAGCCAGTCCCTTGGACCACCACGCCGCACCGGCAATCGAGAGGAGGTGGTAAAGCGAACTGGTATGAAGAGGGGTGCCATCGGACATGGCGCATCATGTGCCACGGCAACCCCCAAAACGCCAACAGGGCAATTGCGAATCGCTCCCGACTTGCAGCGTTCGATTGTAACACCCTGCGGCGACGGAACGCCGCCGTAACCTATTGGAGATTTACAAAGCAGCCGCCATCGACCAGCAGGGCGGCACCCGTGACATAGCTGGCAAGTGACGAGCCCAGAAAGACGATTGGCCCCGCCAGATCCTCCGGCTCGCCCAGCCTGCCAAGAGGGATGCGCGCGATCATTGCGCTGGCCTTCCCCTCATCGGCCAGATCCTCCTGATTGATTGGCGTCCTTATGGTACCGGGTAACACTGAGTTGCAGCGAATGTTATGAGGCCCAAGGGCGATCGCTGTGGACTGCATGAGCGAGTGAACGCCCGCTTTGGTAGGCGTATAATGCGTCTGGAATTCTCCTCCAACCAGAGCCGAGATGGACGACACCGCAATAATCGCCCCACCGCGCCCCTGTCTGACCATCTGATTGGCCGCCGCCTGCACCATGAAATAGGCCCCGAGCAGATTAACGCCGATCGTCTTCTTCAACACGTCCGGCGGCAGGTCGAGAAAGGCGTGGAACGGGCAGATCCCGGCATTGCTGACAAACACGTCCAGACCGCCCAGTTGTGACTCGATAGCGCTCATGAAACGGTTGGCCGTTTCCGGCTCGGCCACATCGCCTTGCAGGTACAAGGCGCGCCGCCCGGTTAGCTCGATCTCATTGAGAAGACTGCGAACAGTCTCGGGGGCCACGATATCGGTTATAGCGACGTCAGCGCCCTGCCGCGCTGCTTCCAGGGCCGCTGCCTTGCCAATGCCTGAAGCGCCACCTGTAATCGCGAATACCTTGCCGTCGATCAGCATGAGCCTCGTCTCCTTTTATCTGGTCGCATGTCGGGCCCGCGCGCCCCGGCCTTGAAGGGGAGGCAAGCCGCGTCGCAAGCTGACCCTGCCTGCGTCACCTCATGTCCCTTGGACCCTGCCTCCTGTTTGACAGACCAGGTTCGAGATCGGCTTTCGCAAGGCACTCGGGGCTTTCCCTCAAACCGCGTTGTATGGCGGCGGGGTGCCACGCTCAATTCAGCTCTGCGCGAGCCCCGAAGGCGATGGACAGGATACCCGCAAGGAAAAAGCGACGCGTGTCATTGGCCACTTGGGAGAGAAGCCATTCTGTTCGGCCGCTGTCCAACCTGCTCAATCCCGCCGTACGAAAACTAGAGCGGCAGGATCTGGCGCAGATAGTCACGGTTACGGGCCGCGACACTCAGGCCGTCACCACCATAATGCTCGACCAGGAACGGGCTTGAATACCCATACTCCAGGGCCATCGCGATGGCGGCCCGGTAGCTGATCACACCCTGCTCCATCGGCGCTGGCGCGGTAACAATCATCCCGGTCGTCGCATCTTCGGTACGCAAATAGTTCTTCACATGCCAGTAACGCAGATAGGGAGCGAGCTTGACCATCATGCTGTGCCAGTGCTCGACCGGACGATGCAGCCGCATAAGGTTGCCAATATCGGCATTGATCCCGCAGGAAGGGTGATCGACATCCTGAATGAAGCGAACGCTGGACTCAGCCGTCCCGAGATAGGTGTCCTCGTACATTTCGAGCGAGAGCGTCACGCCCACGCTTGCTGCATGGTCGGCAAGTTCGCGGATACGTGAAACCGCCTTTTGCCACACAGCCTTATCTTCCGGGTCACGATGACCCTGAGCGGTCCAGAACCATAGTGCCTTCTTCTGGGCATCGTTCAGCGCTGTTGCGAAGCCAACCGCGATTTCACTTGCGCCCATTTCCGGCGCCACATCGATCACCCGATGGATATAGGCCAGATAGGCATCGGCCTTTGCCGGGTCAGGGTCAATCACGGAGCGTCGCGATGTCGAGATTGCGGGGATCGTCAGGCCGGCATTGGTGCAGAGCGCCAGAAACTCGCGTCGGCGTGCTGGCGTCAGGTCTGCCACACGCAGCCAGCTATCTGTCGGGTCGATTTCCGTGAATCCTGCGCGGGACACTTCCGATATCGCCTTGGCCCAACCCTCGGCGGGTTGATCCTGCACCGAACTGCCATCTGCCAGAACAGCGGGATATTGGATCATGGCCGCAGCGATCGGCCAGTTTTTTGCGTTGTAGCGGTGTTCGGACTTATTGCCTGTCGCTATGGATCGGGGGGTGGGGGCGTTCTCAACCGGGGCGGACATGATCACATTCCTTGCAACGATGCGTCCGGCACATTGAGAGTCGGCACCAGACGCGGCCAAGCAAAGACGGCGCAGATGGTCTTGTCGATCAGAGTTATCCGATGCCGCTATCGGCTTTTCCAATAGCCCGCTCCCGCAAAGCCTCCCACACGAACTGTGCTGCGGATGACAGGGCACGGTCTCGCATCCGGATGAGGTGATAGGGCCCGATGATATCAGGCAGCGAAACCGGCAATTCGCCAATCATGCCCGTGTTCTCAAACATCCTGAAAAGCGAGCGGGGCAGGACCGAGACCATGTCGGATTGCGTGAGCAGGTCGATCGTCGCGAGAACGGAGGAGAGTTCGGTCAGGCGCTGGGGCATGGGCAATCGCGCCATCGTGAATATACCCTCGAATGCGCGGCGGAGCGGGCTGGGCTGCATCTGCACGATCCATCGCTGCTGTATCAGCGCATCGAGGTCGAGCGCCTCCGCCTGGAACAGGATATTGTCGCACCCGGCAACTACCAGGAGCGGCTCATCGGATATCTCTTCAATGGTAAGGAGATCATGGCCGATACCCTCCATTGGGCGACCTAAGGCGATATCGATCCGCCCCGATTGCAGAAGGGTCATGAGATCATCGCTGGTGGTCACCCTGAGGGTAAGACTGATTTCGGGATGGCTGCGCGTCGTTGACGCCAGAACCGGGGTCGCAATTTCATGGAGTGCGGCGCCAATCGCGCCGATACTGACAGTCCCTGTCAGCCCGCGTTTGACGGCATGGAGGTCCTCACGCAGGCGCCCGAGGTCAGCCAGAATTTTTTCGGCGTGACGTATCGCAACCCGTCCGGCAGCAGTTGGGGTCAGACCGTGGGAATGCCGCTCAAAGAGCTGTGCCCCGAGGTCATCTTCCATATCCTGCAACAGTTTCGATGCGGTTGGCTGTGACAGGTTGAGTGAGCGCGCTGCACGATTGAGAGACGGCTCAAGGCTGATCTGCTGCAGAAGCAGGAGCTGCCTGAATTTCAGCCGGAAGATAAGCGCGTCCATCATGGACCGAAGGTGACGGCTTTGCTGCCCGCTGTCACCTCACAACGTTATCGTCAGAGCACGGCATGAATCTTGAGGCCGATTGCATCGACCTGCGGTTTATTCGCCTGTAGATTGGTGCGCCAGATATGCTGATAGTCAGGCTGGATCGAAAGCCCACGGAAAGCATGAATGCTGTAGGTCGCCTCGAACGTCATCAGGTGACTCTGCGGATAAGTGGCTGAACCGGGCAGGGAAAGACCGCGCCGGTATCGTATCCATTGTGACGCCACAAGCTGGCGACTGGCGAAGGTCTCTGACCACTCAATGCCAAACGTATCTTTCGGGCGTGACGGAATGATCCCGCGATCAACAATCCCGGCATAGACCTGCCAGTCATAGGCGCTGTTCTGGCCCTCGCTTTTCGTCGCACCCGCCAGCGCGTAAAGTCCCTGTAAGGGGCCATGACCATTGCGTATGAGCATCTGGTCACCTTGCAGCCAGATCTGCGTCTTGCCATTGGTCCATCGGTAGGGCTGACCCGTTGCGGCAGCGGGGTTCATATTGTTGTCGTAATAGAGATCACGATAGTTCGAAGAATCATAGGCCACACCAAACTTGTAATGCCCGACAAGCTGGTTTTTGCCGAAGGACGGGATCAGACCGATCTCGGTGGGCACATAAACGCCGGTATAGAGCTCTGTACCCATCCGGAAACCCGTGCGGTCATACTGGTTGGAATTGAGATACGGATTGACGCCGTATAACCCCGACTGGACATAAATGCCGTGCAGCGGCCAGTAACGCACACGCGTTCCCCAGGTCGAGCCCGGATAGGTGCCATAGCCCGCGGCTGTGCGCGTCAGCGATTTCGGAATGCCGCAATTGGATTTGTTCATGAACGTGCAGAACAGAGGCGAATTGGCAAAGTCGATATTGACGGGCATCTTGCCTAGCGCAATCTGCATGCGGTTATGCAGCAAATCCTGCGTGCCATAGACATAGACAAGATGCACCCCGACATTGCCGCCGCCGCCATAGATTTCCTGAAATCCGTTCAACGAGCGCTCGCCCAGATCGGACGCCAGATTATGCCCGGCACGATTGACGAAGACCGCATGGGTGATGAACCCTTTCCACCCCACAAGTCTGGACCAGTCGAGATCGATCTCGACGCCAATTTGATGGGCGTAGCCCGCGTCGCCCGCATGACCGGCATTGAGCACCATGGCGCTCTCGCTGGTATAGTCAGCCACAATACCAACCCCCTTGCGATTGAGGCGCTTGATCAGCCGCTCCCACGGCAAAACCATGCTTTCGACCGGAGGCGTAAACGCCGTATTGGCGTAGGACGTCGGTGTATCGAGGGCAAAAAGCGGCGCGGTTTCAGAGATCGGCCCACGATACTGCGCCCAGGCGTTCTGGGTCAGGGCGAGACATAAGAGGCTGCACCCCAGACCCGCCGGGAGGAGCCCCAAGCGACGGACAAGCGGGTTCATTGACCGCGCGACTGGCGCGGCCCTCGAAAAGAAACTCGACTTCATGAGCATCCATCCTTGCCTGCGCCTTGCGGGGGCACAGATCACGGTCACACGGCCTGTCGCCCGGCCCCACCCGGACTTTTCGTTTCGTTGCGTGGGGCCGGGCGCTGTGCTGGCGCTGCCTAACTTGCGGGTTCGGCCTCGCGCGCCGCCACCGGCACCGATGGCGCAGGAACCGCTACAGGGAACACAGGTGTCAATAACGGGGCATCCGCGAAATGAGCCGCCAGATTATCCAGCACGAGCCGCCCCATAGCTGTTCGCGTCTCGATGGTGGCGCTGGCGCGGTGTGGTTGCAGCACAACGTTACTCATCGACCAGAGTGCTTGCGGTACATGCGGCTCGTGAGCAAACACGTCGAGCGCGGCACGGCCAAGCCGCCCGTCCTGAAGCGCCCTGACAAGGGCCTCCTCATCGACCACGCTGCCACGCGCCACGTTCACCAGAAGCCCCTCTGGCCCGACAGCCTCGATGATGGCCTCGCTGATCAGATGGCGGGACTGCGCACCCCCCGAGGCCGCAACAACCAGAACGTCGCTGGCCTCAGCAAGCGCCTTGAGATCTGCCACAAACGGTATCCCCGGCAGAGAGAGGTCCCTTCGGCTGAAATACGAAACCGGCATGGAAAAGGCCTGCGCCCGCCGCGCGATGGCCTGACCGACCTGACCCATGCCAACAATACCGAGTTTCGCCCCACTGACCTTGCGCGACAGCGGCAACCCCTTGCTACCCCATAGCCCCTGTCGAACCAGCGCATCGCCAGGCAACAGGTCCCGCAGGGCAGCCAGCATAAGGGCCATCGCGAGATCGGCCACGTCGTCGGTCAGCACATCACGCGTAACGGTCACGGCGATATGGCGGCGCGCAGCCTCGACCAGGTCCACCGCATCGGTACCGATGCCGTTGATGGTGATGATCTCCAGATCAGGCAGCGCGTCCATCAAGTTGCGGGGCAGCCCCGTACCGCCGCCGGTCACCACCCCGCGTATCGACACGCCCGAAGGAAGCGTCTCACCATTCCAGCGATGAAGCACGTATCTTTGTTCAAGCTCGGCTTCCACGAATGGCATCATGGGTTCGATAAGAAGGATATGAGGTTTCACGGGAATGTCCTGTTCCTGGAGGAAAGTCTGGGTCCGACCCGATTGACGGGTTGATTTGTGTCTGGTGAGCCGATGTCAGCGCATCTGTCAGGGCAACTCGACCGTAACGGGGGGAAGATGGGCGATCCTTGCCGTGGCCGTCATGCCCGGTGGGACAAAAATGGTGTCGGTCATCGATCCCGTTGTGATCATGCAGCCCGCCATGAGGGGGATACCTCTTCCCATTGCGTGATTGGCCAGCCAGACCAGCAAACGACGCGGATCGCCCGCCGAATTGCCACCGATATGCTCGATCACACGACCATCACTGAAGGCGAGGCGCACCGTCTCGCAAACAGGGCTGAGACGCCGCCACGCCTTCGCGCCTTGGCCGATTACAAGTGCGCCGTGGCTCGCCTGATCAGCCAGATGCACGAGCCGTGGCTGAGAGCCGGGCCGCACAAAACGTGTGTCGATGATCTCGATGGCGGTATGGACACTGTCGATGGCGTCCATCACCTCGCCCAGCGACCAGGGCTGGTCGCGCCATGGCAGGTCATGTCCAAGCCGATAGACGATCTCCGCCTCAACCCCGCGATGACGACACAGACCCGGTGCCAGCGTCGTGTCATCCTCGAAAAGGGTCGCACGATGCAGGGGCGCAGCGAACGGAAGCCCGGTGGGCGATGGCGCACCAACCTTCCAGCCCACGATATCGCCCTGATCGGCAATCAGCGCAGCGGCAACAGCGTCCTGTATGCGATAGGCGTCATCCTCTGTCCGGGGTACCTCATTGTCATCCAGTGCCAGCAGCGGGGCGCGTGTACGGCGACCATTCAACAGACGCACCGCAGCTGACGCCGTATCGCAGACAGCGGAGATCTCACCGGGAGGTGCGAGGGCGAGCGTGATCATGCGGAAAATCCTGTTGGATCATAAAGGTGAACACTGTGCGCTGCCATGAGGCGCGGGATGACACCAGTGCATGCAGAGGCAGTCATCGCGTATATGAGGTTCCTCACAGCGCATCTTCCTGCGCCATCAGATCACGCCCTCTGGTTTCGGGCACATAGAAAGTCGCGAGGATGGCGAGGCATGCCAGAAAGACGACATAGACGGAGAGTGGGATCCACGCGTATTTGCCACTCCCGACGCCGCCAATATGAAACCTTGCAAACATTGCGATGAGAAATTGTCCAACCATTGGCGACACGCCGCCCGCGATGACGGAAGAGAATTCGCGCGTGAACGAGACCGCCGTGTAGCGATGGCGCAGCCCGAACATTTCCGGCAGCAGGGCTCCTTGCGTGCCGAACATTCCCCAGGTTGCCACCCCGAGTGCAAAGGACAGGGCGATCGCTGAGGGGATAGGGTGGCCCTGGCTGAAGACATACCAGACAGGCAGGGCGCTGATGGCCTGGAGCAGCGCAAAGCCACGATAGACACGCACACGCCCGAAGCGATCGCTCAGCCATCCTGCAACGGGAATGGTCACGCCGCCCACAAGTGCCGCGCCGATCAGGACCAGGGTGCCCCACTGGCTGTTCATGCCGATCGTGTGCACGAGATAGCTGATGGCGAGCACCTGATAGATCGATGAGCCCCCGTTTTCGGCCATGCGCAGACCCATTCCGGCCAGGATCGGCCGCCATGAGGCCGTCAGCGTCTCACGCAGCGAGCCGGCCTCCTCATGACGCTCATCTTCCTTGATCTTGGCGAAGGTCGGTGACTCCTTGAGCCGCATGCGCATGTAAAGCGCGATGAGAAGCAGGACAGCACTTCCGACAAAAGGAACACGCCAGAGCATGGTCTGGGTGATATCCGGAACACCGGTCAGCATGGCGTAATAGATGAGCCCCGCCGCGACTGTCCCGATCTGGATGCCGAGGAAGGGCAGGGCCGCGTAGTAGCCACGACGCTTGCGCGGGGCACATTCCGTCATCATGACGGCGGCCCCGGCCTGCTCCGCGCCTGCGCCGAAGCCCTGCGCCATACGCAGGAAAACGAGCAAAAGGGGCGCCATGATGCCGATGCTCTTGTAAGTCGGGATAAGGCCGATAAGTGCGCTGGCGAGCCCCATCAACGTGACGGTAAGCAGCAGCACGCGCTTGCGGCCGAAGCGATCACCCAGTCGACCGAAGAAAATTCCCCCAAGGGGGCGAACCGCGAAGCCGATGAAATAGGTCGCGAAACTCGCTACCAGACCGAGACCCGGAATATTGCTCGGGAAAAACAGCGGTGCAAAAATCAGGGCTGAAGCGAGGCTGTAGAGCGCAAAATCGTAATACTCCATGGCGCTGCCAATCGAGCAGGTCCAGGCAGCACGGCGCAATTCCTGGGCCGACATCTCGGGACGCTGCACGTCGTTTGTCTCGACGAGCGTAGAGCGCTTGGCGGCGGACGCGCCGCCTCTTTGCAGGGCGACGCTCACCATGATTGCCCCTCCCTGTTCCTGCGAGATACCGAGAGAAGGTCCCGGTGAGGGCGCTGCATCATAACCGACGTGAGATTGCGAAGGGTCATCACATACCGCCTTGCTTCACTTATTCGCCTTGGCGCTCCTGCATTTAGATCGATCCAAATTGTCTTTCACAGACGTTTAAGACCGCAGAGCAGACAGGAGAAAGCGAAGAATATCGTTGGAGCTAACAAATCCGTAATGACAGTTGAACGCTTTTTAAAAACGAAAGTCACACATAAAATGTGACACATCAATCACTCCTGTGTGATGCCTGACAAGAAAGCCACTGTCTTTCGACATCTGCAACTCAGGCACTCTCACGCAGCATCAGCTGTGGGGCGATCACCTGTTTCTCCTGGCGGCGACTGGTGCGTAACATACGCTTTTGAAGCAGCCGAGCAGCAGCGGCTCCCACCAGGTGTGGCATGGTGGCAATCGTTGTCAGGGCAGGGTAGGCAGCCGCAGCTGCCGCCAGGTCATCCATGCCGATTACGGCAAAGCCGCTTCCTGTGTGGCCACCAACAGAGATCCCACGCCGCCGCAGCTGATTCATGAGCGCCAGCGCTATGATGTCGTTGTAACAGATCGCCGCATCTGGCGGGTTCGGCGCGTCAAACAGGGCGTCCATGCCGCCCTCGTCGTAGCGACTGTCCCGCGTCCCATCGATGACGGCCACGTCACCCAAGCCCAGGCGCAATGCCGCGTTACGAAAGGCTTTCACGCGCGCCAAGGCGGCTGAGTGTGTCTCCATATGACCAACATAGACAATACGCCTTCGTCCGCTATGGACCAGATATGAAAGGGCATCATCGATCCCGGCAGCATAGTCCACCGTCACGTAGTCACGCTGTGCGCCCGGAACCTCACGGAGGACCTGCACAAAGGGAAGGCCAAGCCGGTCGAGTTCGGAAATCAGTCCCTCATCGCTACCGATCGCCGGACAGATGATAAGCCCATCGATGTTATGCTCGCGCAGACGTTGCACCTGACGCGCCTGGCGTTCCGGCGATTCACCGCTATTTGCGATGAATGACACAATCCCCTGCGCATCATTCACCTCCTCCACCCCTGCTGTCAGCGTACTGAAAAAAGGGTTTGCGATGTTGGATAGCACAAGACCGATCGTTCCGGTGCGGTTTTGCCTCAGATTGGCCGCGCCACGATTATAGATGTAGCCAAGGCTCTGCATGGCAGCCTGGACTTTTTCACGCGTTGCTGCTGCGACAAGTGGGCTATTGCGGAGGACCAGGGAGGCTGTTGCGCGCGACACGCCCGCCTCGCGCGCAACGTCGAGGAGACTTACAGTGCTTCCTCCGTTTTCAGCCTTCATGATCTGCAGCCCTCCGTCATTCAGGTATATAATAACGATTAAGACATGCGGCCGTGATAAAACATCAATCTAGCGCTAATACGGTCGAATGGCCGTGCGTGAACTGGACGGATTTAGGCACCATCACCGGTTAAAAGATCACGGGATCATTACACAATCTTTCACTAGGTCATATCAAGCTTATATGAGATACTTTGAAAAGTAACTGGTTTCATGCAGTTTGTCACTGGACCCCCCCGCTTGTGTATCATAGAACGCACTCGACGCTTATCTCGGCTCGGAGCGACATCGTTAACTATAGTTCATGCCTGTTCCAAGTCGTAACACAACTATTAACGATTACTGCGTTCGTCACTGATTTTCAGGCAGACGAGCATCAATGTAACGACCGAGTGACGGGAAATGCGCCTCCTGTCCTTCGGGGGTTATCAGAGCGCGTAGAATGATTTGGGGGATTCTCTCTTGGCAAAAGCAGCCCGGTCCCGGACGACCACAGCACGTAGAAAGCGCCAGCCAGACATGACGGCTCCAGCCCCGGCACCAGACACGGCAGCAATCCCCGTAGCTGTGGAGGCAGAGGGCTGGGACCCTGACCTCACAAAAGGTGTTGAGACTGCCGAGCCACCATCCGCGCCGGAGCCAGCGGTTGACACTGCGCCCATCCCCTCTGCCCCGACAGAGCAAGAGCCCCATTATCCAGTTGAGGCCCTTTATTTTGACGCCAACTGGTACCTCGCTGCGTATCCTGATGTCAGTGCATGCGGTATAGATGCGGTCGAGCATTTCATGACGCATGGTTATCTTGAAGGGCGCGACCCCAATGGCCATTTCAGCGTCGCCGAATATATTGCTGCGAACCCGGACATTCCCTTGACGATCAATCCATTCCTGCACTTCATCATGCATGGTGCTGCCGAGGGTCGAAAGCTTCATCCCTGAGCTGAACCGGGGGCGGCACCCTCTGGCAACAAACAGGCAAGGATGACACTGGTGCTTACCCGACGCTCTATACTGGCCGCGACAGCGGCCGCCCCCTGCCTGTACGGGACCAGCCTCGCCGGAACGCTTGGGCACAAAGGGAGTGCCCATGTTCATAAGCAGGCTACTTCCGGTGCATCGGGCGGTAGTTATGCCGCCTTTCTCGACACCCTGCGCAGCGAGGCCATCAGCAAGGGAATCGCCGCTTCGACTCTGTCGCGTGCCTTTGCCCTGACACGCGAACCCAATGCGCGCGTCATCAAGCTTGACCGGCATCAACCGGAATTTACCCTGACCTGGGCCCAGTATCGCGAACGTGTGATCAGCACGACACGCATCAGCCAGGGGCAGGCCGCTTATCAGCAGCGCGCGCAGATGCTTGAAGCCACAGGCAAGATGTACGGGGTCGATCCACGGGTCATCGTTGGCATCTGGGGGCTGGAATCAGGTTTCGGTCGCAAGATCGGCACATTCTCGGTTATCGATGCACTCGCGACTCTCGCTTATGACGGCAGGCGCGCCAGCTTCTTCCGTGGCGAGCTGTTCAAGGCGCTTCAGATTCTCGATCATGGCGACATTCAGCCAGAAGCGATGCTCGGCTCTTACGCAGGGGCAATGGGGCAGCCGCAATTCATGCCCAGCGCCTATCTGCACTACGCCGTTGATGCCGACCATGATGGCAGACGCAATATCTGGACCAGCGAGCAGGATGTATTCGCCTCTGTTGCCAATTATCTGCATGGCAGTGGCTGGGAACCCGACGCCCCCTGGGGACAGGCCGTGACGCTAACAAAGGACATCCCGCAGGGGCAGCTCGGACGAGGCAACAAGCAGACGCTTGCCTCATGGATGGCGCTTGGTGTGCGCCGCGAGGATGGGTCCGCCTTCTCGCGCAGTGATGTAACGGGCGCTGTCATTCGCCCCGATGGTCCTGGCACGGACGCCTTCATGGTCTATCGCAATTTCGATGTGATCCGGCGCTACAACCCGTCCGATTTCTATGCTCTCGGCGTTGGATTGCTCGGCTATGCGGTCGCTTAAGGGCCGCGCGGCGCTTCTGGGCGCAACAATCGGGCTCGCGGGATGCCACCATCATGAAACGCCAAGACAGGCGGCTCCGCATTACATGGTGGGCAGTGCCTGGCAGGGAAGTGACAGCTGGTTTTATCCTGCCGAGCATTTCGATCTGAACGAGACAGGCCTTGCGGTAATTGCCACTGCGCCCAAGGGGGGCGTTACGGCAGATGGCGAAATCTGGTCGCCCAATGCCATGACGGGCGCGCATCAGACGCTTCAGCTTCCGTCTGTGGTCACGGTGCGCAATCTTGCCAATGGCCGCATGGTCAGGATCAGGCTTAATGATCGCGGGCCATCAAGCGCGGCACGAGTACTCGCCGTCACGCCGCGCGTGGCGACCCTTCTTGGCATGGATACAACCCCGACACCGGTCGAGATTGTGCAGGATGAGGCCATGAGCCGCCAGATTGCCGAGTCCAATCCGAATGCGCCCAAACTTGAAATCAGCGCAGCCCCACGCGAGGCCATCACGGCGCAGTCGCTCGATGATGGCACAACGCAGACGCTTGGCATGAAACAGAACGACCGTGAGGCCGGACGCCAGACGCTATATGTGCCCGACATGCCGCAAACGGTCACGCAGGGTCAGGCCCAGATGCCCTATTACCGTGTGATTCTGGGTAGTTTCTCGGGACATGCAGCGGCTGCACGTGTGGCTGCACAATGTGGCGCTGACATCAGCCAGACGGCGGGTGTGGCGGGATCATTGCCGTGGACGGTTGCGCTCGGCCCCTTCACCGCTGTATCCGAGGCGGACAGGGCATTAGCCCAGGCGCGCCAATGCGGTGGCACGGGCGCGCATATTGTGGCCAGGTAAGGTGTTGACGTGCGGACAAGACGTTTTCTGCTCTCGGGTGCGGCTGGGTTAGCCGTTTCAAGTCAGTTTGCTTTCGCGCGCCCGCGACGTGGCAAGGGAGCGTCCAGCGCTGCGGCGGCAGCCACCCCCAATGCTGCCTCAGCCAGCACGGCCACACCGGCATCCACGCCGATCGGCCCGCTCGACACCGTAGCGCGCTGGGCCTGCATCATCGATTTCGATACGGGCGCAACCCTGCTGGAAAAAGCAGCGGACGAGCACATGCCGCCATCCTCTCTCACCAAGATGATGACCGCCTATATCACGTTCGGCATGATCCGGGCGGGCCATCTGAGCCTGACCCAGTCTCTGCCGGTCAGTGAGAAGGCATGGCGCACACAGGGCTCGAAGATGTTCGTTCCTCTGGGTCAGAGCGTGACCGTTTCGGATCTGATTGAAGGCATGGTCATTCAGTCCGGCAATGATGCCTGTATCGTATTGGCTGAAGGCATTGCCGGGTCGGAAGAGCAGTTCGTCAATCTGATGAATCAGACGGCCGCCAAGCTTGGCATGACTAACACTCACTTCATGAACTGCACCGGCCTGCCGGATGAGTCGCAGTATATGAGCGCACGTGATGTCAGCCGCGTCGCGATGCACCTGATCCGTGACTACCCCGAATATTACCATCTCTTCTCGGCCACGGAATTCACATACAACAATATCAAGCAGGGCAATCGTAACGTCCTGGTGGACAAGGGTCTGGCAGACGGTCTCAAGACCGGCCACACCGATGCTGGCGGCTATGGTCTGTGCGCCAGTTCCAAGCGTGATGGGCGCCGCATCATCATGACCATCAACGGCACGTCTTCCATGAATGAGCGCGCTCATGAGGGCGAGCGCCTTCTTGGCTGGGCCTTCGCCAATTTCGAGAACGTCACCCTGTTCCATCATGGTCAGGTGGTCGATCATATGCCGGTCTATATGGGCGAGGCCGCCGAGGTCGCGCTTGTCGGCACCCGTGATATCGTGCTGACCCTGCCGCATGGCTGGCAGCAGCGCAGCAGGATCAGCGTGGAATATCCGTCACCCGCCATTGCCCCTGTCATGGCCGGACAGACGATCGGTGCGCTTGTGCTCCAGAATCAGGGGATGCCGGATATCCGCCTCGATCTCGTCGCCGCCAATGCTGTGCCGCGCCTCGGGCTGGTGGGCCGGGCCCTTGCACGACTGGGCCATGGCCCCAAAGCCGCGCCCCATAGCTAAGGCGTGAGCGGGCTGTTCATCACCTTTGAGGGCGGCGAAGGGGCGGGAAAATCCACCCAGACCCGCCTCTTGCACGCGGCCCTGATCGCCGCAGGGCATAAAGTACTTCTCACCCGCGAGCCGGGTGGCTCGCCGGGGGCCGAGGCCCTGCGTGAACTGATCCTGTTCAACGAGGCGCCACTCTCACTGCGGGCGCAGGCTCTGGCGCATATGGCGGCGCGTGCCGATCATCTCGACAGCGTCATCCTTCCTGCCTTGTCGCGGGGTGAGATCGTGATCTGCGATCGCTTTCATGACTCAACCCTCGTCTATCAGGGCTATGGTCTCGCCAAGGGCGATAGCACCACGCTTGCGTTCATCCAGTCCCTGCGGGCCTTGCTGGCCTGCGAGCCTGATCTGACCCTGATGCTCGAAATTCCCCCGGCAATCGGGGCGGCTCGTGTGGCTGCAAGGGGCGGGCGGCTGGACCGCTACGAGCAGGAGCAGAAAGCCTTCCACACCCGTATTGCCGAGGGCTTTGCGCTGGTCGCCCAGCAGGATCCGGACCGGGTCAAACGGGTCGATGCCTCGCGAACCCCGGAAGAAGTCGCTGCCGAGATTATGGCCATTGTCACGTCTCGTTTGATCGGCTCACACATCGACACGCCACCCTGCGGTTCATGAGCGGCCCTGAGAACCCGGCTGCGACTGCCCTGATCGGGCATGAGGCGGAGAAAGCCCTTTTTCGACAAGCGCTGGAATCCGGTCGCCTGCATCATGGATGGATGATTCATGGCGATTCAGGCATCGGCAAGACAAGCTTTGCCTTCGACTGCGCCAGAGTGCTGCTGAATGGTACGGATCGGCAGAGCCGTGCCGGACGACAGATTACAGCAGGCACCCATCCCAATCTTCTGCTGATCACCCGACGCATGGATGAAAAGCGCAAGCGCATGCGTCAGGAAATTGTGGTGGATGACGTCCGCCCCGTGCAGGATTTTCTGCATCATACGGCTGCGGACGGTTCGTGGCGCGTCGTCATTGTCGATGCTGCCGAAACCCTCAACCGCAACGCGGCCAATGCGCTGCTCAAGCTGCTTGAAGAACCGCCCACCGATACGGTGTTTTTCCTGACCTGTCCGGCACCCTCGGCTTTGTTGCCCACCATCAGAAGCCGCTGCCGCCTGCTGGGGCTGGCCCCGCTAGCCACCGAGCAGACGGCCGCCGTGCTCAGGGCGCAGGGCAGGAGCGTTGCCGAACTCCAGACCCTTGTCGCGCAGGCGCATGGTGCGCCTGGCCGCATCCTTTCTGCCGATCAGGGCACAGACAGAGCGGCCCGCGATCTTGCCACGGCGCTGCTGGCAACCGGCGAAACACCCGACGCAGACAGTCTAGCTGCTTTTCTGCGTCACGATGACGGTTTTGCCGTGCTCTGTTCTTTGCTAGGAGAGGGGCTTGCAGACCGCGCCAGAACACTGGCGGGGCAGGGGAAGCTTGCCGAGGCCAGCCAGGCCGCCGAGGCTTTCTCCGCCCTTCAGGCGCTACAGCGCGAGACCGAGCGGTTCAATCTGGACAAGAATCAGGCTGTCAGACAGGCAGCCGCCATAGCGAGTGCTCCATGACCTCACGTTACTACGTCACCACCCCCATCTATTACGTGAATGGCGCACCCCATATCGGCCACGCCTACACCTCCATCGCTGCCGACGTGCTCGCGCGGTTCAACCGTCTGGATGGCAAGGACGTGTTTTTCCTGACCGGTACGGACGAGCACGGACAGAAGGTGGAACAGGCGGCCCAGACTGCCGGTATCGATACCCAGAGCTTTACGGATGGCATCGCAGCCGATTTCCGCAGCATGGCGGATGCAATGGGCATTTCCTATGACGATTTCATCCGCACCACCGAGCCGCGCCACAAGCAGGCCGCTCAGGCATTGTGGGAAAAAGTCGCCGCAAATGGTCATATCTATCTCGACGCCTATGAGGGCTGGTACGCGCTGCGCGACGAGTGCTTCTATTCTGAAGACGAGCTGACAACGCATGCGGATGGCCGCAAGACAGCCCCGACGGGTGCACCCGTCGAGTGGGTGCGCGAACCTTCCTATTTCTTCCGTCTCTCCGCGTTCGAAGATAAGCTGCTGGCGCTCTACGAACAGCACCCCGAATTTCTTGGCCCGATGGGACGACGCAACGAGATCGTCAGTTTCGTCCGTCAGGGGCTGAAAGATCTCTCCATCAGCCGCACCAGCTTCAAATGGGGTATCCCGGTCCCTGGTGATGCGGATCATGTCATGTATGTCTGGTTCGACGCCCTGACCAACTACCTCTCGGCGCTCGGCTATCCCGATTTCAGCGCTGAGCGCATGAAGTACTGGCCGGCCTCGGCACATATCGTTGGCAAGGATATCATCCGCTTCCACGCCGTGTTCTGGCCTGCCTTTCTCATGGCCGCCGAGATCGACCTACCGCATTCGGTTTTCGCCAATGGCTGGTGGACGATCGAGGGCGAGAAAATGAGCAAGTCGATTGGCAATGTCATCGACCCGCGTGATCTGGTGGCCAGCTATGGCCTCGACCCTGTGCGCTTCTTCCTGCTGCGCGAAGTCCCGTTTGGTGGTGACTCCGATCTCAGCAAGCGCTCCTTGGTCAATCGCCTTAATGTGGAGCTCGCCAATGATCTCGGCAATCTGGCCCAGCGCACTCTGAGCCTGATCGCGCGGAATTGCGACGCCTCATTGCCTGCCTTTGACGCGCTTAGCGAAGATGACAACGCGCTTCTGGCCAGTGCATCGCTGCTGCCCGAACTCCTGCGTGGCCAGATGGGGCGGTTTGCCCTGACTGACGGGCTGGAGGAGGTCTGGAAGGTTATCCGTGCCTGCAACAGCTATATCGACCGTCAGGCCCCCTGGGCGCTGAAGAAGACCGATCTCGTGCGCATGGCCACGGTTCTGCGTGTGCTGCATGAAGCCATGCGCCATATTGCCATCCTTCTGCAGCCCTATATGCCGGGGACCATGGACAAGCTGCTCACACAGCTTGGTGTTGCTGAGACCGCGCGCGATTTCGCCTCCCTTGCCACGCCGCTCGATGCCGGTATTGCGCTGCCCGCTCCACAGGGCCTGTTCCCCCGCTATGTCGAGCCAGAGACCGTAGCGTGACGGGCCAATCCATGACAGGCCTGATCGACTCTCATTGCCATCTGGACCGTCTGGATGACGTGCCTGCTGCGTTGGCTCTGGCCCGCGAGCACGGGCTCGCAGGCATGGTGACGATTGGCACGCGCCTTTCACGCGCGCAGACGCAAATCGACCTGACCCGTTTTGACACGCCCGAATTGCGGGTCTGGTGCGCGATCGGCACCCATCCAGACCATGTGGGTGAAGAAGCAACGCCAGAGGTCGGGACGATCATCCATCTCGCCGCGCCAGATCATGTCATCGGCATTGGAGAGTCAGGGCTGGATTACCTGCATGGCGCGCCGTCGGTGCGCGACGCGCAGGCCCATAGCTTCCGGGTTCATATCGATGCCGCCCGCCAGACCGGACTGCCGCTGGTGATCCATGCCCGCGAGGCCGATGATGACGTCGCGGCCATTCTGCGTGACGAGCATGAGAAAGGGGCTTTCCCTTTTCTGCTTCATTGCTTTGCCTCAGGAATGGAACTGGCCCGGACGGCCATTGATCTGGGGGGCTATATCAGCTTTTCAGGGCTGTTGACCTTTCCCAAATGCGAGACCATTCGCGAGGTCGCACGCGCCATACCCGAGGAGCGACTGCTGGTGGAGACCGACAGTCCGTTCCTTGCGCCTGTGCCAAAACGCGGCAAGCCCAACACACCGGGCTACGTGGCCCACACTGCTGCGCGTCTGGCGATGGAACGCGGCATGGAGAATACCGCTCTGGCCGAACTCACCACACGTAACTTTCACGCCTTGTTCAAGCGCGCCGCATGAAAATCACGATCCTCGGTTGTGGTGGTTCCGGCGGCGTCCCCATGGTTGGCGGCGCACAGGGTGAGGGGATCTGGGGCGCCTGCGACCCCACCAATCCCCGCAACGAGCGAACGCGCTCCTCCATCGTCATCGAGGCCGAGAGCGGCAAGCGTTTGCTGGTGGATTCAGGACCCGATCTGCGCGCCCAGCTCCTGCGCCAGAAAATCGGCGTGGTCCATTCCGTTCTCTACACCCACGAACATGCCGATCATGTGGCCGGGCTGGATGAACTCCGCGCCATCAATCGCATGCTCGATGCACCGCTTCCGCTCTATGCTACCGATACGGTCATGCACGAGCTTGAGGCGCGCTACAGCTATGCCTTCCGGCCCTGGAGCGGTACCGGGTTCTTCCGCCCTGTGCCGGAGCCGCATCTGATCACCCCCACCGACAGGCTGGCAATCTGCGATCTCGATTTGCAGCTCTTCGAGCAGCGCCATTACCGTATTCCGACGATCGGCCTGCGCTGCGGCGATTTCGCCTATTCGACCGATGTCGAATATCTCAGTGAGGAATCACTCGGGGTCCTTTCAGGTGTAAAGACCTGGATTGTCGGGTGTTTCCAGTATGAGCCCCACGTGGCTCATGCCTGGGTCGATCTGGTTATCGAATGGTGCGCACGCATAAAACCTGAGCGTACAATCCTGACCCATATGGGACCTGCGCTCGATTACGAGACACTCCGCCAGCGTCTGCCTGACGGCATAGAGCCCGGCTATGACGGCATGGTTCTCACGGTTTAAATATTTCTTCGATTAACTGTTTTTTTGTTGAAGCGCGGCTCTACATCGCGATAGCGTCAGGATATCGGGTGAGTCCGGTACCAATTTTCATAGCGAGAATTCCCCTCAAATCCGGATCATTCCGGCCAGTTCCTGACCATGTTGGAGCATTCCATGCTTCCGCACCCTTTGTCGTCTCTCACAGCCTGACTTCCCGACTTATCGCCTGATTTCCTACCGGTGGGTGTGACCGTTTCGCCCCCGGCTTAGTTACAGGCCTCATCGGAGCATACGAGTCATGAGTGCATTCTCGGACGTCTTTACGCTGGCCTCTTCTTATCGTGAGGAACGCCGGGAAACAGAGATGTCACTGGCTTCCTACCTGTCTCTCTGCCGTGAAGACCCCAGCTGCTATGCCAGCGCCGCCGAACGCATGCTGAAGGCGATTGGCGCACCGGTCATGCTCGACTCAGCACGCGACCCGCGTCTCAGCCGTATTTTCATGAACCGCACCGTGCGCACCTATCCGGCCTTCGCCGATTTCTATGGCATGGAGGACGCAGTCGAGCAGATTGTCGGGTTCTTCCGTCATGCCGCGCAGGGGCTGGAAGAGCGCAAACAGATTCTCTACCTCCTTGGCCCGGTAGGTGGCGGCAAATCTTCGCTTGGCGAACGCCTCAAGACTCTCATGGAACGTGAGCCCATTTATGTGCTCAAGGCAGGCAAGCAGATCAGCCCTGTGTTCGAAAGCCCGCTTGGTCTGTTCGACCCGGAGCGCTACGCGGACTCGCTCCAGGCACAGTACAATATTCCCCGCCGTGTCCTGACCGGCATCGCAAGCCCCTGGGCGCTGAAGCGACTGGAGGATTTCGACGGCGATATCTCACGCTTTACCGTGGTGCGCCTCAACCCATCGAAGCTGCGCCAGATCGCTGTTGCCAAGACCGAGCCCGGTGACGACAACAACCAGGATGTCTCGGCTCTGGTCGGCAAGGTGGATATCCGCCAGCTTGAAAATTTCAGCCAGAACGATCCCGACGCCTATAGTTTCTCCGGCGGGCTCAACCGCGCCAATCAGGGTATTCTCGAATTTGTCGAGATGTTCAAGGCACCTATCAAGATGCTGCATCCGTTGCTTACAGCAACGCAGGAGGGGAATTACGTCGGCACGGAGAATATCGGTTCGATACCCTTCACTGGCGTCATCCTTGCCCATTCCAACGAGGCTGAGTGGCAGTCCTTTCGCAATAACCGCACTAACGAGGCCTTTCTCGACCGCGTATGCGTCATCAAGGTGCCTTACTGCCTGCGGGTGACCGAAGAGTCGAAAATCTACGAAAAGCTGATCCAGTCTTCGGCTCTGGGCGACGCCCCCTGTGCGCCGCACACACTCGAAATGCTGGCACAGTTTGCGGTGCTTTCGCGGCTGAAATCCCATCCCAACTCGACGCAGTTCGCAAAGATGCGCGTCTATGACGGTGAGAACATCCGCGAGACCGATCCCAAAGCCCGCGCCATGCAGGAATACAAGGATAGTGCCGGCGTGGATGAAGGCATGGAGGGGATCTCCACGCGTTTCGCCTATAAGGTGCTGTCCGCCACATTCAACCACGACCCATCCGAGATTTCGGCTGATCCGGTGCATCTGATGTATGTGCTCGAACAGGCCGTGCGACGCGAGCAGTTCCCGGCGGAGGTCGAGGCGGCCTATCTGGCCTCGCTTAAATCCGATCTGTCACGGCGCTACGCAGAATTCCTCGGCAATGAAATCCAGAAAGCCTATCTGGAGAGCTACAATGATTACGGCCAGAACCTTTTTGACCGCTATCTCGACTACGCCGACGCCTGGATCGAGGATCAGGACTTCAAGGACCCTGACACAGGCCAGTTGATGAACCGCGATCTGCTCAATGCGGAGCTCAGCAAGACTGAAAAGGCAGCTGGCATCGCGAACCCGAAGGATTTCCGCAATGAGGTGGTCAAGTTCTCCCTGCGGTCGAGGGCGAGCAATGGCGGCCGCAATCCGTCCTGGACCAGCTACGAGAAAATTCGTGATGTGATCGAAAAACGCATGTTCAGTCAGGTCGAGGATCTGCTGCCGGTCATCAGCTTCGGCTCGAAGAAGGACAGCACGAGCGAGCGCAAACATGACGAGTTTGTCAGCCGCATGGTCGCACGCGGCTACACCGAACGTCAGGTGCGGCGACTGGTCGAGTGGTACATGCGCGTCAAGCAGTCTGCCTGATCTCTCTTCCACGGAGCGTTTCATGGAAATCATAGACAGGCGCCCGAACCCGCACGGCAAGAACAACGAAAACCGCCAGCGCGTCCTGACAAGGGCGCGCCAGGCGATACAGAGCGCCGTGCGCGATGCTGCGGCACAGGGCCGCATACGAGAAATAGGCCAGGACAGTGCGGTGTCGATCCCGGCCGATGTCCTGCACGAGCCAAGCTTTCACCGGCATTTCAGCGCTGGAGCCCGCCATATCGTGCTTTCAGGCAATAAGGAGTTCGTAAAGGGAGACAGGCTGCGCCGGCCACCGGGGGGTGAAGGCGAAGGCGCAGGTGAGGGAAGTGGTGCGGGCGACCAGGGTGGCGGCGAGGATTCCTATCGCTTCGTTCTCTCACGAGAGGAGTTTCTCGATCTGTTTTTCGATGATCTGGAACTCCCTGATCTCGTCAAGCGCGAGATTGCCTCGACAACAACGCTCGCAACCAGCCGGTCTGGCCTGACGAGCGACGGCTCGCCCTCACAGATCGATCTCGGTCGCACCATGCGCCGATCAATGGGGCGACGTATCGGCCTCAAACGTCCCAAGCCGCAGGAATTGCTCGACCTCGAGGCCGAAATCGCTGCCCTCGAGGAGGCGCGTCCTCTTTCCGACGATCAGTTCGTGCGGCTGCAAGGCCTGCGTGAAGAGCGCGACCTTTTGCGTCAACGTCTCGCACGTATTCCCTGGGTTGATCCGGTCGATCTGCGCTACCGGCGTTTTACCCCTGTTCCGAAACCCACCACGCAGGCCGTCATCTTCTGCGTCATGGATGTCTCCGGCTCCATGACCGAGAAGATGAAGGAGCTAGGCAAGCAGTTTTTCCTCCTGCTGCATGTCTTCCTCGAAAAGCGATACGAGAAGCTCGAGATCGTCTTCGTCCGTCACGCCGAGACTGCCGAAGAAGTGGATGAGGACGTGTTCTTTACCGATCCTCGGACAGGCGGCACGGTTGTCTCTACCGCGCTGGAATTGATGCATCAGATTCAGGCTGAGCGGTACCCGACCGATAAATGGAATGTCTATGTCGCCCAGGTTTCGGACGGCGATAACATTTCATCTGACATGAACAAGGTCAACCGCCTGATGACCGAGGCGATCCTGCCGGTCGTGCAGTACTTTGCCTATGTCGAAGTCAGTATGGGCGGTGCGTTACTGCGCAGCGAAACCGATTTGTGGCGTGGTTACAAGCATATCGCTGACAGCACGCCGCAACTCGCCATGCGTCAGGTCCAGGACAGGCGCGATATCTTTCCGGTTTTCAGAGATCTGTTCGCCCGTCGTGCGGCCGAACGGGCAGGGGGGTGATTATGCTCTATACCGGCACCGACTGGACATTTTCGACGCTCAGGGATTGCTACGGCGAGATTGACCGTATTGCGAGCGAGGAATTACGGCTCGACACGTATCCCAATCGTATCGAGATCATCACCTCGGAACAGATGCTCGATGTCTATACCTCGCATGGTATGCCAATCAGCTACCCGCACTGGTCGGCGGGTAAACGCTTCGTATCGCATGAAAACGCCTACAAGCGCGGCCTGATGGGTCTCGCCTACGAGGTCGTCATCAATTCGAGCCCATGCATCAGCTATCTGATGGAAGAGAATACGGCCACCATGCAAGCGCTCGTAATCGCCCATGCAGCATTCGGCCATAACCATTTCTTCAAGAACAACCGGCTTTTTCGCGAGTGGACCGACTCAACCCAGATCCTGGATTATCTGGAATTCGCGCGTGGCTATGTGGCGCGCTGCGAGGAGAAATACGGCATCAAGGCTGTCGAACGCATTCTGGATGCGGCCCATGCCCTGCAGGGGCAAGGGGTTGACCGTCATACAGGCAGCAAGCGCCTCGATTTGCGGCAGGAACAGGAGCGCGCTCGCGAAAGGCGCGCCTATGAAGATGAGCAGTTCAACGATCTGTGGCGCACGCTGCCGGAGACACAGGGCCAGAACACGGGGAGCGGTGCCACAGATGATCAGATGGCGAGCCTTGGCCTTCCCGAAGAAAACATTCTCTATTTTCTCGAAAAGCACGCACCGCGCCTGGCGAACTGGGAACGCGAGATTATCCGCATCGTGCGTCTGATCGCCCAGTACTTTTATCCGCAACCTCAGGCGAAGCTCATGAACGAAGGGTGCGCGACCTGGGTGCACAATTTCATCATGCATCGCCTGCATGACAAGAAACTGATCGATGACGCGGCAATATTGGAAGTCATCCATTCGACAAGCAATGTGATCACTCAACGTGGTTTCGATGAGGGGGGAGGGCCGAACTTCAACCCTTACGCTCTTGGCTTTGCCATGATGAGCGATATCGCACGCGTCTGCACTGAACCGACAGAAGAGGATCGACGCTGGTTTCCCGATCATGCAGGAAACAAGGACCCGGTGGGCACGCTTCATCACGCCTGGGCCGAGTATCGGGATGAAAGCTTCGTACAGCAATTTCTGTCGCCTAAGGTCATCCGTGACTTCCGGCTGTTCCGACTGGAGGACGATCTGAGCCAGCCTTATCTGCTGGTCGACGCGATTCATGATGATGGCGGATATCGAGACATACGTCGCTCAGTGGCCGCGTCCTACGATCCCGGTCTGCTTGCTGAGGAGATCGAGATCGTAGGGGCCGATCTCACTGGAGATCGTATCCTGCGGCTTGAGCATCGCACGCGACCGGGAAAGCTGTTGCAACCTACGGATGCAAGGCTGACGCTGGAGCATCTGGGCCAGCTCTGGGGTTATGGCGTGATCCTCAAGGAAGTTGATAGCCAGACCGGCGCTGAACTGGGCAGCTATGCCTTGGCATGAGAACACCCAGGCATCGCGTCGGCGGATGGAACGCCGGCGCGATGGGCTGTCGCACAAATGCTTTATGGATGAAATGCACGTGTGCGGCGTTGCGCCATCAGGCGTTTATCCACTGTGTTCATATACTAGTTGGCATAATATATCTTATCGAACTTTTGTATATCCGGAAAAAGGGCTCATCGGACAGGCTCATGAGCGCCGCCGTGTGTGGCCACTGATTGAGCCCACGAAATCCCACCCGATCTATCGTCAACCTTCCAGCCCGACTTTAGCGGGCTGCGCGGCGCCGTCTCTGAACCGGGATTGCAGATCATAGGCGAAGCCCATTCAGGAGCTCTTGGATGTATCCCTCTCCGCCTTGATGAGCTCTCTTGCCGGGATGAATGGCTCCTTGTCCGCGCCGAGGACGAGCGACAGGCGATGACCATCCGCTAGTCTGGCCTCAGCACGCTCGTCGATCGTCCGGCGTACGATTGGATAATCCTCGACCAGACGACGGAACAACGATGCCGGTATGGCGAGCAGATGACAGAACTGCAGAGTACGCACCGTACCCCTCGAGAACGTCTCGTTAATCAGTGGCGCAGCCCCGATCAGGTCCCCTGCCCCAAACTGCACATCCTGTTCGGCAATATGAACTTCTGCCAGTCCCGCCACCACGGCGTAAACCATTCTGATCTTGCCATTGCGTTTGAGCAGCACCTCACCCGGCGAGGCGAAACGCAGTGAAATGTTCATCGCAAGATCATGCAGAACGCCGTCTGGCACGCCACGAAAAGCCGGAAATGACCGCAATCTCTGCTCGATACCGCTCTTGAGATTGAAGCGCAGCGGCTTTTCGAGGCGTTCCTGCCGCTTCTCGACATCCTTCAGCAGTTCGCGATGGAGTTCCTCGCTGACAAGGTTGTCGGAAAGAAGCTCATCATACTCTTCTTCCTCAAGACGCAAGGCAATCTGGTGGAGGATGCGACTTTCAAGCGCTTCTGAATAACCCTGATAATGCAGACGCATCATCTCTAGCGCATCATCGAGCATGCGGCGCTGTCGGCCGAGCACTTCAGAGACGATCTCACTGATACGGGTCCCCAAGGTCGGCTCCAGGCGCTGATGCATGAAGCGCATGAGCGAAAGCGACACGAGATGCGCGATCACCAGCATCTCGAAGCGCTCGGACATGCAATGCATGAGCGGCTGGTCGAAATGGAAACGCCTGTGCAGCATCTGGGCGATCCGGAATCGCATGGTCGGGCGCAGACGACGACGCAAGGCCCTCACATAACCGTAGCGCCCCTCCAGACGCGCGCCATCGACCATCGCTTCCGATGAGCGCAGAAGGGTTTCCATGACCCGACGCGACAGACCTCTGATACGAAACAGGTCGAGCAGCAGCGATCTCTCACGATTGGCAATCGTGATCAGTGCCAGCGTCACGCGCTGACGGTCGCCCAGCGCTGTGTCAAAGGTGTTTGCCTCGCTTTCCTCCTGGGCCCGGCGCTCGATCTGCCCGATAATGGTCTTCTGGGTCCCTGCCCCGAAACCCAGTTCGTCGGCAAGACTATGCGTGCGCTCGGCGACTTGAGCGAGACCACTGCTGAGCACCTGATGGCGCATCGCCTGATCAATAGCTGGCAACTGGTCAAGTTTGAGGAATACCACCAGATATCGAAGCGTCGTGCCATTCACCAGAAGGGTAATCAGCACGAACCCTGTCGCGATGATACCGATAAAATGAGCGGTCGAGGTGGATACACGCTGGTTTTCAGTTACCGCCAGCGCCAGAGCGAGCGTGATGGCGCCCCTCAACCCGCCCCAGACCATCGTTGTCTTGAACGGTGCAGGTACGGGAGGCGACAGCTTGAAGGCTGCGAGGATTGGCAGCAGGCCAAACACGACAGCGCCACGCGCCAGCAACCCGGCAACGGTCGCGATAAGGATGAGCACGCAGTCCCAACGCGTCATCCCAATCAGCAGACGAGGCACGAGCATGGACGCCAGAACGAACACCAGAGAGCCCGCCCAGAATACAAGCTGGACCCACAATTCATTCAAGAAGCGCCAGACTTGAGGCCTGAAAGTCGAGGGCCCGTATACCGACATTGTGAGGCCGGAAGCCGCCGTGGCTACAACGCCCGAGAAACCGAGAAACTCATCGCAGAGGATATAGACGATATATGGCAAGGCCAGGGTCAGCGTGATCTCGGCCGCCACCGAACCACCGAGGCCCGCGATCATCAGTAGGGTCAGGCGCCCAACCGCCACACCCACAATTATGGCCCCACCGAACGAGGCGAGGAAGTCGATAACTGTCTCGCCAAGCTCGATATGGCGATGTGATGTAACCGAGGCGAGCAGGATCGAGAAGATCGCGATTGCCGCAGCATCATTGAGCAACGCCTCACCTTCGACCAATCTGGTCAGTCGCGAGGCCGCCCCGATTTCCCGAAATATTCCCGCCACAGCCGAAGGATCAGTCGTAGCGACGATCGACCCCAGCAACAGACAAACTACCATCGTCTGTCCGGCGAACGGATAGAGCGCCATGCCGATCGTCAGGGTTGAAACCAACACCGCGACAACAGCCAGAAGCAGGACGGTTGCCGTCTCATGCGCCAGGCGTCGTACGTCAATGGCAAGAGCTCCCTGAAAGACCAGGATTGGCAGGAAGATCAACAGGAATGCCTCACTGTTGACCGGGAAATAAAGCAGCGTTTCCGCTGCACCGTCGAAGATTTCGGTAAGTGACGAGCGCAGAAGCAGATCGGCAGCAGCACCGATGCCGATACCTGCCAGCGCCAGCAGGACTGTCTCCGATACTTCCCATCGACGGGCGAGAGGCTGCACAGCGCTGATGAGAACCATCAGAAGCGCCAGCGCCAGTATAATGGCAGCCAGTCCCGTCACCATCATGGGTGGGTATTCTCCCTCATTTTTGCAAAGACAGTCATCCTATACGCGAAACTTCACGACTCCGCGAGTGCACCCCCCGGATCATAAAGGAAAAATTAGCGCTCAACCGTCATGTACTGACGCTCGCACCGTTATCGATGACACGCCTTGAGCCAATCCCTCACCTGCGCTTCCGGATCGGCAGAGGCGATGAAATCCGATACAGCGGCGACGCTATCTGCACCGGCAGCGATGCAGGATGGTGCACGCTCACGTGTAATGCCACCAATCGCGACCAGCGGCATTTCAGGGCCAATGATGCCACGCCACTCGCGCAGTTTCTCGACACCCTGGGGGCCCCAGATCATTTTCTTGAGTTTCGTCTCCCATATTGGCCCCAAGGCGACATAATCGGGTGAGATCGACAGCGCACGATCCAGTTCCTCAAGCGAGTGCGTCGAGATACCGATGGCAATGCGCGCTGCTCTGATCTGATCGAGATCAGCTGTGTCGAGATCTTCCTGACCAATATGGATATAGTCGATGCCAAGCTCGATCGCGAGTTGCCAGTAGTCGTTGAGTACAAGCCGCACATTATGGCGCGTCGCGGCCTCCTGCCCTTCAATGACCTGCGCACGCAGCGTCTCGGAAGGCAGATTTTTAAGACGCAGCTGTATAAATCGCGCTCCGGCTGCACCGAGGCGTTCGACCCAGCGTGGATGATCCACAACCGGATAAATCGGGGATGGAAGTCGTGACGTCATGATCAGAAACTCGCCTTGCCCAGAGTCGGTGTCGAGGGAACAGCCATGTCGCGCTCCTCCATAGGATCCGCCATACTCGACAGGCTTCCGACTTCACAGGCCAGACGAAACGCTGTTGCCATGGCAACAGGGTCACCAGCCTTTGCAACCGCCGTATTGATCAGGATCGCATCATAGCCAAGTTCAAAAGCCATCACGGCATGAGAGGGCCGTCCAATGCCAGCATCGATGACCATAGGCGTATCCGGAAAATGTGAACGCAGAGCGCGGAGCCCGAAGGGATTGTTCAGCCCCTTGCCTGATCCAATCGGCGCACCCCAGGGCATGAGCAATTCGCAACCCGCGCGCAACAAACGCTCAGCTACCACCAGATCTTCGGTGGTGTAGGGAAAGACTTTGAAACCATCCTCGGCAAGAATGCGTGCGGCCTCAACCAGCGAAAACACGTCCGGCTGCAACAAGTCGCCCTGCCCGATCACTTCGAGCTTGATCCAGTCGGTATCGAACACCTCACGCGCCATATGGGCAGTCGTCACGGCTTCACGCACGGTATGACAACCTGCGGTGTTGGGCAGAACCGGCACGTCGAGACTACGAACGAGCTCCCAGAAGGCCTGCCCAGCCTGCAGCCCAGCGGCCTCACGACGCAGGGAAACCGTTATTGCTCCTGGGCGGGCGGCACGCACGGAGTCCGCCAGAACGGCAGGACTATCATAAAGGGCGGTCCCCAGCATAAGCGGTGACCTCAATTCGGTTCCGTAGGCAAGCATGACTCAGCCCCCCTGCATCGGTGCGAGGATCTCCAGCCGGCATCCTTCATCGAGTGCCCGGGATGCACGTGCGGAACGCGGCACAAACTCACCATCTATGGCCGTTGCAACCTTTGTCTCACCGTAGCCAAGTTCGATAAGTACATCCGCAAGGAGATGGCTTTTGATGGTTTTCGTCTCGTCATTCACCAGAATCATCATGGTGACTCTCCTGCACTGTCAGGCTGTCTGGTCCAGTCCGGTTCGCACAGCGGTTTCTCCGCGAACATCTCGGCTTTCATTGGCCCTCACAGGCCTCGAATACGCAGTTTAGTCCGCGCGGGTACGGGGCTCAACCCGGCGTCGGGAATACAATCCCCGCGACTTCGGCTGCTCGCGCCGGTGAAAGCAGAAATCCATGGCGATACATGCCGTTCACGGAAATACGGTTGCCGTCGTGGTGCACCCTCGGCACGTTATCAGCGTAAGACGGCCGTATCCCGGCATTGGCCTCAATGATCTCAGCCTCGGCAAAAGCCGGATGAAGCGTGTAAAGAGCATTGAGCAGCTCGCTCATGGCGCGCACCGTGATTTCACGCGGGTCGTCGCTCTCGACCATGGTTGCGCCCACCATGAAGACCTTGTTGTCACGCGGGACGATGTAGATGGGTATCCGTGGATGAAGCATGCGGACCGGGCGATGCAGGGTTACCTCGGGGCAGCGCACGAGAATCATCTCGCCCCGCACGCCGCGTAACGCCGTATCTGTCTCGCGCGCAGCCATGCCGGTGCAATCGATGACCCAGTCAAACGTCTCTTCCATGGGGTCGGCGTCGAACCGAAAATGCCCGCCCAGCGCAACAAGACGCGCTTCCAGCGCCTTGAGGGCAATCCGGGGATCGACATGCCCTTCACCCGCAAAATAGAGCGCCCGATCAAAGCGGCCCGCCAGATCGGGTTCAAGTGTCGCGAGACGCTCGCTGTTGATGGTCTCGAAATGACTGGTCCGCCGTCCGAACCGCGTCAGCTCTGCCTGATCACGCGGAGGAGCAACGACCAGACTGCCCTGATGAATGACGGACGGTACATGATCGGACCACCAGGAAAGGGAGGCCAACGAGTCCTGGGTGACCTCTTCCGGAGCAGATTCAGCCTCACACCAGGGTGCGAGCATGCCGCCAGCAAACCAGGATGCGCCTGAGCCGATGCGGGAGCCGGCTTCATGCAAGGTCACATGCGCCCCTCGCTCGGCCAGTGTGACGCCGGTGACCAGGCCCGCAACCCCAGCCCCCTTGATCAGTACCCTTGGCTCCGATCCCATCATAGCAAATGCTCCTCGCTGCTGCTCAGGCTCTTTTGCGGCCAAATTACTCCACAGTTACAGACTTGGCGAGGTTGCGCGGCTGATCAACATCTGTCCCGCGACGCAGGGCCACTTCGTAAGCCAACATCTGCACCGGGATAGTGTACAGAATTGGCGCCACAAAAGGATCAACCTCAGGCAGAATCACCATATGCTCCGCAATACCACTCAGACGCTGCGCTCCCTTTTCATCCGTAAAGGCCATGATGCGACCGCCGCGCGCTCTGGCTTCCTGAATGTTGGAGAGTGTCTTGTCAAAAAGGATCGTCGAGGGCGCAATCACGACAATCGGCACATCCTTGTCAATCAGGGAGATCGGCCCATGCTTCATCTCGCCTGCCGCGTAGGCTTCAGCGTGAATATATGAGATTTCCTTGAGCTTGAGGGCCCCTTCCAGTGCCACAGGGAAGCAGATGCCCCGCCCGAGATAAAGCACGTCACGCGCTTCGGCCACCGAGGCTGCCATAGCCTGAATGTCGCTGGTCCGGGAGAACACTTCCGACGCTCTGGAGGGAAGGTCGAGCAGATGGGCCAGCAGATCGCCCGCACGTTTTTCGGAGATGGTTTTGCGTGCGCGCGCAATAGCAATCGTGAGCACAGCCAGCACTGCGAGCTGCGCGGTAAAAGCCTTGGTGCTCGCAACCGAGATTTCCGGTCCCGCCACCATACCCAGTACAACATCACTCTCGCGGCCCATTGTGCTACCCTCGACGTTGAGGATCGAGACAATGTGCTGCTCGCGTTCACGAAGGCTGCGCAGAGCGGCAAGCGTATCGGCTGTCTCACCAGACTGGGAGATCATCAACGCCATGCCGCGCGGCGTCAGGGGTGGATTGCGGTAGCGCAGTTCTGAAGCGACATCGATATCAACCGGCAGCCGCGCTTCGGCCTCGAGCCAGTAGCGCGCCACCAGACCTGCATAGAAGGCCGAGCCGCATGCGGTAATGATGGCACGCGGCAACTCTGCCAGCTCAAACGGAAAAGCAGGCAGGTTGATCTCGCGCGTGACGGGATCAATGATGCGCTGGAGCGTCTGGCCGATCACGACCGGATGCTCGTGCAGCTCCTTCTCCATGTAATGGCGATAGCCATCCTTGCCGACCGTTCCTGCAATAAGCGCAATCGTCTGGACCGGACGCTGAACGCGCTGGTTTGCCGCGTCAAAAAACTCGACCTGATCAGGTCGAAGGACGCACCAGTCGCCATCATCCAGATAGGCGATCTTGCGCGCGAGAGGAGCCAGAGCAAGGCTGTCAGAGCCAAGAAACATCTCCCCCTCACCGAAACCCACTGCCAGTGGCGCCCCGTGGCGCGCCCCGATCATGAGTCCTTCATACCCGGCGAAGATCATCGCAAGCGCATAGGCCCCCTGAAGGCGCCCCAGGGTCTTGCTAGCTGCTTCACGAGGAGGAAGCCCCTGATCGAGATAGAAATCGACGAGCTGGGCAACGCACTCCGTATCTGTCTCCGAAGTGAAGTGGCGACCTACCGCCAGCATCTCGGCCTTCAGCTCCTCGTAATTCTCGATGATCCCGTTATGCACGATCGCGACGCGATCCGTGGCATGCGGATGGGCATTGGCCTCATTCGGCAGGCCGTGCGTGGCCCAGCGCGTATGACCAATCGCCGTTATTCCTTCGAGCGGCTGCGTATCGAGCACGGCTTGAAGATTATCAAGCTTGCCTGCCGCACGACGGCGCGAGATGCGCCCCTCTACCAGACTGGCAATGCCAGCCGAGTCATAACCGCGATATTCGAGGCGACGCAGTGCCTCTACAACGAGGGGTGTCGCGTTTTGATGACCGACTACGCCACAAATGCCGCACATCAGCCATTCTCCTTCTTTGCACGTAGAGCAAAGGCTATGGCCTGCCCGCGTGATGCTTTGTTGATCTGCCTCGACCGCCCGAGCGCCAAGGCGCCAGGCTCCACATTTTCAGTCAGCACACTGCCAGCCGCCAGCAACGCGCCATCGCCTACCGTGATCGGCGCCACGAGAATGGAGTCAGACCCCACGAACACATCGCTGCCGATCGTGGTTCGATGTTTGAATACGCCATCATAATTGCAGGTGATCGTCCCCGCACCGACATTGGTGCGCGCGCCGACGCTCGCATCACCGAGATAGGTGAGATGATTGGCCTTCGCGCCCTCTCCCAAATCCGTCGCCTTGAGCTCAACGAAGTTGCCCACATGGGAGGCCCTGCCACAGCTCGTGCCGGGACGGAGTCTGGCATAAGGACCGATCAGCGCTTCCTCGCCAACCACGCACCCTTCAAGATGACTGAATGCCCTTATCCTGGCGCCGCGATGTACCCTCACACCGGGTCCGAACACGACATTGGGCTCGATCACGACATCGGGCTCGATGATCGTATCTGCGCTCAGGAACACCGTATCAGGAGCAATCAGCGTTACACCGTGGTCAAGCGCAGCGCGACGCAGACGCTTTTGCAAAGTCGCTTCAGCCTCCGCTAGCTCGGCGCGGGAATTGATTCCGGCCAGCTCTTCAGCAGCGGCCTCGACATGGCGGACACGCCCTTCCTTTGCTGCGAGCGCAACAACGTCGGTAAGGTAATACTCCCCTTGCGCATTATCATTGCGCAAGCCGCCGAGCCAACGGCGCAGATCTGCGGCCGGAGCACTCAGAACGCCGGCATTGCACAGCGTGATCGCACGCTGTTCCTCGGTCGCATCCTTGAATTCAACAATCTGCCTGACCGCCCCATTCTCGACAACGACACGGCCATACCTGGCCGGATCCGCTGGCCGCATGGCCAGCAACGCGAGCGCAGTGCCCGTCTCGCCACGCGACGCCAGCAGCGCACGCATCGTCTCGCCCGTGATAAGAGGGTTATCAGCGTAGAGAATTGCCACATCGCCATCGCCGAACAGAGCCTCGGCCATGCGCGCTGCGTGCCCGGTTCCAAGTCGCTCGTCCTGCACGACGCATGGCCACGGTGCCACTGTCTTTTCAAGCGCCGTCATGCCAGGCCCCACAACGACCACAATCCGATCAAAAACTGTCTCAGCCGTCGCGATCAGGTGGGCAATCATTGGCCGGCCGCCCAGAGGGTGCAGAGCTTTAGGCAACTCTGAACGCATACGCGTTCCAAGTCCGGCAGCAAGAATGACGGCAGTCGTCGGTTTGTGATGGCTGACGGACTGGCCGTCAGAAAGGGAAAATGATGTCATATCAGCAGGAGGCGTAGCCAACGTAACGGGGCTCTGTCAAACACCCACCCTGTCACTTCGGATTGCTGTTTATTGCAGCTATTTGCATCACGAGGAAATTCGACCGTGAGTACCGAAATCAAGACCGCTGTTTTCGACCTGGACGGCACGTTGATTGACAGCCTTCCCGACCTCGCAGAGAGCGGTATTGCTCTTGTAAAATCCTATGATCTGCATCCCCCCACCGAGGAGGCCGTACGTGGTATGATCGGTGATGGGGCCCGTCGCCTTGTCGACCGTCTGCTGATCTATGGAGGGGACGAGAAACGTATCGACCGTGATGATGCGACAAAACGCTTTCTCGATATCTATGAGCCACGCGCAACAGAGAAGACGAAACTCTTTCCCGGCACACAGAACATGCTCACGACGTTGCATGAGCGTGGCATTGCATGCGTTATCTGCACAAACAAGCCAGTCAAGGCCGCACGGGCGATCATCGAAAAGCTTGGGATCGCTTCATCAATCGATGCCATTGGAGGTGGCGACAGCTTTGCCACCCGCAAACCTGATCCTGACCACATTCGCAATACAGTCAGGCTGATCCATGCCGAACCTGCCCGCGGGATCATGATTGGCGATCATCAAAACGATATCATGGCAGCGATGGGCGTTCCCATGCCGTCTCTCTTCGCGAGTTGGGGCTATGGTGACAGAAGCATGAGCGCCCATGCTACAGCGATTGCAGGAAGCATCGACGAGCTTCCACGGCTTATCTACGATCTATCCCGGCCCAACCAGGGCTGACGCGCGAGATGGCCCCCTGAAGCATGAGCGAGGTGGGAGACAATCATTGCCGTCTTCCACGCGCTTGGGAGCTTTCTGGACAATCAGGGCTGAATGGTCGGCGCGTGATCAAGCACGGCTGTCATCTCGCCCAGTTTCGGGTGCTCGAATTCAACACGTACGGCGGTCAACCCAACCCCTGGAAGGTCCTGAAACCAGGCGGCTCCGGGATGCGGGGCTTTCATTACAGCAAGATGGGATGAATCCCTGATGAATCCTGCCTCTTGCTGACCGACGAAATCGCAACGCAGGGCGGCCCCTCTGAAGCGCTGGCCAAAACTGTTGGGCACATCGGCCTTGTACGGCCCGTGCGATGTCATGGCGCTCAGCCGCAAGCCGTCAAACACCCGTGCATTGCCGTCGCATTTCCCGGTCTGACGGATGTTTTGCAGCAGAAGCGCCATGGCACTCAAAGTGTCCATGGCATGATTCAGCGCGGTGTCCGGCACAGCCTCGCGATCAGTTTCCCTGGGGTCCAGGGTCACCACACGAGGGGTGTCGTCAACATAGTGCAGAACTACGCTGCGGTGCTTGCCTCGGGAGAAACCACTACTTTCGTAATCGACCGGCTGAACCCAGTTGTGATCAAAATGTCCCTGTGCCTCGCTCTGTATATCCATGCGCAGGAACAGGCTCATGAATCCGCCAGCATGCAGCGTGGTCCGGATACCGTAGCCGAGCTGGGTCAATGTATAGTCAGCGGTGGCATCAACCACATGTAGTCCGTGATTGTAGACACGATAGACAGCTGTGATTTGACCGCTGTTGCTGGCGACTGCCTGATGGACTGCATCACCCGTGTCAGCGGCCTGGACATGACCAGCCAGGCCAAGGAACAGCCCGGCAAGTAAGAGGGTTTTACCGCATGCCTCAAATGTCAAGGTTGGCAACCTTCTGGGCATTGCCAACAATGAAGTCGCGTCGTGGCTCCACCACGTCGCCCATAAGCGTTGAGAACACCTGACCTGCATCTTCCACGTCTCCTACCCTGACCTGGAGGAGAATACGCGTGGCCGGGTCGAGCGTTGTATCCCAGAGCTGCTCATTGTTCATCTCGCCCAACCCCTTGAAACGGTTGATGGCAAGCCCCTTGCGCCCCTGTTGGAGAATGCGGTCAAACACCATCGCAGGCCCAGAGAGTTCGGTACCCTGACTGTCCAGCGACAGCCTGACCGGGCCTTCGAAATAAGCGGCCACGCGGCTGCCCTCACCGGCCAGCCAGCGCGCTTCTGCCGATTTCAGCAGAGCGGCATCAAGCGCATAGACCTCGCCTACACCACGTACGCTGCGGGCCAGACGCAATCCACCTTCCTCGGTCGGGCCAACCATCCAGCCGCGCTCATTGACCGGCGATGCCGCATCAAGGCGAGCCTGCAATACCGGCGCACACTCCTGGGCATGATCATGACCCAGAGACAGAGCCTTGGCTACATAGGCCTGTTCAAGCACCCAGACGGGAATCTTGCCGGCAAGGGCTGTCAGTGTCTTGGCCACCTGACCCATGGCCTTGACGCGTTCCATAAGCGCATCGCCGGCAACCACCTCGCCGCCGGCAAGGGTAAGCGTGGCGTTGCTCAGCGCCTTGTCAAGCAGATACTGCTCCAGTGCGGCGTCGTCCTTGAGGTAACGCTCTTCATTGCCGCGCTTGGCACGGTAAAGCGGCGGCTGGGCGATATAAAGATACCCCTTCTCGATCAGCTCCGGCATCTGGCGGAAGAAGAAGGTCAGCAGCAGCGTGCGAATATGCGAACCGTCCACGTCAGCGTCGGTCATGATGACGATCTTGTGGTAGCGCAGCTTGTCAATCGAGAAGCCACCCTGCTCCACATCGCCACGGCCAATGCCCGTCCCGAGCGCCGTGATCAGCGTGCCGACTTCGGCAGAGCCAAGCATACGGTCGAAACGCGCGCGCTCGACATTGAGGATCTTGCCCTTGAGCGGCAGGATCGCCTGGAAACGACGATCACGCCCCTGCTTGGCCGTTCCTCCTGCCGAGTCACCCTCGACGATGAATAATTCGGCCTTGCTGGCATCGCGCTCCTGACAGTCCGCCAGCTTGCCCGGCAGTGATGAGACATCCAGCACGCCTTTGCGTCGCGTCAGTTCACGGGCACGACGGGCGGCATCGCGCGCAGCGGCGGCCTCGTTCACCTTGGCAATGACCGCCTTGGCTTCGCGCGGGTGGGTCTCGAACCAGTGCCCGATGGAATCAGCGGCCGTGACGTGCACAACCGGCTGCACCTCGGAAGAGACCAGCTTGTCCTTGGTCTGGGACGAGAATTTTGGATCAGGCACCTTGACCGACAGCACAGCCGTCATGCCCTCGCGCATATCCTCACCCGTAAGCGATGCCGAATTCTTGGATGATCCCGTGTCAGCGTACTTGCCGACAACACGCGTCAGCGCCTGACGGAACCCTGCAAGATGGGTGCCCCCATCGCGCTGGGGGATGTTGTTGGTGAAACACAGCATGGTCTCATGGAAGCTGTCATTCCACGTCAGCGCGAACTCAACCTTGATGCCGCTCTCGACGTGATCGATCGACCCGACGATTGGCGGGGTGACAATCGAGGTCTTGCTGGCATCGAGATATTCGACGAACGCGCTCAGACCGCCTTCATAGCAAAAAACAACTTCCTTGTTTTCGGCATGCCGCTCGTCGCGCAGGACGATTTCAAGACCGGAATTGAGGAAAGCCAGCTCGCGCATACGACGCTCAAGAATGGCAAATTCGAATTCCACCTTCGTGAAAGTCTGCTTGCTCGGCTTGAATGTGACAAGCGTGCCACGCGGTTCGTCACTGGCGCCAATCACCGCCAGAGCGTCGTCACGCTCGCCATGCTGGAAGCGGATGAAATGCTCGGTGCCATTGCGCCAGATACGGACTTCCATCCACTCCGACAGCGCATTGACAACGGCCGCGCCAACGCCGTGCAGACCACCGGAAACCTTGTAGGAATTCTGATTGAACTTGCCGCCCGCATGAAGCTTTGTCAGCACGACTTCTGCCGCGCTGACGCCTTCTTCCTCATGCAGATCGGTCGGGATTCCACGCCCGTTGTCACGGACGCTGACTGAACCATCGCCGTTGAGCGTAAGGATACACCGCGTCGCGTGGCCAGCCTGAGCCTCATCCACGGCGTTATCGATGATCTCGAACACCATGTGGTGCAGGCCGGACCCGTCATCCGTATCGCCGATATACATACCGGGGCGCTTACGTACCGCATCGAGCCCCTTGAGAACCGAGATCGAGGAGGCGCCATAATCGGCTTCGTCATCGAGGTTTTCGGGCAACTCGGTCGGACGGATCTGTTCGGACATGCTGGCGTGACGCTCCTACTCGCAACAAGCCGCCAATATAGCCCCTATCCGGGATTACGGCTAGGGCGTTGGAACCGGACAAACGGACAGGTGGCCATGAACAATCCCGGGGCCGGCAATCCCCCAGCCACTCCCCCCGCATGACAAGCAGGTCAGGGCCTCCAGACAGCTTTGCATAGCAACCCAAACCCGTCTCGCGGCTTCTCATCCCGTGTCGGCTACCCGGCACAGTTCCCCCGACGCAAGCGAGACAAGCCGCCATGACCGATCCGACCGACAAGAAAACCCTCAAAACCACCATGCCTGAAGGGGCCAGCCCCGCCACAAACCGACGCAGCATGATGCAAGGGGCAACGCTTGGGCTTGCAGGCCTGGTTGCCGGGTCGAGCCGTGCGCAGGCTGCGCCAGATGCGCCCGCCGCCTCAGCACCGTTGGCCGACCCGCAGAAACTCTATTCCCACGCCCCGTTTGCGTCCCAGCCCCAGGAATGGCCGGGCCTGCAATCGCGCATGCATCCCAAACCGGATTGCGGAGAGACAAGCTACAAAGGCAGCGGCCGCATGGCTGGCCGCCGGGCCCTGATCACAGGCGGCGATTCAGGCCTTGGGCGCGCCATCGCCATTGCCTATGCACGGGAAGGCGCTGATATCGCGATCAGCTATCTCCCGCAGGAAGAAGAAGACGCGCGCGAGGTTTTGGCCCTCATCCGCAAGGCGGGACGCAAGGCCATTGCCCTGCCGGGCGATATTCGCGACGAAGCGTTCTGCCAGAAACTCGTGTCAGACGCTGCGTCACAACTTGGCGGGCTTGATACGCTGGTGAACTGCGCCGGTCGGCAGCACTACCATGAGAGTATCCTAGAACTCTCCACCGAGGAATTCGACTGGACACTCAAGACCAATCTCTATGCACTGTTCTGGATCATCAAGGCAGCTATTCCCCATATGCCTCCGGGCAGCGCCATCGTGAACACGGCTTCTTCCAACGCCTATAACCCGTCGGAAATCATCATCGATTACAGCCTGACAAAAGCTGGCATCGCCAACCTGACCAAATCTCTGGCCAAGCAGCTTCTACCAAAGGGCATACGCATCAATGCCGTGGCGCCCGGTCCTTTCTGGACGCCACTTCAGGTCTGCGGCGGCCAGCCCATGTCCGCCGTCGAGAAATACGGAACCACGGTGCCGATGGGACGTCCGGGCCAGCCAGTGGAGATCGCACCGGTCTATGTCACGCTGGCCTCCACGGAGGGCAGTTACATCACCGGGCAGATCTATGGCATCACCGGTGGCACAGGTATGCCCGGATAATGGTGGCGACCCTCTGAGGCGGCGTTCGTCGAACAAAAAGGGGGCGCACCAGGCAATAGGTGCGCCCCCTTTACTTGAGCTGCCTTTCTTCGCCATGCCGCTCGCCGGATCAACCAGCCTACGGCATGGCAATGGCCCTGCGGCCAATCAGTACAGCTCGGCCTCCTGACCATTGATCACCAGCCCCTTGTCGTTGGCCGAGACATGCACAGTCTGCCCATCGAAGATCGTCCCATCCAGCAGCAGCCCTGCCAGCGTGTTCTGCAGGCTGCGCTGTATGACACGCTTGAGCGGGCGCGCGCCGTAAACCGGATCATAACCGGACTCTGCCAGCCAGTTATCTGCTGCCTGATCCAGGTCGAGCGTGATCTTGCGATCAGCCAGCAACTCACGCAGGCGCTTGAGCTGAATAGCAACGATACGGTTCATATCCGCCCTCTGGAGACGAGAGAATAGAACGATCTCGTCCAGACGGTTCAGGAATTCCGGGCGGAAATGATTACGCACCACCGCCATCACCTGGGCCTGTACGAGGTCCGTGCTTTCGCCATCGGGCTGCTGCGCCAGTATGTCCGACCCGAGATTGGAGGTCAGAATGATAATCGTGTTGCGGAAATCCACCACACGTCCCTGCCCGTCCGTAAGACGGCCATCATCAAGCACTTGCAACAGGATGTTGAAAACATCCTCATGCGCCTTTTCGACCTCGTCGAACAGGATGACCTGATACGGCCTGCGACGCACTGCCTCGGTCAGCACGCCACCTTCTTCGTAGCCGACATAGCCAGGAGGCGCGCCCACAAGACGGGATACGGCGTGCTTCTCCATGAACTCGCTCATATCCACACGCAACATGGCGCGATCGTCGTCAAACAGGAACTGCGCCAGCGCCTTAGCCAATTCAGTCTTGCCAACGCCGGTCGGACCCAGGAAGAGGAACGAACCGATAGGCCGATTGGGATCCTGCAAGCCTGCACGGGCGCGACGCACGGCGTTGGATACCGCCTTGAGCGCAGGCTCCTGACCGACCACGCGCTCACGAAGCTCGTCCTCCATACGCACCAGCTTGGCGCGCTCGCCCTCCAGCATCCGATCTACCGGCACACCGGTCCAGCGTGACACCACAGAGGCAATCCCCTGATCGGTCACAGCCTCGCTGAACAATCCTGCCTGAGCGGCATCCTGCTGCTCGACCTGCTGTGCTTCTTCGATCTGACGCTCAAGGCCTGGGATCGTCGCGTACATGAGCTCGGACGCCTTGCCGAGATCGCCCTTGCGCTGGGCAATATCGACATCCGAACGCGCCTGATCAAGCTGTTCCTTGAGCTTTTGTACAGCGTTCACCCGGTCCTTTTCGGCATGCCATGCTGCGCTCATGGTGTCCGACTGTTCCTGCAGATCGGCCAGTTCGGCTTCGAGCTTCACCAGACGCTCGCGGCTTGCGCTGTCCTCTTCCTTGCGGATCGCCTCGCGCTCGATCTTGAGCTGGATGATACGGCGGTCGAGTTCATCAAGCGCCTCGGGCTTGCTGTCGATCTGCATGCGCAGACGGCTTGCCGCCTCATCCACGAGGTCGATGGCCTTGTCCGGCAGGAACCGATCCGTGATGTAGCGATTGGACAGCGTCGCGGCAGCCACGAGTGCGCCATCGGTGATACGCACACCGTGATGCAGCTCGTATTTTTCCTTGATGCCACGCAGGATCGAGATGGTATCGGCCACTGAGGGCTCACCCACAAAGACCGGCTGGAAACGACGAGCCAGCGCCGCGTCTTTCTCTATGTATTTGCGATACTCGTCGAGCGTGGTGGCACCGATGCAATGCAGCACGCCGCGTGCAAGCTCCGGCTTGATCAGGTTCGACGCATCCATCGCACCGTCAGAGCGTCCCGCGCCCACGAGCGTGTGCATCTCGTCGATGAACAGGATCACCTGCCCCTCGGCGCTTTCGATTTCCTTGAGAACGGCTTTCAGGCGCTCCTCGAATTCACCGCGATATTTCGCGCCGGCCACCAGGGCACCCATATCGAGCGAGAGCAGTTTCTTGTTGCGCAGCGCTTCCGGCACGTCGCCATTGACGATACGCAGCGCCAGACCTTCCACGATGGCGGTCTTGCCCACGCCGGGCTCACCAATCAGCACAGGGTTGTTCTTGGTGCGGCGTGCCAGAACCTGGATAGCGCGACGGATCTCCTCGTCACGTCCAATCACCGGATCGAGCTTGCCCGATTGGGCCACAGCCGTCACATCGCGTGCATATTTCTTGAGGGCGTCGAAGCCCGCCTCGGCATTGGCACTATCGACCACACGCCCCTTGCGCAATTCAGCCACTGCGCGCTCAAGGGCCTTCGCATCGGCCTTGCCTTCGCTCAGCGCCTGTCCAGCGCCAGTCTTGCTGGCAGCAAGCGCCACGAGCAGGCGATCCTGCGCAACAAAGCTGTCACCGGCACGCTGGGCATCCTGCTCAGCACTATCGAGTACGCGCACAAGGTCAGGCGTTGCCTGAGGCTGACCAGCCCCGCCGCCCTGCACCTTGGGGATTCGAGCCAGTGCGGCATCATTGGCTTTGCGGACTGATTCTGGTGTACCCCCGGCTGCCCGGATCAGGCCCGAGGCAGCGCCCTCAGGATCATCGAGCAGCGCTTTCAGAAGATGCTCGGGGGTCAGTTGCTGATGGAAGTCGCGTAGCGCAATCGTCGAAGCGGCCTGAAGAAAACCGCGGCTGCGCTCGGTAAATTTCTCAATATTCATGTTTTCGCAATGCTCCTATGCCCCATAAAGGCGGCTGGTTACGATAACGAGAACCCCTGTCAGGCAGTTCTCGGCTCGTCATAACTTGAAGATGGGAGCATAAACGAAAATTCCAAGGCCGTTTCGGCATGATTTATGCCCTCGGCCTTGGCTGTGGAGATACAGCAAACTACGTGTCGCTCAGCGATACCGGCTTATTACGCGAACTGCGCATCTTCCCCGGCAGGAAGTCTCGACGCCTCGAACTCATCCAGTGAGAACAGACGGCCATATATCTCGATCTGATCTGTTTGCAGATAGACCTGCACGCCAGGTATCGTGACACGAACAAAGCGCCCGATAACGCCATCCCGGTCTTCCCAGCTGAATGGCTTACCATCTAGACCGCCAAAAACAGGCCCATTTTTCCTGTCGACAATTTTGGTCCAGAAGAAGCGATCATGGGAAACTTCTATCGTGAAACTGGCCAGCCGCTCCATCACGCCGTCAAGACGGTTGAAAATCATGATCTGATGGATGTGACAAAGTGCTCCGAGGTCAACCATCCACCAGGGGTTGTCCTCCAGGGCTGTGTGATGCTGCGGATGCCCCGTCAGATGGCCAGAAACGGCGCGGCAGGCATCCTCATCGCGCGATCCCTCATGCAGTGTAGAACTTTGTGTCGCCCGCCGGCCCTGCGAGAGGAGTTCCCATCTTGAGCCGGGGATGACACTTGATTGCCACGCCTTATCGAGCAAGGACGACCAGTAATCGGCGAGATACGGATCGAACACGGCATTCGTATCTGCATGATACGCTGCGCGTTCCTGCCGGCTCTTATGCATCCAGTGTGTCTGGGCCGTGAAGTCCCCCTGACACCCGCGCATCACGCGCCGCGCAAAATCCTGCTCTGATCGTATATTAAAATGGGCGATATAGCCCGCCTCAACAAGGCGCTCACGGCGGTTTTCTGTGTTGAGAAAAGACCATGCATGCTCAGGAAAATTATCGTAATAGCCCGCCATTGATTCGCCGAGCATATTACATGCGCGCAAAGGCGCTCCCAAGGCATAGAGGTCATGGTGGATCGCCACATGCGGGTTCTCTGAAGACAGGCGATAGGACACTGCCCCTGTTTTTGCGAGGATTTTGGTGAAAGGCGATGCTCCACTTTCACGATAACGATAGTTTCGCAGGACGCTGCCCGCCGGTCGCTCGGCGTGACCGGCATGACCATAACCGCACCAGTTGAGGTAGATGGCGTCGTAGTCTCCCCCGAAACGCGCGCTGACACTGCGTATGTCGTTACTGCCAGGCAGGCAGACAAACTCATCGATATCCAGAAACATCAGCCACCGTGTCTCATGCACATAGTGACGCAGGAAATGGCGATACATCTGAAACTGCTCGCCGACATAACGAAAATGATGGAATGTGACGAATGGCTCGTCCGTCATGATGAATGGCAGGACGGCTTCGTAAAGCGCGGTGGGTTCATCGTCATTGCAGTAAAGATAGACGTGATCGAACCCGATGGAGCGGTGATAGGTCAGCCACTCGACCACACTCTCCACCTCCCATCGGGCGCAGGCCACCAGCACATGCTGATGGCGCGGCACAGGCCAGATTCCCTTGTTTCTGGCAACCGCCAATGGGAGCTTGCCAAATCCCGCAAAGTCATGGGAGGAGGAATTTGGTGACCGTGACGGCGCCATATGTTTACTCATCGTCCTGTTGCTGAAAGAATATAATGATAACGTGCTGATAAGGCACAATAAGACGCGATCTGCCGCATCCCTAGTGAATTCTTGTGACAGAGAAGGGTCAGAGGCGAACACCGTGCGGCTTTATTTGGCGCACGCTTGTTCACATTCAGATGACCTGTCGATCGGCTCTTGTCGGGGCGCGCAATCTTCTGTCGCGAAACTCATTCCCTCGCCGTGCGTGATCATTACTGTTCGTGCAATGCAAGGCCCTTGACGGCCAATTACGGGACAGTTTCGATGACCGACCTCCTCTCCCCCATGCTTCTCCCCGAAACCAGCTGGGTGCGCCGTTCCGCCCATCGCCTCTGGTTGGCAGCAGAGGGCCGCCGTCTGCTGCGTTTTGCAATGGCATCCCGCATGGAAGGCGGTTTTGGCGCCTTGGGGCGCGATGGCACCTTACCGAAAGATGCCCTGCCCGACGGTATTCTGACGGCCCGGATGGTTCACGCGTTTTCGATGGCAGCCCTGCAGGGCATTCCAGGCTGCCTCCCGTTGGTGCGCCATGGTGTCAAGGCATTGCTGGGTCCGCTTCACGACAAGGCACATGGGGGCTGGTATGAGTCCCCTGCGGCAAAAGACAGTCGCAAACAAGCCTACCTGCACGCCTTCGTTGCCTTGGCCGGGTCATCGGCTACCCTGCTGGGCGTGGAAGGTGGCGAAAGACTTCTGAGTCTTGCGACCGACATTCTCGAAACGCATTACTGGTCCGAAGACGAAAGCGTCATGCGTGAGAGTTTCGCCTTCGACTGGAGTGACGAGGAAAACTATCGCGGCGCGAATGCGAACATGCATTCTACGGAATCGTGTCTCGCCCTGGCCGATATTACAGGGGATGAGAAGTGGCTCGATCGTGCCCATCGTATCGTACACCGCTTTGTGCACGAGATCGCGGGAAACCACGATTACTGCATGCCCGAGCATTTCAACCGGGAATGGACACTCCTCAAGGAGTACAACCACGACAAGAAGACAGACCCCCTGCGTCCTTATGGCATGACACCGGGGCACTTTGCGGAATGGGCCCATCTGACGCTTAAAGTAGAGGCCGCCTTACTTCGACGCGAGGGCGTTGCTCCCGGCTGGATGCTGCATGACGCACGCGCCCTGCTGGATTCAGCCCTGCGTTACGGCTGGGCGCCTGATGGTGAGCCTGGCATGATCTACACGATTGATTGGGATCACAAGCCAGTCGTGACCGCACGGGCGCACTGGGTGCAGGCCGAAACCGTGACAGCCGCAGTGAACCTGCTCAAGCGCACGGGCAGCCCCGCCTATGAAACATGGTATCGCAAGGTCTGGGACTATATCGCCAGCACATTGATCGACCATGAATATGGTGGATGGCGTAATGAGGTGGACGCACAGGGCCGCTATTCAGACGCGGTCTACCCGGACAAGGCTGATCTGTATCACGCCTTCCAGGCAACGGTTGCCCCCATACTCCCCCTGTCGCCCTGCCTCACACTCGCGTTGCGTGAGTCAGACATCGTTTGAGGACGTCGCGCGATCGATAGCGCCTCGGCGGGTCGTACTAAAAATTCCGGATGGTACCGCCACCCGGCATTTCGCTTATCGAGACATAAGCTGAACCGCTGAGGGACCTTATTCAGTGCCTCCCGGCGCCTCGATCTGATCGTAACCTGCCGATCCCGGCGGCGCGCCGCGCGGGACGAGCGGTTCATCTGAAACATGAATGGCCTGCAGTCTGTCGGGCCCAAGACTCCTTGCCACGACCAGCTTGCCATAGGCGGTCTGATAGCCGTAACCCTCGGCATAGATCGGTGCCCCAAGACGCAGGAAAGACGTGCGGGCACCAGAGGCAGGCACACGCAGCACGGTACCATTATCGAGCAATGCCCCGTTCAGCGCCCCGTCACCATCATGCAGCAGCCGCGTGATCCGGCCCTGTGTGCTGGCGGGAGGCGCTGCTGTCACGAGTTCCGGCATGGGCGAGGCACAAAGTTCCTGCCCATTACTCAGCGCGAAGGCTCGAACAAGACGCAGCGATGGTGCGGCAAGCCCACGAACGGTGATGGTCGCCCCAGCACGCATGTGGTGATCCTGCGCGGCCAGACCGGGGGGCATTTCGATTTCGGTGCCATCCTTGAGCAAGGCACCTACAACATCACCCTGCGTCCCGGGCAGAAGGCGATCTATCTTGCCAGAGAAACGAGGGAGACTTGTCAGATCGAAAACACATCCCGCCGGGAGTGAGCCGGGCGCAGGCTGCGATATAGTCCCCTGAGGCTTCGTATCCCCTGAGATGGCAGGCTGAGCAGCGGCACGTTCGGCAGGCGCGACCACCAACGCAGCAACGAATCCTACCAGCAAACCGGTTCTGATCTTCATGTTCCCCCCTCGAGAGAGCTATCTCAGCCCTGTCCTTCACTACCGACTGATTGACGCCCCGTTACCCGGTGCGACTTAAGTCCAAGGCACCGGGCAATCGGAAAAGCGACAACGCAGACCAGTTTCAATGACGGAAATGGCGCATACCGGTGAATACCATGGCAATGCCAGCTGCATCGGCAGCGTCGATCACTTCCTGGTCGCGGATGGAACCGCCCGGCTGGATAACAGCAATGGCACCGGCCGCAATCACGCTCTCAAGGCCGTCAGCGAAGGGGAAGAACGCGTCAGACGCCGCGACTGATCCTTCTGTCAGTGCCACCGTCTCACCTGCGGCCTCGGCTGCGTCGAGGCTCTTGCGGGCCGCGATACGGGCTGAGTCGACGCGTGACATCTGCCCGGCCCCGATGCCGACCGTGGCGCGATCCTTGGCGTAGATCACGGCATTGGATTTCACGTGCTTGGCAACGCGGAAAGCAAAAAGCAGATCAGCCATTTCAGCGTCGGTCGGTGATCGCTTGGTCACGACACGCAGATCGGCTTCGGTCACCTGACCGGCATCACGGCTCTGCGCCAGGAAGCCGCCAGCAACTGATTTGAAGGTCATGCCCTCAGCCGTGGCAGAAGGCACGCCCCCCGTCAGGAGCAGGCGCAGGTTCTTCTTGCGGCTCAGCGCCGCGCGTGCGCCTTCGGTGGCGTCGGGGGCCACGATCACCTCGGTAAAGATCGTGGCAATCTGCTCGGCTGTCGCCTCATCAAGTGTGCGGTTCAGCGCGACAATGCCGCCAAACGCTGACACAGGGTCACATTTGAGCGCGGCTTTCCACGCCGCCTCGAGCGTCTCGGCGCTGGCTACACCGCAGGGATTGGCATGCTTGACGATCACCACGCTCGGCTTGTCGAACTCGGCAACAGCCTCAAAAGCCGCATCCGTGTCGTTCAGGTTGTTGTAGCTGAGCGCCTTGCCCTGAATCTGCGTTGCCGTGGCGATACCGAAACGCTTCTCACCGGTCACATAAAAAGCGGCCTGCTGATGAGGGTTCTCACCATAGCGCAGGGATTCACGACGCGTGCCACTCAGCGTCATGGTTTCTGGCAGGGCGTCGCCGCGCTGGCCGGCAAACCAGGTGGCAATCATCGCATCATAGGCACCCGTATGGGCATAGGCGGCACCTGCCCAGGCCTTGCGCTCAACCAGCGTGGAACCACCCGCCTCAAGCGATGCCTTGAGCGCATCATATTGTGCGGGCTCTGTCAGGATCACGACATGATCGTGATTCTTGGCTGCCGCGCGGATCATGGCGGGCCCACCGATATCGATATTCTCGATACAGTCTTCAGGGCCTGCTCCCGACGCGACGGTCGCGGCGAAGGGGTAGAGGTTGACGCAGACGAGATCGATAGGCGCAATATTGTGTTCAGCCATCTGGGCCTTGTGCGAGTCCAGATCACGACGGCCAAGAATACCGCCGTGGATCTGCGGCACCAGCGTCTTCACGCGACCATCGAGAATTTCGGGAAAGCCCGTGTGATCGGAAACATCCGTCACAGGCAGTCCGGCATCACGCAAGGCTTTGGCCGATCCACCCGTCGAGAGAAGTTGTGCGCCGTGCGCGACCAGCGCCTTGCCCAGATCGATCAGACCGGTCTTGTCTGAAACGGAGAGAAGCGCCCGGCGGACGGGCAGGCGATCGGGAGAGGTCATGACGGGCTCCGGAATGGCTGAATTTCAAGAGGTGCTCATAGGCGTCCAAGCCATTTTAAGCAATAAAAGCCATGCAACGGGCTTTACCGATGTGAGGCGCAACCGGTGTATGGTGGCCGGGCCGGCGCGCCTCATGGGTTAGAAGATGATACGTCACGCTGCCCAACAACCCGAGGCTGACAAGCAGGATCATATATTCGCGCAGGCTGCCCACCTTGGCATATGGCCAAAGAGAGATTCTGTTGCGCGATAGTGGATAAAGTGCCCAGCATCCGCCGGTAACGAGGTCGCCCGCGATATGGCTGGCATACCCGATCAGGAAACTGCCCAGCGCCGAATGGAGGACGCCTTCGCCGAAAAAATGGACTGCCGTCATTGCAAGCAATAATGGAACCGCCAGGGAATGGGTGACTGTTCTGTGGCCCACCCATCGGGAAAGCCGCCGTGACAGCCACGGCAGGCGACAACCGAGCATGGATCGTTCGGTGTCAGCATCAGGTGTCAGGCTCCCCAGGGCAGCCATTCCCAGGGAGGCGAATGTGAACGGCACATAGCCCGCCGCCGCGGCCGTTATTCCACAGGCCAAACCAAGAACGATATGGGAACGTCCATTCATGCCGCCTTATGGCATCACTTGATCATTTCCGTCTAGGTCGATGATTCTAAACAAGACTCCGAGTAGGATTTTTTCTTCAGATTGGCACCATGATCGCGCAAAGATCGCGATCTGTTGTCTCACACCTAAACGGAAAAAACTTTAACCTCTAAATAATGTAATATCAGGAAGTTGGTTGATATTGATAAACTGATATCTAAAGATACAACTTTTCGCATATCGGATAAACCGACGACCCTAACCTGCTGACTTTGATGCTTTATCGTCGGAAAACGCCGAGTACTCCCAACCTCCACCTAGTGCTCGGTAGAGCGCGACGAAAGCGGTCGCAATTTGAATCCTGTTGGCCGAGAAAGTCGCCTCCGCGGCCAATGCCACAGCTTCCGCCGTGTCGACCTGAAGGAAGTCCACAGCCCCTTCGCGGTAGCGTTGTTGCGCCACTTCGACGGCCTTGCGGCTCTCCTGCCACGCAATCCTCGTTTGCACGAGACGCTTCTGCGACTGGGCATAAGCCGTCAAGGCATTGTCGACCTCGTTCCAGGCCGTCGTCACGGTCTGATGATAGGCAAGCGCCGCGTCCTTCTGCTCAGCCCGTCTCAAGGCCAGCGTCCCGCGCAGGCGTCCGCCCTCGAAAAGTGGGACAGACAGGGTCGGCCCCGTCGCAAACTGACGAGATGGCAGTGAGAAGAAATTTGCCGCAGACAGCGTCTGCGTGCCCATCTGCCCCGTCAGGGTAATATCCGGGTAAAAGGCAGCGATGGCGACCCCGACGCCAGCCGTCGCCATATGCAGCCTGGCTTCCGCTTCACGAATATCAGGACGCCTGCGTGCCAGGGCTGAGGGCACGCCGATCGGTGCAGCCGCCACGATGATCGGCATCGTGCCCTCACGGCGTGCCAGTTCCTGCGCGAGGCTTCTCGGCGGTTCGTCCAGAAGCAGGCCGATGGCGTTGATCAGCGCACTTTCCGAATTGCGCAGGGTGGGAAGCGCCGAGGCCGTATTGGCCTGCTCCGTACGGGCCTGCGCCAGATCGAGCGTGGTTGCCGCGCCGTTGCCAAAACGTGACTGCACAAGGGCCAGATCATGATCGGAAATCGCCATGTGCCGCTCAGTAATTGCAATCTGGTCCTGAACACCGCGAAGCTGCATGTAGCTGTCAACCAGTGTCGCGACCGTACTCAGGGCAAGGCCGTGGCGTGCTTCGGCTGCAGCCTCCTGTGCTGCGTGCTGGGCTTCGACGGCGCGGCGTATCTGCCCGAAAAGGTCAAGATCCCATGATGCGCCAAGCGTATTCTGAAAGAAGTCATATTCGTTCGGCGCACCATTGCGTGGCTGCACAAGCGAAATGAACCCTGTCTCACTCTGATGGGTGCGGGTATAGGAGCCGGCCCAGTTCAGGCTAGGGAGTCCCTGCGCGGCGGCGATGCGCGTTTGCGACCGGGCCTCGGCAATACGTTGCATCCCGCGTTGCAGGTCAATGTTCTGCACCGCAAGGCGATCGATCAAATGATTGAGTTCAGGGTCGTTGAACTGCTTCCACCAGGCCACGTCGACCGGGCCGCCATAGGTTGCACCTGCCACATCCCGTGGCTCCGCCCCGAACTGCGCCGGCGAGATCACGTCCGGACGTTTGAAATCGGGGCCCATCGTACAGGCTGCAACCATGCTACCGAGGCAGCACAGCGCTATTCCGTCGCGCAGAATAGCCACCCGCCTGATCGTTCTCATCGTGCGGTAATCCCGTTCGTACTGTGCCGTTGCTTATTCACGATGTCTTCGAGACGGGTATCGACCGTTGCCTCGACCGAAAAGCCCATGCGCAGCAGCTTGGCGAGAGGCTGGTTCGGGGCCACGACGATCTTCACGGGAAGGCGCTGGACAATCTTGGTGAAATTCCCCGTGGCATTTTCCGGGGCGATCGGTGCGAAGGCAGCACCGGAAGCCGGGGGGATGCTGTCAACAATGCCGTCGAGATCCATATCATACGCATCGACATGGATACGGGCATGCTGTCCGGGGCGCATATGGCGCAGCGCAAGCTCACGATAATTCGCCATGACCCAGAGCTGATCCATCGGCACAAGCGCCATGAGGGCGGCACCCGGCGATACATAATTGCCCGATTGAACGGTCTTCTCGCCCACCATACCGTCAAACGGCGCGCGTATCTCGGTATAGGACAGGTTGAGCTCGTCCTGCCGCACCACGGCGTGGTCAATCTTGAGCGTTCTGAGAGCCGCCTCATGGCGTGCCCGCAGGATCGGAATTTCATCCTGTGCTGCCGTGATTCGCGCTTTCATGCTCCTCAGATTGGCCTCCATTTCTCGCATGGAGGCATCGGTAAGCTGACGCTCCTGCGCGGACCCTGCGCCGGTCTGAGCCAGGTTGTGATAACGCTCGGCATTCTGCCTGGCATAGACGAGTTGCGCCTCGATCCGCGCGGCCTCTGCCTTGCTTTCCTCGATCATGCTCGGCTGACGATCCACCGCCGCCTCGGCATCGAGCACAAGCGCCTCATCGTGCGCGAGCTGGGCACGACTGCGCGTAAGCGCCGTTTCGTAGTCGCGTGGATCAAGCCGTGCCATCACCTGCCCCGCCTTGACGCTCTGGTTGTCATCCACCAGCACCTCGACCACCTGCCCCGGTACACGCGGCGCAATGGTGGCGTAATGGGCTGTCACATAGGCATCATTGGTCCAGACCTTGCGGTTTGGTACGAAAATGATCGCAAGAATGATCCCGCAGAACACCACGAGGATGAAGCCTGTCACAAGGAAAGGCCATTTGGCGGGGCTGCTTTTCTGATCGTCTGAGGCCATGATTCAGGATTTTTTCTTCACGAACATGAGGCGGGGGGGATAGGTCCGCTGAGGCAGGAGAATGACCCATGCCATGAGGAAAACCGTGATCCCGGCGATGATGAGATAGGCGTCAGACAATTCCAGAACGGTTGTCTGATGGGCAACCTGATATTTGAAGGTAGGCAACGCATCCGGACTGCGCGGGGTACCGTCAGGCAGTAAAGGCGCCGGGCGCTGCAGGGGAATGGCATTCGCCTGAAAGGTGCGGTAGCGATCCAGCCCGATGCGGTCCGTAATGCGGTTGGAATGTAGCCCACCGCGCCAGCGATGGATGAGCTGAAGCATCCAGACGCCAATAGCCTGTGACACGGCACGCGGGGTGTTGACCATTGCGGAGGCAAACGGCCCCTCGGCGGGGACGAGCGAGTTGGTGGACATCATGAGCAAAGGCATGACAATCATCGCCTCACCTGCCCCCATAAAAATCTGCCACAGATAGAATTCGTTGCGGTTCCATCCGACCGTCAGAAAGCTGTCGCCAATACACGCCATGCAGATCAGGCACATGCCCAGCAGGCTGACCACGCGGCTATCAACCGCCTTGCTGTTCAGCACGACAGCCATAAGCGGCAGCATGACGAGCTGGATACAGGCAATCTCCAGCGTGACAGGATAGATCTGTTCCGGCCGGTAGCCAGCCACCTCCTGCAGGAATGTCGCGGGCAGGGTCGATGAGGCCAGAGACACCACAAGGAAGATAAGCAGCGTCGTTGCCCCGTAGGCAAAATTGCGTCGACCGAGCAACTGGATACGAAACAGCGGCGTATGCTGCTCCCATTCATTGATCACCAGAAGGGGAATACAGACGGCAGCCACCAGGGCCATGACGCAGATGGCCGGTGAATTGAACCAGTCCAGCCGGTCTCCCTGTTGCAGCATCGTGGAGAGCGCCCCGAAGCCGAATAGAATGAGGAGCGCACCCTTCCAGTCGAAATTGCGGAAGCGTTTGTAATTCGGCTCCTCCGGCGCGATGCCATACCAGATAAGCGAGATTGCCAGACTGCCAAAAGGCACGGCCTGCCAGAAGACAAAGCGCCAGTCGACCAGATCGGTCCACAATCCTGCCAGCGCCGTGCTGAGATTGGGAAAAAACGTGGCTGTCAGGGAGTAAGCCGCAAGGCCATAAAGCCGCACGGGCGGCGCGAGTACACGCAGGGCCACCAGCAGCAGCAGCGGTACGGCAAACCCACCAGCCAGCCCCTCGATGAGACGCAATCCATAGAGCAGGGTCAGATTGTGGTTGAACGGGATGCAGGCGGCGGAAAGGCTGGCAATCATCGCCACCACCACGGCAAAGCGACGAACACCGAAGGTCAGCGCCATCCAGGGCGCGAGTGACATTCCCATGACTTCAGCCGACAGATAGAGACTGTTGAACCAGGTCCCGGGATCGTGGCTGATGCCCAGCCCACCCAGGATGTCAGGGAGCGATTGTGACGAGACCTGCTCGTTGAGTTCGGTTGTCATCGCAAGCACGATGACACCAGCCAATCCGAAATAGGATCGCCCCTGCTTCGTCATGAAAGCGGCTGAAAGCCGAGCGGGTCCGGGTGACATTCTATGGAGGGCATGTCTGTGTCTATCCGTCGAAAGACTTCGACTTGGCAATGATCCCGATCATAAATTCTAAGTTATAATATCTGACCGACCGATCAAATCCATGAACAGCCAGAACCGCCAGATCTGGGGGATAATCTCTCATAATCCATGACGCGCAGGAAACATTCCGCGAGATAGGCAATGAGACAGTGCGCCAATTACATGCGTGCCCCTTACTTCCACCCCCTGCCTGACGCCTCAGCAGGCACCAGACGAAGGATACGAGACTGAGGGCCGCGCAAAACCAGTCCCCCTGCATGAAACCGGCATAGGGTTACTCGCCTGCGCGCCTTGCCTCAGCCTGCCATTTTTGCGGCGTTACGGGCACGGGCCTCGATCGCCGCCGCGTCGAACGGACCGGACGTCAGCCAGGAGCCACCAACACATGTGACAGCGGGTTCAGCAAGCCAGGCGCTGGCATTGTCTTCCGTGATCCCGCCCGTGGGGCAGAAACGGGCCTTGCCGAACACGGCGGCAAGTGCCTTGAGCGCGGGCAGACCCCCGTTAGCCATGGCGGGGAAAAATTTGAACCGGCTTAGTCCAAGGTCGAGCCCACGCATGATATCACCCGCATTGGCCACACCCGGCAGAAGCGGCACGTCATGACGCTGGGCTGCGGCGGCCACTTCTGGCGTCAGACCGGGGCTTACGATGAACTGTGAGCCCGCATCGACAGCGCGTGCCAGATCATCACCGTTCAGCACAGTGCCCGCACCGACATGAGCGCCCTCAACCTTGGACATTTCCCTGATGGCATCGAGTGCGCACTCGGTGCGCAGCGTCACCTCAAGCGTGGTCAACCCGCCCGCGACCAGCGCCTGCGCGATCGGCCGGGCCAGAGACAGGTCCGGTATGACCAGCACCGGAATGACCGGGCAACGCGTCATGACCGAGTCGAGCAGAGTCGTGTCGAGCATCAAAGAATTCCTTGTCGAGTTCTGTGGCATGCAGGTCCATCGTGTCTTCGAGAGCGGCAAGCATGGCTGAGCCCCCTTTCTCTGCCGTATCGGACCGGCTGCGCATCAGTGTGAAAAGCTCGCGTCCCGTACCCAGTCCGGGCAAGGGCGGCAAGGCCGGTTGACGCGCCTGCCAGGTGGCGGGCTCGACCAGCGCCTCGATCTGCCCACGGCGGGCACAGATGCGCAGCATGTCGCCATCCTCGATCCGGGCAATCGGGCCGCCGGATTGTGCCTCAGGGCAGATATGGATGGCAGCTGGCACCTTCCCGCTTGCGCCCGACATGCGACCATCCGTGAGCAACGCAACCCGATAGCCCTTGTCCTGAAGGACTGCCAGAGTGGGCGTCAGGCGATGCAGCTCGGGCATGCCGTTTGCATCCGGCCCCTGAAAACGGACCACCACAATGACATCACGGTTCAGCTTGCCTGCCTTGAAAGCGGCGATGACATCTTCCTGACGATGAAACACTGCAGCCGGTGCCTCAATGGTCTGGCGGTCATCATCGACGGCACTCGTCTTGTAAATGCCACGGCCGAGACTGCCCTGAACCAGACGCATTCCGCCATCCTGACGGAAGGGCTCGCGTGTATCGCGCAGCACGCTGCGATCAGATGACGCGCGCGCTGCACTGTAAAGCAGGGCCTCTCCCTCCAGTCGGGCACGACAGGCGTAATCCGCATAGCCCCCCTTCGAGACGGTCAGAATATCCTGGTGCAGCATCCCGGCCTCGCTCAGCGCAGCAATCAGCGTTGGCAGCCCACCGGCTTCCTGCATCGCGTTCACATCGGCCGAACCGTTAGGATAAGCCCGTGTCAGCAGTGGCACGGCCCCGGAAAGCGCATCGAGATCGCTCCAGTCGATACAGATCCCTGCCGCACGCGCAATGGCCGGCAGATGGATGGCATGATTAGTGGAACCACCCGTGGCCAAAAGCCCGACCGCCGCATTCACGATGGCCTTTTCATCCACCATTTGGGCAAGTGGGCGATGATCCACGCCGGGCCGTGAAATTTCAATAAGGCGATGCACAGCCTTGCGATTAAGCGCCTGACGGATGCGGGTACTCGGGTTCCAGAAGGCAGAATCGGGCAACATCAGGCCCATCATCTCCACCATCATCTGGTTGGTATTGGCCGTGCCATAAAAAGTGCAGGTTCCCGCACCGTGATATGACGCGGCCTCAGCCTCCATAAGGGCGCTCGAATCCACCTTTCCCTCGGCATAAAGCTGCCGTACGCGCTGCTTTTCCTTGTTCGGCAGCCCCGATGTCATGGGGCCGGCCGGAACGAGCAGCGCGGGCAGATGGCCAAAGCGCAACGCGCCCATGAGCAGCCCGGGCACGATCTTGTCGCATATGCCCAGCAGCGCCACGCCCTCGAACATCCCGTGGCTCAGGCCAATGGCCGTTCCCATGGCTATATTGTCTCGCGACAGCAAGGAGAGCTCCATACCTTCCTGCCCCTGCGTGACGCCGTCGCACATGGCCGGCACGCCGCCAGCCACCTGCAATGTGGCACCCATTTCGCGGGCGAAAAGACGCATCTGGTCGGGATAGCGTGCGTAAGGCTGATGCGCCGAGAGCATGTCGTTGTAGCTGGTGACCACACCCAGATTCACCCCGCCCCCACGCATGAGACGCGCCTTGTCTTCCCCTGATGCCGCAAGCGCGTGAGCCAGATTGCCGCAGGCAAGACGCGGGCGTGAGATGCCCTTCTGACGGTTTCTCTCCATAAGAGCGAGGTAACGACGCCGCGACACGGCGGAACGCTCGATGATGCGCTCGGTGACGGAAGCAACGACGGGATGAACGGTCATGGCGGCTCGCTGGAAGCTGTTTGGCGCTCGCGTTTTCGCGAGCAGCGCCGTTGTAAAGTTTCCGTGAACATCCCGTCAAGAGCGAGAGGGTAATAAGATTTCCTTTCTGCTCCAGGATTAGCAATTTCCTAACGCAACCCATGCAACAAGCTGTTGCATGGGGAACACATTGCAATGGGAATGTCACAATTGCACGGCGTGACACTATATTACGATATTGAAACTCTTGATCAGCATGTGCCATTTCCAACGTCAATTCGGAGTTCTTTCCGCCCTCAATTCCTTTCGCGAAAGTGACCAATGGCCATTTCCCGCACACGCATCTGCCGCGCCTCAATGCTGCTTGGCGCGACATTCCTGGCCAGCGCCAGCGCATCTGCCCATGCTGAAACCACCGTACCTGCCCATCACGCCGCGGCGCATAAAAACACGGCAAAGCACGCGGCCCAGTCACGCACTGTAACCAAAGATGCAGCGGTCGCCCCTGCGGCAACCACGCCCACCACAGGCGCGCGTCGCAAGACGCTGCGCAGCCTGTCGGGCGCAGCACCTGCAGGAAACGAGAGCATTACGGTCGTCGGCTCGGCGCTGAGCACGTCGAACAACACCAACGCGAACCCGGTGCAGATCATCACCGCCAAGCAGATCGCACAGACGGGCGTCAACAACCTGTCCGACTTCTTCTCGCGTCTGCCTTCCGTCGGCTCCAGCGCGACTACGAATGCTGTTACCAATGGCGGCGGCGGTGTGTCCTGTACCGATCTGCGCAACCTCGGAACGAACCGCGTTCTGGTGCTGATCGATGGCAAGCGTACGACCATCAACGGCAACTCGAACTGCGTCGACCTCAACTCGATCCCGCTTCAGCAGGTTGCAGGCGTTGAAATCCTGAAGGATGGCGGCTCCGAGCTGTACGGTGCCGATGCCGTGTCCGGTGTCATCAACATCAAGATGCGTCACGATGTGAACACCGGCAACATCACCATGCGCGGCAGCATCTCGCAGTATGGCGATGCACCCGAAGGCATGCTTTCCGCATTCAAGGGCTGGAATTTCGATCATGGCAGGGGCAACATCACCCTGTTCGGTCAGTACCTGACCTCAACCGGCGTGATGCAGCGTAACCGCGCCTGGGCAAACCCCGTGGCATTGACAAACCCGGTTTCAGGCCAGCCGACCTACGGCTCGTCGTACAGCACAAACGGTGTGTTCTACCCAAATAGCGGTGGCACCTACACCACGCATGATGGCGGCCAGACTGTTGTGCCGTTCACAAAGTCCGATCGCTATCCCTTCAACCGCGATTCCAGCCTGACCAACAACTATCAGGATTCCTCACTCTCGGGTGATGCACATTACGATGTGAACAAGCACCTGACAGTCTATGCAAACGTGCTTTACAGCCACCGCACGACAAACAGCTTCATGGCGCCCGAGCCCATGGCCGGCTCGATCCCGCCCAGCTCCCTGCCCAATGCGGTCATCGTGCCTGGCGACTATCCCGGCAACCCTTTTGGTGAGGACACGACCGTCTATCGCCGCATGGGCGAATGGGGTTCCCGCCGTTACGAGCGCGCCTCAGATACGGTGACCGGCATGTTCGGTGCAAAGGGCGAGATCACCCATGGATGGATGTATGATGCATCCTACACCTATGGTGTGAACCGTGAGAACGTTCGCAGCCTGAACATTGGCAACTACGCCAATCTGCTCAACACCTGGGGTCTGCGCGCTGAAGATCCGGGCAATCCGGATACCGCCCTCGTTTACGACCCCAGTGTCTGTCAGGCTTCCGCGGGCTGCGAACTCTCCTCGCCGTTCGGCAAGCTGACGCCGCAGGGCGCTGCCTATACCAACTACACCACGGCCGAAAACATCCAGTACCAGTTCCGCGACACTAACTTCCGTGTGCACAACAACCATGTTGTCAACATGCCCTGGAAGAATGGTGGCGATCTTGGCATCGCCCTTGGTATGGAACATCGCAGTGAGCAGATGAGCGACAGCCCTGACCCGCTGGTAGCTCAGGGTATCACGCTGACCAACACGCAGGCCTATACCGGTGGCGGCTTCAACGTTTCCGAAGGGTACCTTGAAGGCAAGCTGAACCTGCTGAAGAATGCCTTTTTGGCCAAGGATCTGACGATCGACGCCCAGGGTCGCTACTCGTCCTATAATACCTTCGGCGCGGCAAAGAACTGGAAGGTTGCCATCAACTGGGCACCGAACCGCGATATCCGCTTCCGTGGCACACTCGGCACGTCCTATCGTCAGCCGAATATCTTCGAGCTCTTCGGCGGCCAGCAGCTGAGCTACGAAACCGCTTATGACCCCTGCTCGCAGGTCGGCACCTACGGGGCCGCTTCTGCAACAGTTGCAGCAACCTGCGCACGTCAGGGGATTGGTCCGGGCTTCGAGATGCGTAACTCGGCTCAGGTCCCCACGCTTCAGGGTGGTAACTCTCAGGTCAAGCCAGAAACGGGTCGTACCTACACATTCGGTACGGTTCTGACCCCGCACTGGGTACCGGGTCTCTCGCTGTCGGTTGAATACTGGCATTACACGCTCAAGAACATGATCAGCGCGATCGGCACGCAGTATCTGCTCGACCAGTGCTATACGGGCGCGAACACCAGCTATTGCGGCAATATCGTGCGTAATGCGCAGACGCAGCAGATCCAGACGGCCTCTGCCCTTTACGAAAACCTCGGTGGCCTCCGCACGAGCGGTCTCGACTTCGACCTGGATTACAGCCTCCGCCTTACGCGTCATGACCGCCTGAATCTGAGCAACAACTTCCAGCAGCTGATCAGCTATCAGCAGCAGTATGTGCCCGGCGGACAGTGGTACAATTATGACGGCCGCCTGCTGTACAACAACAGCACGGGCCAGCCGCGCGTGCGCGACTATGCAACCGCAACATGGCGCCATGACGATTTCAGCTTCACTTATATGATGAGCTACACAGGTGGCATGGTCTGGAACGACCAGTCGGTCGATCTCGTCAAGGGAACTGTCGGTCGTTACAAGACGCCCGGTATCTTCAGCCACGACATCACGCTCGGCTATCAGCTGAACCGCTGGCAGTTCCAGGCAGGCGTACGCAACCTGTTCGACAAGAAGCCGCCTTACGTTGTCGATGGCGCCACAAACACCAACGTGTTTCAGTACGGCAATCTGATCATGGGGCGTAATGTCTTCGTTCAGGCTGGCGTGAACTTCTGATCGCTCTGTCCTTCGTAACACCATCAAAGCCCGGCATCTCAGGATGTCGGGTTTTTTTGTGCGATATCTCAAACATGTTGAGACAGATCACACGCATTGGTGAGTTGCATCCCAGAAGCTGAGTGGGAATATGACGAATTCGTAAGAGTTTGGATGGGTCACCATGGAAGTTGTTATTGGCGTTGATGTCGGCACGGGCAGTGCACGCGCCGGCGTGTTTTCCCTCACCGGAGAGAAGCTGGCTTCCTGTGTGACCGCGACCCGCACCTGGCGCCCTGAGACCGATTTCATCCAGCAATCCTCCACCGATATATGGGCTGCTGTTTGCAAGAGCGTCCGTACGGCGATGAGCGGGCTTGAGGGGAAAAACCCTGTGGTGCGCGGCATCGGGTTTGACGCCACGTGCTCGCTTGTCGTTCTCGATCGCGAGGGTAAACCCCTCTCTATCGACCCCAAGGGCGCTTCTGAGCAGGACATCATCCTCTGGGCCGATCACCGCGCGATGAAAGAAGCTGAGGAAATCAACGCCGGCCAGTATGAGGTGCTGCGTTACGTCGGGGGCACCATTTCTCCCGAGATGGAAACTCCGAAGCTGCTCTGGCTCAAACGTCACATGCCGGAGACCTTCGCCAAAGCCGGCTATTTCTTCGATCTTCCCGATTATCTGACATGGCGCGCAACCGGCGCAGATTCTCGCAGCTGCTGCTCGACGGTTTGCAAATGGACGTATCTTGCCCATTCCAGCGGCTGGGATGGCGCCTACTTCAAGGCAATCGGCTTGAGTGAACTGGTTGAAGAAAGCTACCAGCGCATCGGCAAGGATGTGCTTTCGCTGGGCGAGACCGTCGGGAACGGTTTGAGTGCCGATGCCGCGCAGGAACTCGGGCTCGAAGCCGGTATTCCGGTCGGTGTATCCGCAATTGACGCCCATGCCGGCGGTATCGGAGTGATCGGCTCCGCATCGGGTGAGACGGTTGATGATGCCGCACTCGACCGCAGTCTTGCGCTGATAGGCGGAACGTCAAGCTGCCACATGGCCGTGTCGAAAGAGGCACGTTATGTGGATGGGATCTGGGGCCCTTATTCTGAAGCCATGATCCCCGGCACGTGGCTGAACGAAGCCGGTCAGTCTGCCGTAGGCTCACTCGTGGATTTCGTCATTTCCAGCCATGCCTATGGGCCTGAGCTGGCCGAAAAGGCCAAATCAGAAGGTCGCACTGTTTACGAGCTGCTCAACGAGCGCCTGGCCGAGCTCGAAAAGGACACTCTGCCCGGCTCGCTGACGGCCGAATTTCATGTGCTGCCAGACTATCATGGCAACCGGTCGCCCTACGCCGACCCGACACTGCGCGGCATGGTGAGCGGGCTCAGTCTCTCGGCCGGGTTCGATGACCTTGTGATGCTCTATCTCGCGACCATTCAGGGCCTGGCCTATGGCACGCGCGATATCATCCGTGCGCTCAACGCCAAGGGCTACGCAATCGACACCATTTTTGCGACAGGGGGCGGCACCAAGAATCCCGTGTTCTTGCGTGAACATGCCAATGCAACGGGATGCCGTATCATGCTGCCCAAGGAGCCCGATGCTGTTCTCCTCGGCTCGGCCATTCTCGGCGCTGTTGCAGGCGGTGTTTACAGCGACATGCGCGTGGCCATGTCGCAGATGACCCGTGTTGGCGCGGAAGTCGCGCCTGATGCCCGCACGTCACGTTATCATAACGCCAAATTCGCCGTGTTTCAGGCGATGCATGACGAGCAGCTTCACCATCGTGCCCTGATGGCCGAAGCCCTCGCCCACTAGACCTCAAAGCCCCCACCCCACGTGGGGGATATTATCCGGACTGCCCACAAGACACGTTGAACTTTTCCCTTACAGCCAGGACGAGCGGCCTTACGCTCGTGGAGCTTGCCTATGGAAGCTGTCATCGCCACACCGGAGCGGGTGAAGCGCAAAGCGGGAGCAGGTGTATTCCTCTCCCCTGCGGTCATCATCCTGCTGATCTGGTCTCTGATCCCCCTCGTCCTGACTCTCTGGTATTCGTTCCAGAACTATAATCTGGTCGACCCGACCCTCAAGGGTTTCGCCGGGTTCAGCAATTACGTCTATCTGCTGACTGACCCGGATTTCCTCTATGCGCTGCTGAATACCGTTCTGCTCGTGCTCGGGGTTCTTGTCATAAGCGTTGGCGGCGGCGTGCTACTGGCCGTGCTGTATGACCAGGATTTCTTCGGGCGCGGCATCGCGCGTGTGCTGGTCATCTCGCCGTTCTTCGTCATGCCCACAGTGTCAGCCCTGTTGTGGAAAAACCTGATGCTGCATCCGATTTATGGCGTTTACAGCGCCATGATGCGGGCAGTCGGGCTGCAACCCATCGACTGGCTTGCCCATTATCCCATGCAGACGGTCATGATGATTGTTGCCTGGGAGTGGCTGCCTTTTGCCGTGCTTATCCTGCTTACGGCGGTCCAGTCGCTCGATCATGAGCAGAAAGAAGCGGCACGTATGGATGGTGCGGGGCCGATCGCCCGGTTTCGCTACATCATCCTGCCGCATCTGAGCCGCGCCATCACGGTCGTGATCATGATCGAGACCATCTATCTGCTGACCGTGTTCGCCGAGATTTCGGTCACGACCTCAGGTGGACCGGGCGTTGCCTCCACCAATCTGGCCTTCCTGATCTATTCACGCGCCCTGCTGCAATTCGATATCGGGGGTGCCTCGGCCGGTGGCGTGGTTGCAATCATCATCGCCAATATCATCGCCGCATTCCTCGTTCGTGCGGTCGCCCGCAATCTGGAGGCATGAGACCATGGCCCGGAAAACGCAACTCCTCCCCAAAATCGCGCTCGGTGTCGTCGGCTGGGCCGTCGCGCTGTGGATCTTCTTCCCGATCCTCTGGATGGTCCTTACCGGCTTCAAGAGCGAGATGGATGCAATCTCGACACCGCCCCATCTGATCTTCAAGCCGACACTGCAAAGCTATCACGACGTCTTTGCCCAGGAGAATTACTGGCACTTCACCTTCAACACTGTGTTCATGTCGGTGCTTGCTACGGGCGGCGCGCTGCTTCTGGGCGTTCCCGCAGCCTATTCGATGGCGTTTTTTCCCACCAGACGCACACGTGGCACCCTGCTCTGGATGCTCTCCACGCGCATGTTGCCACCTGTCGGCGTGCTGGTGCCGGTCTATCTCATCGCCCGCTCGACGCACATGCTCGACACGGTGATCGGTCTCGCGATCATCAATCTGCTGACCAACCTGCCGATCATCGTCTGGATGCTTTACACCTTCTTCAAGGAAGTGCCTGTGCCAATCCTTGAGGCCGGGCGTATGGACGGGGCCAATCGCTGGCAGGAGATCAGCGTCGTGCTGCTTCCGCTCGCCCTGCCCGGCATTGCCTCTACCGCGCTGCTCTCCCTCATCCTGTGCTGGAACGAGGCCTTCTGGTCGCTCAACCTCACCTCGTCGCGCGCTGCCCCTCTGGCGAGCTTCATTGCCTCGTTCTCATCGCCCGAGGGACTGTTTTTCGCCAAGCTTTCTGCCGCCTCCACGCTTGCCGTCGCACCGATCCTTGTCTTTGGCTGGTTCAGCCAGAAGCAGCTCGTACGTGGCCTTACGTTTGGCGCCGTGAAATGACCCTCTCTGAAATGACCTTCCCTTTCGGCTTCTCACGCTCTTTCGGAGTGAACAATGGCTAAAGTTGAACTGCACGATATCCGCAAGACCTATCACGCCGAAGAAATCATCAAGGGTGTTTCCCTTGAGATCAACGATGAGGAATTCGTGGTTTTCGTTGGCCCCTCAGGCTGCGGAAAATCCACCCTGCTACGTATGATCGCTGGACTGGAAGAGATCTCGGGCGGTGACCTGCTGATTGACGGCAAGCGCGTCAATGATGTCGAGCCCGCCAAGCGGGGCCTCGCGATGGTCTTTCAGTCCTATGCGCTCTACCCGCATATGAACGTCTACCAGAACATGGAATTCGGCCTGAAGCTGGCCGGCATGCCGGAAGCCGAGCGTCGCCAGAAAATCACCGACGTGGCCAGAACCCTGCAGCTCGATACCTATCTAAAGCACAAGCCAGGCCAGCTCTCGGGCGGCCAGAGGCAGCGTGTCGCAATCGGCCGGGCGATCGTCCGCAACCCCAAGGTGTTCCTGTTCGACGAACCCCTTTCCAACCTCGATGCGGCCCTGCGTGGCCAGATGCGTGTCGAGCTTGCCACCTTGCACCGTCGCCTCAAGGCAACGACGATCTACGTCACCCATGATCAGGTTGAAGCCATGACAATGGCTGACAAGATCGTTGTCCTGCAAAAGGGTGTCGTGGAGCAGGTTGGCTCACCGCTCGAACTTTACCATCATCCCCGCAACCTGTTCGTGGCGCGCTTCATCGGCTCACCGCCAATGAATTTCCTACCCGTGACCGTGCGCAGCATCAGTGAAGAGGGCATGACCGTTGCCCTCGATCACGGAACGCCCATCACAGTGCCCGTGCTGCCGGGTGAGTCCGCTTCTGCGGAAGCCATGACGCTGGGTGTTCGACCGGAGCATATCGTGCTCGACCCGAATGGCGAGATCTCAGGTGTGATCCGCATGGTCGAGCGGCTTGGCGCGCTCACGCTCTTGCACGTCGCGCTTCCGGATGGCGCGCTGATTATCGTGCAGACAGATGGCGATCACGGTGGCGAAGTGGATGCCACGGTCGGTCTGCGCCTGCTCTCGGAAAATTGTCACCTCTTCGACGCAAGAGGGATGGCGCTGACAAAGCTCGTGCGCCACCGTCTCGCCGGTTAACAAGAAAGTCACTCCCCATGTATATGGAAAAACTTCGCCTTGATGGTCGTGTAGCAGTTGTCACCGGTGGCGCGCAGAACATTGGGCTGTGCTGTGCCACCGCGCTGGCCGAGGCTGGCGCCCATGTGGTCATCGCCGATCTCGACGCGGCCAAGGCGGCTGAATCAGCCAAGAGCCTGACCGATCAGGGCATGAAAGCCTGCAGCGTCGCGATGGATGTCACTTCCGAAAGCAGCGTCAACAAGGCCGTGGATACCATCGTCCAGCGTCATGGCCGCCTAGACATCCTGGTCGCCAATGCCGGGCTGTGCATCTCCGAGGTGAAGGCCGAGGACATGACGGAAGATCAGTGGCTCAAGCAGATCAATGTCAATCTCAACGGCGTGTTCCGGTGCTGCCAGGCCGTTGGACGTGTGATGATCAAGCAGAAATCAGGCGCGATTGTCGCAATCGGGTCGATGTCTGGCCTCATCGTCAACCGTCCGCAGGAGCAGGCTGCCTATAATGCCTCGAAGGCAGGCGTGCATCAGTACATCCGCTCGCTGGCCGCCGAATGGGCCCCGCATGGCATCCGCGCCAATGCCGTTGCCCCCACCTATATCGAAACCACCCTCACCCGCTTTGGTATGCAGAAGCCCGCGCTGTACGACCGCTGGGTCGATGGTACCCCGATGGGCCGCGTTGGACAGCCTGAGGAAGTGGCCTCGGTCGTCCAGTTCCTGGCGTCGGATGCTGCAAGCCTGATGACCGGCTCGATCGTCAGTGTCGATGGTGGCTTTACCGTCTGGTGATCTGAGGGAAAACGGGCCGCAACTCGCTCTTGGCAGCCTTGAGCATAAAAAACACCCGGCACCATAGTGGTACCGGGTGTTTTTGTTTGAAACAGGAGTAGCGGCAGACTTGCTGATTCTGCCATACCAGCTGAGCTTTCAGGACTTCACTTCATCAGCCCGAGCAAGGGCACGCTGCGTGGCCGGTCGCGCCTCGATGATTTCACGCCATGCTTTCACCGCGGGAAAAGCCTCGATATCGATCCCCTGTTCTTTCCAGGTGCGTGTCCACGGATAGGTCGCCATATCAGCAATGCCGTAATGCTCTCCGCTCACGAAGGTGCTTTCTTTCAGGCGTGTCTCCAGCACGGAATAGAGACGCTTCGTCTCATCCTGATAGCGCTTGATCGCATAAGCGATCTTTTCTGGGGCATAAAGCGTGAAATGGTGGTTCTGCCCCAGCATGGGCCCGAATCCCCCCATCTGCCAAAACAGCCACTCAAGGGTCTTGATCTTCTCACGCGGGGCGGAAGAGAGGAATAATCCGGTTTTTTCGGCCAGATAAAGCAGGATCTCGCCAGATTCAAACACGCTGATCGGCTCACCGCCGTCAGCAGGCGCGTGGTCGACAATCGCAGGCATCTTGTTGTTGGGCGAAATCTCGAGGAAAGCGGGCGCGAATTGATCGCCGTTGCTGATATTGACCGGAATGATCCGGTAATCCAGCTTCGCTTCCTCAAGAAACAGGGTAACCTTATGACCGTTCGGTGTCGGCCAGTAATAGAGATCGATCACGCGTCATATTCCTGATCACTGATGATGATCAGGCGTCAACGCTCCCCAACACATAACGTTCGAGCCCCACCGCAAACCCCTCCTCCTCGCAGGAAGTGGAAACGTGGGTTGCAGCTCCTTTGACTGTGGCATTGGCCTGCCCCATCGCAATAGACATACCAGTTTTGGCAAACATCAGCATGTCGTTAGGCTGGTCACCCAGCGTCACCATCGCCGATGCCGGAATATCGAACAGCGTCTCTAGTGTCGTTACCACCCCGCCCTTGTTGGCTTCACTATTAGTTACATCCACATAATAGGGTTGCGAACAGGCCGCCGATGCTGTCTGGCCAAGAGCTTCCTGCAAGTCTCGCTCAAGTTTTTGCATGAGCGTCGTATCATCACTCACGCCTGTAATCTTGACCACGTCATCGAGATGCCGTGATACGTCATCGATCTTCGGCGCGAATTTGACTGTCCATTGCTCACGCGCAACATGAGGGGCATCCTGATCCTTCACAAACCAGTCCTGGCTTGTATAGACCCAGGGATCCGCCCCGTGATCGGTGATGATCCTTAGCACTTGATCGGCCTGAGCATGGGTCAGGCGTTTGGTCTCGATGACACTCCAGTCCGGATGGACCAGAACGCCACCATTGAAACCGGCAATCGGCATATCGATTGCCAGCGGTTCAACCAGCATTGCCATACCGCGAGGCGGTCGCCCGCTCGTTACGGCAAACCGTATACCCCTCTCACGAAGAGCATGAACGGCGCGGATGGCCCTTGGTGTCAGGATCTTGTCCCTCGTCACCAATGTTCCATCCACATCGGCGAGTACGAGTTGAACCGCTTTTGTCATCAGCCCCGGCTTCCCTGCCATTTCCAGTTGAGGATCTCGGGCATATCCTGACCGTACTGAGCGATATAACGCTTATGCTCGACGAGCTTGTCGTTGATCATCTGGGTTACATAGGCGGCATGTCCCGACAGGGCCGGAACACGACGCACGGCGTTCAGTACGATGTGATAGCGATCGAGGTTGTTGCGCACGGTCATATCGAACGGCGTGGTGGTCGTGCCTTCTTCGCGAAAGCCATGCACATGGAAATTGGCACGGTTACTGCGACGATAGATCAGACGATGCACCAGCTGGGGATAGCCGTGGAATGCGAACAGGACAGGCTTGTCCTTGGTGAAAAGATTATCGAAGGTCACGTCATCCAGGCCGTGAGGATGCTCGCTCGGCGACTGAAGCGTCATGAGATCCACAACGTTCACGAAGCGCACCTTCAGATCAGGGGTATGCTCGCGCATCAGTTGCACAGCAGCAAGCGCCTCGACCGTGGGCACGTCACCCGCTGAGGCAATCACGAGATCGGGCTCAAAGCCCTTATCATTACTTGCCCACTGCCAGATCCCGATACCCTGGCTGCAATGTGCAATGGCAGCGTCGATATCAAGCCACTGATGCTCGGGCTGCTTCCCTGCCACGATCACATTGATACGGTCCCAGCTTTCAAGGCAGTGCTTGGCAACATAAAGCAGGGTGTTCGCATCAGGCGGCAGATAGACGCGGGCAATATCTGCCTTCTTGTTCACCACATGATCCATGAATCCCGGATCCTGATGACTGAAGCCGTTATGGTCCTGACGCCAGACATGCGAAGTCAGCAGATAATTCAACGACGAAATCGGGCGACGCCATTGAACTTCCTTCGCCGACTTGATCCATTTGGCATGCTGGTTGACCATCGAATCTACCAGATGGACAAAGGCCTCATAGCACGAGAAGAAGCCGTGACGCCCGGTCAGCAGATAGCCTTCAAGCCAACCCTGAATGGTATGCTCGCTCAGGATTTCCATGACGAGGCCATCAGGGGCCAGGTGGTCATCATAGGAATACGTCTCGGCCGTCCATGCGCGATTGGTCACCTCGAGCACGTCATTCAGGCGGTTCGAGTTGTTCTCGTCCGGCGAAAGGACACGGAAGTTGCGATGTTCGAGATTCATACGCATCACGTCGCGGAGCCATGAGCCTAGGATGCGCGTGCTCTCGGCCAGAACGGCGCCGGGCGACGACACCGCAAGGGCATGTGTCTCGATATCAGGCATACGAAGCGGGCGACGGAGCTGGCCACCATTGGCATGGGGGTTATCGCTCATGCGCAGGGCGCCTTCGGGCGCGAGCGCAGCAATCTCGGGGTGCAGGCGACCGTTCTCGTCGAACAACGTCTCAGGCTTGTAGCTGCGCATCCAGTCTTCGAGGATCTTCAGGTGACCCGGCTTTTCCAGATCCGTTAGCGGAACCTGATGGGAACGCCAGTAGCCCTCGCAACGCTGACCATCAACTTCCTTGGGACCGGTCCAGCCCTTCGGTGTGCGCATGATGATCATGGGCCAGGTCGGGCGATCCGCATTGTTTTCGCTGCGCGCGCGCTTCTGGATCTCGGCAATCTTGTCAAAACAGGTGTCCATGGCCTTTGCCATGAGCTGCTGCACGGTGTCAGGATCATCACCAGCGACGATCACCGGATCGTAACCATAGCCACGGAACAGCGCGAGAAGTTCATCTTCAGGAATACGAGCCAGAACGGTCGGGTTGGCAATCTTGTAGCCATTAAGGTGCAGGATCGGGAGCACCGCACCGTCATTGCGCGGGTCGAGGAACTTGTTGCTGTGCCACGAGGTCGCAAGCGGACCAGTCTCGGCCTCACCATCACCGACGACGCAGGCTACAACCAGATCAGGATTGTCCAGCACGGCACCATAGGCATGAGAGAGCGAATAGCCTAATTCGCCGCCTTCATGGATCGAACCGGGGGTGGTCGCTGCGACATGGCTCGGAATACCACCGGGGAACGAGAACTGCTTGACCAAACGGCCAACGCCCTCGACATCCTGTGAGACTTCCGGAAAATATTCGCTATATGTGCCTTCAAGATAAGTCGCAGCAACGACGCCCGGCGCTCCATGACCCGGGCCCGCGATGAACAGAATGCTCTTCTGGCGCTCCTTGATGATGCGGTTGAGGTGCAGATAGAGCAGCGTCAGGCCAGGTGTAGTTCCGAAATGCCCCAGCAAACGAGGCTTCACGTGCTCAAGCTTGAGCGGATCCCGCAGCAGTGGATTATCAAGCAGATAGATCTGTGCGACGGAGAGGTAATTGGCAGCTTGCCACCACTGATCAAACAGGGCGATCTGCTTTGCAGAGAGCGGACCTTGAACGGTCATGATCACTGTTTTCCTTTCATTATTCTTCTTGTTTGGCGGAAGATCGTTGTCTCTTCATCAGCAGGGATGACGAGGACCGTCACCCTGCCCGATCTCTGACTGATTGTGGGGCGTCCGGCGAGATTGGCGTCTTCGCAAAGCTGCACATCAAGCCATTTCAGCCTTTGACAGACAGCACGCCTGAACGTCGAGTCATGCTGTCCAATACCCCCGGTAAAGACAATGGCATCCACACCACCCATCTGGGCAATGAGTCCCCCAGCCTGCTGTACGAAGCGCTCGACGAACATCTCGAGCGCAAGCTGAACGTTTTCGTCGGCTTCGTGCTCGCGCAGCACCCGCATGTCACTGGAGAGTCCGGAAACCCCCTTCAGACCTGACTGGTAGTAGAGCGTATCCTGCACTTCAGCGGGCGTCAGGTGCTTTTGTTGCAGCAGATACAGGATCGCACCGGGATCGATCGTCCCGCAACGCGTGCCCATCATGAGGCCATCAAGAACAGTCAGCCCCATGGTCGTGGCGATACTGCGACCATGCATCAGGGCACACAGGCTTGCACCATTACCAATATGGGCGACAAGAACGCGCTTGGAGGCTATGGTCGGGAAACGCGCTTCGAGTTCACTGGCGATATGGTCATAGGAAAGCCCGTGAAATCCGTAGACACGCGCGCCATGATCCAGCAGTGCCTCCGGCAACGGCAGACGCGTGCGCACGGCTGGAATTGTATGATGGAACGACGTGTCAAAGCACGCCACCTGAAGCAGTCCGGGTTTTTCCGCAAGCAGCAGACGCATTGGAGCAATGCTTGGCGGCTGATGAAGCGGTGCCAGCGAGATCAGGTCCTCAAGTTGACTGAGGACTTCAGCATTAATCGCAGTCGGTCCGTCGAAATAACGGCCACCATGGACAACGCGGTGGCCAACAGCACCGATCTTGCTTCCACTTTCATGGGCCTCAACGAAGTTCAGGACGTGGCGGATCATCTCCCCATGAGCTGTCTCCTTCCCTCCGACCGCCTCCAGCACCATGCGCTTGCTTACACCATCGGGGGTACGCGTGGTCAAAACCGCCCCTCCCGCCTGATACTCGACCAACCCGGAAAGCAGACGTTCTGTCGTGCTTTCCTCATCGAACAAGGCAAACTTGATGCTGGATGAACCAGAGTTGAGGGTGAGGATTGTTCTGCTTTGTAACACGTGAGAACCTCGGGTTGCCTGGCCTTATTGCCAGCATCCGAATGTTAAACCGTGTGATCGGCTTATGGTTCTAACATAACGTGGCGGTAATCAGGGATAAAAATAGCCCTGTTTAGTCGATATCCAAGTATATCCGCGACTTATGAAGCTTTCCCGTTCCGGGGATACACGAATATGTGAAAATAATGCAAAAAATCATACCGATAGTCTGGTGTGTCTTTACCCAGGATTTAGGTTCAGCGCCGCCAGATCGGTAAGATCGTGTCGAAAAACACCAGGATACGTCTTGAAGCGAGGCAGGCCGAGTGTAAATGCCCAATCAGGGAATACCGGACAGAGCGGCTCTCTGCCGCAAATCAGTATTCAGTCATTCATGAGAAAAAAGCTGAGCAAGGCGCCACATGGCGGGAGGCTGCACTCCCTGCCTGCGTCAGTGTAGCACCTCGAAAATCCAGGCAGTAGCGACCGGAGAATACCCTTTTGCGTCAGGTATGGGCGCTCTGGAACGAGGTGCCTTGTTCGTCAGAATGACAAGACAGCCTTGCCAGCGCCAGCGCCTGTACCACCGGCCAGGCTGCTGTGCTCTCGCAGTTCAGCGGGCGCGGGGTGGCCGATTACCAGAGGGCTTGCCGTTGCCGCCATTACGGGGTGCACCACCGGGTCGAGCACCACTGGAACGCTGACCGCCACCCGGACGGCCAGTGCCGCCCGGACGCTGGCCGCCACCACGCGGCTGGTTTCTGCCGCGACCACCACCACCACCCAGTACAGGGGGACGCATGGTGGAGTTCTGCGCCTCTTCAGAATGATATGGATGGTCGCTTACCACCGGAATAGACTTGCCAATCAGCTTCTCGATGTCACGAAGCCATGCACGCTGCTCCGCGTCACACAGGGAAACCGCCCAGCCGTCGCGTCCTGCACGAGCGGTACGGCCAATGCGATGGACGTAGCTTTCAGCAACGTTAGGCAGATCGTAATTAAAGACGTGGCTCACATCATCCACATCGATCCCGCGCGCTGCAATATCGGTGGCAACGAGCACCTTGACCGAACCATCACGGAAACCAGCCATTGCACGTTCACGCGCCCCCTGCGATTTGTTGCCATGAATAGCCTCAGCGCGGATACCCTCGGCGTTCAGGAAGTCAGCCACCTTGTTCGCTTCGTGTTTCATAAGCGTGAAAACAACCGCGCGCTGAACCTTGTCATTCTTGACCAGCAACAATGTGGCAGCGCGCTTGTCCTCGGCCTTCACAAACATTACTGCCTGGCGGATGCGGTCAACCGTCGAGGATGGCGGGGTGACCTCAACCTTGGCCGGGTCACGCAAAAGAGAATGGGCCAGCTCTTCAATTGCCTTGGGCATGGTGGCCGAGAACAGGACCGTCTGACGCTCCTTGGGCAGCAGGGCAACAATGCGGCGAATATCGCGCACGAAACCCATGTCGAGCATACGGTCTGCCTCATCGAGCACGAGCACCTCGAGATCATGCAGATCGATGTGGCCCTGACCGATCAGATCGAGCAGCCGACCCGGCGCCGCAGTCAGTACATCCACGCCGCGACGCATGGCTTCGACCTGGCGTCCCTGGCCAACACCGCCGAAAATGACAGCATGACGGAGCTTCATGTGGCGCGCATAGGCCTTGAAGCTGTCGTCGATCTGGGCAGCAAGTTCACGCGTCGGCGCAAGAACCAGAACACGGGCGCCCTTGGGCGTGAGCGGACGATGATGCGTCGCCAGACGATGAAGCGCAGGAAGGGCAAAGGCTGCCGTCTTGCCAGTGCCTGTCTGCGCGAGACCCAGCAGATCACGCCCCTGGAGCAGATGCGGTATGGAGCCCGCCTGGATGGGCGTCGGGTTGGTGTAACCTTCTTCGCTCAGGGCACGCTGGATGGGCATGGCAAGCTGGAGATCGGCAAAACTGGTCATGAGTGCAAAACGCCTCCTTGGGCACGAGCGCTGGCCGGAGCTGCAGGCTCAAAGGATGACGTCTCTTGGCCCGGACGTCGTCAGGATAGGAAAGAGATCCAGAGACGACGACGCAGGCTGCACAGCGTCTGCCATGAACATGACAGACGGGCCACCAGGATCAAACTGGACCGGGAAGAGCCCATATAGGCACCGGCTTGGAATGATGCAAGCCGTTGTGCTTACCAAACCGTGATCGACTTGACCTGAACAACGGTTTGCTCTTCCCGACCGGATTTGTCAGGCAAACCGGTTATGGATGATCGTTTCCTCAAGTGGCAGATGCCCGCCATGCGGGGGATAATCACCAGCCTTCTTGCCGATAGCGACGAACATGACGACCTCATGGTCCTCGGGAAGATTGATCAGCTCGCCCACAGCCTGGAAGTCGAATCCATCCATCGGGCACGTCTGATAGCCATGCGCAGCCGCGGCCAACATCAGGGCATAGGCGGCCATGCCACACGAACGAATGCCTTCGTCACGTTGCACTTGCTCGTTGCCGCTATAGAATTTCTGAATCATGCCCTCGTAGGTCGTCTGCATCTTTTCAGGCGCATCAGCCCAATAGCGCGCAGGGTTCTTCTCCCACGCCTTGAAATCAGCGCATAGAATGATGAGCGCACTGGCTTCCTCGACCTGAGGCTGGTTCCATGAGACTGCACGAATTTCCTTGCGTAGCGCAGGATCCGATACGACGACAAAGCGCCAGTGCTGGATATTGAACGCTGTCGGAGCATGCCGCCCGGCGTCGAGAATGGCACGCAGCTCATGCTCGGGGATCGTCACGTCCGGTTCGAAGCGCTTCGTGGCACGGCGTTCGGCAATGGCTGTCAGAATATCTGTCATGATTAACTCCGCTATCCCGAGAACCCCGGCAGGGTTGTGAAACTCAGGGAACGCCCGAGGCAAACACAGGGTTCGATATCCCGTAAAGTCCTATTTCGAAAAAAGTCGTAATATGTGTTGCCGGGTGCTATGGCCGCTCAACGTTTTCTCAGGAGAAAGAGCGCCTGCTCACCAAAGAGATTAGCCAGCCGGATTGATCGACGCCACGGCGCGCGTTCCCCAGCCTCATCGATCGCCAGCCAACGATCAATCACATATCCCTCACTCTCACAGAGTTCGAGAAAATCCTGAATGGTGCATGGGTGAATATTGGGCGTCTCGTACCACGGCGTATGCCACACCTTGTTCATGGGCATACGCCCGCTCAGCAGAATCTGCAGGCGCAAGCGCCAGTGGCCGAAATTGGGGAAGGAGACGATGGCGTGACGCCCGATGCGCAGCATCTGGCGCAGAACCTCACGCGGCTTTTCGACTGCCTGAAGCGTGCGCTGGAGCACAACATAATCGAAGGCGTCATCGGAGTAGTGGATCAGATCCTGATCGGCATCCCCGTGCATGACAGGCAGGCCATGCGCAACCGAACGCGTCACCTCGCGCATATCGATCTCAATGCCACGCGCATCGCACTGGCGAGTGCGGAACAGGTGATCAATCAGGGCGCCATCGCCGCTCCCGACATCGAGAACGCGCGTACCAGGCTTGATCATCCCGGCGATAAGTTGCTGATCAAGACGCATGATCGCCCTCCCCGGCCTGTGCGATCAGCCCTGCCTGCTCGGCTGCACCATTGATGAATCCGCGCATGGTGCGATCCAGATCGGGCTCCTCCAGCAGAAACGCATCATGCCCTCTGTCGCTCTCGATCTCGACAAAGGACACATTTACCCCTGCCCGGTTCAGCGCGCGTGCCAAAAGCCGCGACTGCGAAGTCGGGAAGAGCCAGTCCGACGTGAAAGAGATGATACAAAAGCGTGTCGTGCAATTGCGGAACGGTGCCGACAGGTCGCCATCGTAATCCGCACTCAGATCGAAATAATCGAGAGCACGCGTGATCGTCAGGTAGGAGTTGGCATCGAAGCGTCGCACAAAGCTTGATCCCTGATGACGCAGATAACTCTCAACCTCGAAAATTTCGCCGAAGAGCGAATTTCCCGATGCCGCAGGCTCCTGTGAAGGTACGGCATCGCGCCGTGTCCGCCGACCAAACTTTTGAGTCAACGCCTCTTCGGAAAGATAGGTGATGTGCGCCATCATGCGCGCGACTGCCAGGCCTTTGGCAGGGATCGTGCCATGTGCCCAGTAGCGGCCCCCGTACCAATCCGGATCGCCACAGATTGCCTGCCGACTCACCTCGTTGAAGGCAATATTCTGCGCCGAGTGGAATGGGGCCGTGGCAATGGGCATGGCCGCGCCTACCCTCTCGGGAAAACTCGCTACCCACTGGAGCACCTGCATACCACCCATAGAGCCGCCAATGGCCGCAAACAGACGATCTATACCCAGATGGTCCAGCAGCTTTGCCTGGGCAAACACCATATCCCGTATGGTGATCGGCGGGAAATCGGTGCCCCAGGGCTCACCGTCATCGCGCAGACTCCGCGGGCCGGACGATCCCATACAGCCACCCAGCACATTGATGCACAGAACATAGAAACGATCCGTATCGATGGCGCAGCCAGCACCAACGGCTCGATGCCACCAACCGGGCTTTCCCGTCACAGGATGAGTCTCGGCCACATACTGGTCACCTGTCAGGGCGTGACAGACGAGAATGACATTATCCCGTTGCGGCGAAAGCGTACCATAGGCGCAATAGGCAATTTCGAGCGGCGCTATATGCACGCCACACTCGAGCGTCAGCCCATGATCAAGGCGCACCCTGAAAGCGCTGCTGGACCGGTTATCCTCCTGGTTCACCTTGATCGCATGATCGGCCACTGGGCGCGCGCTGGCTGGCACCGCCTCCTCCATATGCGTGGTGGTCTTGGCCAGTTCATGGTCGTCTGTCGGGCGTATGGCCGGATCGGGATGATACTGCATGGCCTCATTTTTCGTCCCGGTTTCGTCAGATCGCAGCGGATCACAACGTTACCTCCGACGGCTGGTCGTAACGGATGCTCCACGCCAGAACCGCAGGCCTCGCACGCCCCGACATGAAATGTAGAAGGAGATATGACATCTGAAGCGTCAGGCCGCAATTCCGCATCCGCCAAAGGCAAGCCGATCTTTGCGCACATCACGTCGCCACCTCCCCTAATCAGGGAAATTCTGGCACGAGCCGAGGAAACAGTTTAATGTTTTTTTAACGAATCGCCGGAGAATTGAAAATGCCAACGACACTGAAGATGATCGGCCATTCCGGGCTTTTCGATACGGCATTTTACCTATCCCGCAATCCGGATCTGCGTGACCTCGGCAGCGGTGCACTGCTTCACTATCACTCCAAAGGCTGGCGTGAAGGGCGCAAGCCGAACGCCTTTTTTGATCCTGCCTGGTATCTGGCGACAAACAGGGATGTTACCGATGACCCCCTGATCCATTACCTGACGAAAGGCGAGTATGAAGGCAGACGCCCGGTCGCCTGGTTTGACCCTGTCTGGTACCGTCACTCCAATCTTGTGCCGGCCAATACCAATGCCTTGGCACATTATCTGGCGAACCGTCAGTCGTCCCATGTCCGACCCATGCCGGAATTCGATACCGCCTTCTATCTACGCACCTATCCGGATGTCGCGGCCTCGGGCATGGATCCGGTTGAACATTATATGGTGCAGGGTTATCGCGAGGTAAGGCGCCCGTTCGAGAGCTTCGATCCGGCATTTTACCGTACGCGTTATCTGCGCCATCAGCCTGATACGAACCCGTTCATGCACTGGCTGGCACACCGCCATGAAAGCGGGGTCTTTCCATGCCTGCCGGAACACGAGACGACAATTGCACGCGAAGTCAGACGTCGCACTCGACCGGGCCCGTTATTCGAGACGCATCACCCTTTGCCAGATGCGGCGATACGCCGCGCGCGGTTGCTTGCCTATTACCTTCCGCAGTTTCATCCGACAGCCGAAAACGATGACTGGTGGGGCAAGGGCTTTACAGAGTGGACGAATCTATCACGGGCACTCCCCCGTTTTGCCGATCACTATCAGCCTCGTATTCCGCGTGATCTTGGGCATTACCGCCTCGACAACGAGACGTCTCTACGTGACCAGGCCAGGATGGCGCGACAGAGTGGCATCGAGGGCTTCGTTTTCTACCATTACCGATTCAGCGGCAAGAGGCTGCTTGATACGCCGATGGAGACGCTTCTTCGTTGCACAGAGATCGACATAGCGTTCTGTCTGATGTGGGCCAATGAGAGCTGGAGCCGACGATGGGACGGCGGCGAAAAGGACATACTGATAGCTCAGGAGTACCCTGAAGAAGATGATGAGGCCCTGATTGCCGACCTGGCACGCCACATGGACGATCCCCGTTATATCAGGATCGGTAATCGCCCCCTGTTCATGCTTTACCGGCCAGGCACCATACCCGAGGCGTCAAAGCGTATCGCCAGGTGGCGCAGGCTGTTTTCGGAGAAACATGACCTTGAACCGATCATCATCATGGCACAGGCTTTTGATGATCATGATCCTGGGCTGTTCGGCCTGGACGGGGCCATTGAGTTTCCCCCTCACAAGCTGACACTCAACTGCACGCCAATAGAGAACAGGCTGCAGATCCTCGACGAAGACATGACAGCGCGCGTCTATGACTACGCGGAACTCGTCACGAAAGCGCTGACCGATCCCCAGCCTGATTTCCCGCGCATCCGGACAGTCAGCCCATCATGGGACAATGACCCAAGAAGGCAGGGCGCCGGCCTTGTCCTGCATGGATCGAGCCCGCGCCTTTACGAAGGCTGGTTGAGCGAGACCATTCGCCAGGCGAGCAACAATCCGTTTTTTGGCGAGGCCATCGTATGCGTGAATGCCTGGAACGAATGGGCAGAAGGCGCGTATCTCGAACCCGACATTCACTTTGGCGCTGCCTATCTTAATGCCACGGCGCGTGCGGTGACGGGCTTTCACAGCTGCTTTTCGTCTCACCGCGTCCTGCTTGTCGGCCATGATGCGTTCCCTGCCGGTGCGCAGATGCTGCTGCTTGCAATCGGAGAGACCCTGCGCCGGAATCACGGGATCGAGATCACGTTCGTCCTGCTTGGTGGAGGCGATCTTCTGGATCGTTATAGGCAGGTCGGCACCGTAGAGATACTCAAGCCCAACACCCAGTCTGGTCGCGAGCGCCTGCAATCGCTTCATGATGAAGGGTTCACAGCAGCCATCGTCAACAGTGCGGCCTCGGCCTGGCTTGCACCCGACCTCGCTGGCGCCGGAATTGACTTCATCCTGCTCGTGCATGAACTCCCCGGCATGATCCGGCATCATAACCTTGATGCGCCCCTCACGACGGCACGGCTTCTGGCCAGGTCAGTCGTCGTGCCGGGCGCCCAGCTAACCCGACTTTGCCCCGACGCCGTCATCCTGCCGCAAGGTCTTTACCATCCGGTAGCCTTCTCGGAGTCCGACAGACGCCGCGTTCGGCTTGCCTATGGCATAGGCGCGGACGCTCTCGTCGTGATCGGTGTCGGATTCGGTGATATACGCAAGGGGTTCGATCTGTTCCTGCAACTGTGGCAGATGATGCAAAGCCCCGTTTTCAGGTCGAAATCGACCTCGTCGGCCAATTCTCCCTACACGCACGACATATCTGCAGGGAGGCCAGACAGGACGCGGCCCATCCATTTCATCTGGGTAGGTGCCATAGACGAGACATTATCCCGCGCCCTTGCCGCAGACCTCGAAGCTGCCCAGGCCACTCACAGCTTTCATCTGCCTGGCCGGGTAGAGAATGTCGGCCCATTTCTGTCGGCCGCGGATCTTTTTACTCTCACATCACGTGAGGATCCCTACCCTTCCGTCGTACTCGAAGCTCTCGCCTCCGGCCTGGCCTGCATGGCATTCGCCCGTAATGGCATGATTCCAAATTTGCTTGATGATCTTGCGCGGGAGGGCGACCACGCACACGCCGTGATCGCCGCGGGAGATCTGCCTGCAACGGTAAACTGGATTCTATCGACGCCAGCCTCGAAGAAGGCGACAACAGCGATGCGTCAGCAACGCGGGAATGATCTCAGCGAACGCTTTTCTTTCGCCCGTTATGCGAGACAACTGGTGGGGCTCGCCATGCCGGAACTGCCATCGATTTCGGTGGTCGTCCTCTCCTACAATTACGCCCAGTACCTTGCAGCGCGCCTTGCAACGATCTTCGCCCAGAACTGCCCCGTCACAGAGATTATCGTCATCGACGATGCCTCATCGGACGGCAGTGCTGAACTGGCCGAGAAGACTGCACGCGCCTTTGACCGCGAGATCAGACTGGTACGGCAGACACGGCAAAGCGGTTCGGTTTTTGCGCAATGGCAGGCCGCCGCGGAGATGGCCGAAAGCGAATGGCTCTGGATCGCTGAGGCTGACGACCTGTCCGAGCCGGAATTCCTGTCCGAGCTTGCTGCCATCGTCGCGCAGACACCGCAACTGAGTATGGCGTTCTGTGATAGTCGGCCTATCGATCGTGACGGCGTAACGACATCGGCCGATTACAAGGGCTATTACCAGCAGCATGCAGGCCAGATCCTGAGTCGTGACATGCTGATGGACGGAAAAAGCTTTGTCAGTAACTGTCTCTCAAGCTGTAATCTCATTCTCAATGTCAGCGCGGTTCTATTCAGACGCTCGGCATTTCTCGCAGCCATGACACGTTGCAGAACCGATCTCGACCGCTTCCGTCTTGCTGGGGACTGGCGCCTCTACATGGAGCTGCTTCTGCATCCCGGAGCGCAGGTTGCCTATCTTGCCAGACCGCTCAACATCCATCGCCGCCATGACCTTTCAGTAACAGGGGCGCTCGATCTGGCCGAGCATCTGGCGGAAATCGAAACCATGCAGGATCTCATCGTGCAGAGAATTGGCCCGAGCGCATCGCTGAGAGCAAGGCAGGCGCAGTATCGCACAGTGCTGAGAGCACAGTTTGGTTTGCGTACTGCCTCAAGGAAGAAGCGCTTGCGCCTCTCCTGAAATCCTGTTTACCGAGCGTCTACCGTTCACGCAGGCGCGGCATCAGTTCGACGAAGTTGCATGGCTTGTGCCGACTATCGAGCTGGTGAACGAGAATATCATCCCACCCGTCCCGAACAGCCCCGGCTGAGCCCGGCAATGCAAAGAGAAACGTACCTTGCGCCAGGCCAGCCATAGCGCGCGACTGGATGGTCGACGTGCCAATCTTTGCATAGGAAAGCATACGGAAAAGCTCACCAAAACCCGGTATATCCTTCTCGATCACCTGGGCAAAAGCCTCGGGCGTGACATCCCTCCCCGTAACGCCAGTCCCCCCCGTGGTGATCACGACATCCACATCGTCGCGCGCAATCCAGGCGCGCAGACAGGATACGATCAGGTCCTGCTCATCTGGTACGATGTCACGTACGGCAAGATCATGACCCGCCGCCTCTATGCGCTCGGCGAGGATAGCCCCTGATCGATCTGACCTCAGATCACGACTATCCGAGATTGTCAGGACGGCGATGCGACAGGGAACGAAACTTGCCTGATTTTCTGCGTGGCTCATGGCCGGTCCTATGCTGCTGTCAACGAATGGGTGTTGCGATACTATAATACCGCATAGCGGGGCACGACCCGAACCGCCAAGAGAAACGCTCGTAGGGGCACGGGATGCCAAGCGTAACGCCCTGTTGCGGTGTCGTATCAGGCTCGTTAGTGTCGCATGCGCCCTTTGCGTTGTCCCACTGGAATGGATGGATCGTTGCGTATCGCCAGACTTCCTGAACCGACTTTCCGTCAACGGTACGCGGGGCCCGCATGACCCTTGCGCCCCCGCCGCAACGGTGGTTCAGACACCCCCCCAAGCGTATCGCTTTTCTGGCCTCGCCGACCGACATCGCACAGCGAACCCGTCAGAGGCTTACCGAGGCGTATGGCGATTCCCCTCTCGACGATGCCGAAGTCGTGGTTTGCCTCGGTGGTGATGGTTTCCTGCTCGAAGTCCTGCATCAGGTTGCGGAGCGCGGAATCCCGGCCTATGGCCTCAACTGCGGCTCGGTCGGCTTTCTGCTCAACACGATTTCGGATGAGGACCTGGTCAGTCGCCTCACCCGGGCGCAATCCTCGGAGTTGCATCCGCTGCGCATGAAAGCGACGGGACGCGACGGGACATTGCATGAAGGCATTGCCTTCAACGACGTGTTTCTTTTTCGTCAGACAAGACAGGCCGTCAAGATCAGGATCGAGGTCGATCAGCGTGTCCGTCTGCCAGAGCTGATCTGCGATGGCGTCATTGTGGCCACGCCGGCAGGATCGACTGCCTATAACCTGTCGGCGCACGGGCCAATCGTTCCCCTTACGGCCAATCTCCTTCCCCTCACCCCCATATCGGCGTTCCGACCGCGGCGCTGGCGTGGCGCTCTGCTTCCGTCATCGGCAGTCGTACGCTTCACACTTCTTGAACAGGATAAGCGCCCCTGTGCCGCAGTCGCCGACTTTCTGGAGGTGCGCGATGTGGCCGAGGCTGTGGTCTGTGAGGATCGCTCGATCACCGCAACGATCCTTTTCGACCCTGACCACGGTCTTTCCGAACGGATCATTGCGGAGCAATTTGCAGAATAGATCTAATAAGCAAGAAGGCACAGCCCATGAGCAAATCCGTCATGAGACCAAGTTTCGCCCCGCATACCGATACGTTGATCAAGGCAGCGCAAGGTCTGGAGAGAGGCGAGGTTACCAGTCGGGTGCTTGTGGAACGCTGCCTGGAAAAGATCGCCGGATGTGAAAATGCTCGCGCCGCCTATACCGGTGACTTTTCCCCGGAGCGGGCGCGACAATATGCCGATGCAGCAGACAGGGTCCGAGCCAAAGGCTATCAAGCTTCCCCCTGGGCAGGCCTGCCAATTTCGATCAAGGATCTCTTCGACGTCAAGGGGCAGGTTACCCGAGCCGGGTCGATCATTCTTGCAGACCGACCACCAGCGCCCGCCGATGCAGAGGCCATCGCCCCGTTGCGTGCAGCCGGATTGATTTTTATCGGTCGAACCCAGATGACCGAATTCGCCTATTCCGGCCTGGGTATCAATCCACACGGTCCCCAACCCTGGAATACCCTGGTTGATGACACCAGAGCCATACCGGGTGGCTCCAGTTCCGGCGGCGCCGTTTCAGTGGCCACAGGCGGGGCCTTCGCCGCGATCGGGTCCGACACGGGTGGATCGTGCCGCATCCCGGCGGCCATGAATGCCTTGACCGGCTTCAAACCGACCGCCGGGCGCATCAGCCGCACCGGGATGATCCCTCTCTCTCCCAGCTTCGATAGCGTTGGCAGCATTGCGCAGGATGTAGCCGACTGTGCCTTGCTCGATCATCTCATGTCTGGCGGGGCGACTTCGGAATGGCACGCACCAGGCGCGGCTGACGGCGGCGTGCGTCTGCTCTTACCGACTTCCTTCGTTCGCAACGATGCCGATGCGCAGATTCTAGCTGTTTTCGAGACTGTACTGCGTCATCTGGAAAACGATGCGATCGAAATTGTCCGCCGGCCCCTCCTGCTTCTGCAGGATATCACAGATCTGAATATTCAAGCTCAGATCGTCGCTGCCGAGGCGTACCATTACTTCCATGACGATCTGATTCATCACCGGGGGCAGTTTGACCCCCGTGTGAGCGAACGGATGATGATGGGCGAGCATGTCAGCGTGCAGACCCTACGTCAGCTTTACATCGAGAGACAGAAGCTCATCGCACGGTTCAATGCCGAGATGGCTGGGTTTGATGCGCTGATCTGCCCCACCAGCCCGATACTTCCACCGAGCCTGGAATCCTGTGCAGAACCAGAAACCTATGCCCGGTACAACCGTCTTGTGCTGCGCAATCCCTCACTGGCCAATCTGCTCGACGGCTGTTCGTTCAGCTTGCCAATCAACTGGAAGGGCCTGCCAGCTGGAATCATGCTCACGGCATGTAATGGACAGGACATCAAGCTGCGCGCCATCGCCCGTCGCTGCGAGGCCCGTCTGCATATCTGATGGTCGTCGGTGACAACCTTGGCCATGTGATCAGACCGCCCGACCTGGTGACAACCCGTACAATGGACTGAGCCAAAGGCTCATGGCGTATCAGTCTCACCAGGGCTGGTGGAATGTCACCACAGCGTTATTTGAGCAAAGCGTGCGCAAGCGGTAGCGTTACCCCCTTTCAAAGGTAACGCCGTAAGGCTGATGTGGCGCGGTCGAGGTGATACCGCCTTCTCCTGCCTGTGGGAAATAGACCATGCAGCATCCAGGGGGGCACACCATGCGCAGCCAGGGCGAGACAGATCGGGCCAACACGATGCGAGGCCTGCGGAGCGATGGGACCAATACCCGCTTCCTGCCGTTCCTGACGATTGCCCTTCTCTTGTCCTACATGGCCGTCGCCATGCCCTTGGCCGTTATCCCCCCCTTTGTCACCTCTTGGCCAGGCTATGGCAATGCGCTGGCAGGCATTGCGGTGGGATGCGCCTTCGTCTCGACCATCCTGACACGCACGATCGCAGGGAGTTTTGCCGATCGGTGCGGCGGGCGCGCATCCATGCGCCTCGGGCTTGGCCTGTATGTTGGCGCCAGCGCGATCTGCCTTGTTTCGGGTCTGGATTTCCTGCCGCACTCGCTTGGCTTCGCGTTGCTGATCCTTGGCAGACTGCTTCTCGGGGTCGGTGAGAGCTATACGCTTGTCGGCATGCACGGCTGGGGGATCGGGCTGACGGGCGCCAAAGGTGCGGGCAAGGTCCTGACCTGGACCGGCGCTGCGATGTATGGGGCTTTCGCCTTTGGCGGTCCGATGGGACTGGAATTGTATCACCTTGCAGGCTTCACCTCGCTGATGCTGACCTCAATTATCCTGCCATGCATCGGCCTTGCGATCGTTCAGAATGTTCCTACCACTCCCATACTCGCCGGTGAGCGTGATTCGTTTTGGCCTATCTTGGGCGTCATACGACCTTATGGAACTGTCGTTGCCCTACAGGGCGTCGGGTTTGCGGTACTGGGTGCGTTCCTGTCTGTTTACTTCATTCATCAGCACTGGCATTTCGGAAGTCTCGGCCTGACATGCTTCGGTCTCGCCTTTGTGGCCGGGCGCCTCTTCTGTGGACATATGCCGGACCGTATGGGTGGTCTGACCGTGGCCATGATCTCCCTTGCTGTCGAGGCACTGGGACAGGGGTGTATCGCCCTGGCAACTACTCCCTACCTGGCACTCGTCGGCGCAGCGCTGACGGGTGCAGGTTGCTCACTTATCTACCCGTCAATGGGCGTCGAGGTGGTCAAGAGAGTCTCCGGTACCATGCGGGCGACGGCTCTGGGAGGGTTCGCTGCCTTCCAGGACCTTTCATATGCCGTGAGCGGCCCCGCTGCGGGAGTGATCTCGGATTGCTTTGGCTACGAGGCCATCTTTCTCATGGGCATGGCCTGCGCATTGCTGGGACTGGGGCTGGTGCTCAGATTATGGCGAAACCATCCGGGGAGCAGACGCGATCAAACCCCGTATTCAACATGAAATCTCGAAAATTCGAGGGACCCGAACAAGTCATGTGCTGGCATCTCTCTCGGTAAGCGACGCGTCGGAGTCCGTGTTTCGCGGAGTTCGGTCGTCCCCACCGCCAGCCCAGTTTCTTCCCGGCCGACACCATGCGCACTGTCATTCACCTCATGAAGCGCAACGGATGCGGAGGATGAAGTCGCTCTTACGTCGCCATCGCCGAGACCAACAGACTCTGACGCTGGCAACGCATCGACAGTCTCCGTCTCGGAGAACGCGTTTTCTGCAGGAAGAAACGCAAGAAAAGTCTCGAAATCGCCCATGTTGAAGCCGGATGGCCGCTCACCACGCGCACGCTGCATGAGCCAGCCCTCAAGCGTTTCACGCATGGTCCTGAGGGCATCATCGGCCGGAATCCCGGCCTGGGCTGCCACGACACGGCACAGGAAATCAACATCGTCATCGGCAATACGACGCGGCGAGACGTCAGTATCTCGCTTGACGATCCAGCCCTTGGTATAAGCCGAGATATGCTCTGCAAGCATTCAGATGATCTCCCTTTTTGCCGGGTCCCTTAACAGGATTTATGCCAGACGCACAGACAGATCGACGCAAATCGCCTGCCTTCAGCATGATCGTTACGTTGTCAGAGCAAAGTAACCAGACCAGAGCTGCCCGCCGCATTTCCCCAAGCCAAAAGAGTCACGGGGCGAGGTAAATCCATTCGTGACACGACGAAAACGATTGTTTCCAATCTTCCGATATGAGACCTGCTTTCACTCACATCGCCATTACCTCGCCCCTTCATGACTGGACCACGCTTGTGCCGCCTGCCACCCGTAAGCCGCTCTTTTCGCTGCAACGCAGTTTCCTGCTCTGCGGCGTTTGCAGCCTCGGGCTCTGTCTGACACCTGGCTCTCTTCTGGCCTCGGATACAGCGACCCACGGCAGTAGCGACAAGACCACGCTTAAAAACAAGCCGCACAAGACCGAGCAGATCACGGTGAGGGCGACCGAACCCGAGAAGCGCGATGCCGCACGCGGCGGTGGCCTCATCCACCCGGAGCACGGCATCAAGGCAGTCAGCACGGTCGATAGCACGTTCATTACCAGACAGGCCCCGATATCCAGTGCCTATCAGCTTGTCTCCATGCTGCCAGGGGCCAATGTGGCTTCGTCCGATGCAATGGGGCTTTCCCCCCAAACCACCATCTCGGTGCGTGGGCTGAACACGGACTCCATCGGCTATGTACTCGAAGGCATGCCCCTCAATGATCTCGCCTTCTATTCCGGCTATCCGAGCCAGTTTGCCGACAGTGAGAATTATCGGCAGATCGCCCTCGCCCAGGGTGAGGCGGATCTGGACAGTCCTGTGCTCAACGCCGCGGGCGGATTGATGAGCCTCGATTTTCGCGATCCGGCGCGCAAGGCCGGGGGGACGATCTCGGCCTCCTATGGCTCCTACAACACCAACCGCGAATTCATCCGGCTGGATACGGGGATGATCGGCCACACAGGGTTGCGGGGCTTTGTTTCCTATTCCCATACCAGCGCCGAGAACTGGCGTGGCCCCGGCCATGACATGCGCCACCATATCGATTTCAAGCTCGTGCGTGACATGGGAGAGCGTTCCCACGCGGGACTTGTCGGCAGCTTCAATAGCACGATCACCAGTTATTACCCGCAGGTGTCAAAAGACCAGTTCAGGGAATATGGGGTCTCGTCGGGCAATGCGTTGGCATCGCGCTACGACCCGCAGGACCAGGAAGCTGGCCCCTATTATCAACGCCTGTGGCGTGCGCCTGAACGGACGCTCTACATGGGAGCGCCGGTCTCGCTAGCGCTCACCGATCACCTTACACTGAAGGCCACACCCTATGCGCAGGGCGCCTATGGCAATGTGCCGGGCGGTTCGACCCTGCCGCTAAGCGGTCTCTATACCGGTACGCAGGCTCTTACGGACACGCTTGCCCTCCCCAGCTCTGACGATGGTTCGGCCATCGTACGTGCCAATTATACCCAGCGCAGCTATCGCTCAGGATTCACATCGGAGCTTGCCTGGAAGCAGGGATGGAACGAGCTTTATGCCGGCTACTGGTTCGATTACGGCGATGATCATGAGGTCCAGTCCTTCTCACCCGTGAGCGAGAACGGCGCCTCGGCGAATATCTGGGGCAGCGGTACCGGCAATTTCGTGCGGCTGAGCAACGGGCGGATCTATCTTGCGGGCGACACACACACCATCAGCATGGCGAATGCGCTTTATGTGGGTGACAGGATGCATTTCCTGTCTGACCGCCTGCTTGTCGAGGCCGGGTTCAAGGAGGTTATGGTCAGCCGCGTTGGTACCAATGCCGTCCCCGGGCCACAGTATCGTGTCGAGAGCAATAGCGCAGTGCCGCTCCCCCGTCTGGGTTTGCGCTTCCAGATCACGCCCCAGCATCAGATCTTCCTGAACGCCACGACCAACTTCCGCGCTCCGGCTTTCACTGCGCTGTATAACGTTTATGACACCAGCTCCGGCGACATCAGTACGACTGGCACGCATAACCTGCGCAACGAATATTCGATCTCTGAAGAAATCGGTTATCGCTATACCGGGCCGCTCGTGACTGGGAGCCTGACTTTCTTCAACTACAACTTCACGAACAGGCAGATCCAGACGCAGGTGCTGGTCAACAACACGCCCATTCAGTCCACCATGAATGCCGGTGGTCAGACATCGCGTGGTGTGGATATCGAACTCGGCCTGAAACCCTGGCATCATTTTGCACCCTATCTCTCAGGCGAGTACCTCCATGCAACGATCGACAACGATATCGCGAGCGGCGGTGACCTGCTGCCCACTTCCGGCAAGACAGCCGTGCGCAGCCCGAAACTCCAGGCTTCAGCCGGTCTGACCTATGATGACGGGCACGTTTTCGGTTTTGCAGCCATTCAGTACACGGGACGCCAATACGCGACGTTCATGAATGACGAGCGTATAAGCGATCATACGACGGGCAATCTCACGGTCGGATATCGTTTCTCGGATCTCTCCCGACTGAAGGCACCGTCTCTGCGGCTCAACTTCATCAACATCACCAATGAGCATTACCTTTCAGGAATTGCCGACCCCACACTCAATGCTCGTGACACGACAGGGCGGTATGGATCGACCATCGCAGGATCATCGCCGGATTATTATATCGGCGGCGGTTTTTCGGCCCTGGCCACTGCGACCGCCGGGTTCTGATGACAGAACCGGGCGCGTCAGAGCAAATCGGGCAATTCGGCCTCTGGGGCAAGGAGGCACAGCGCGACTGGCCACTCATCACTTCTGACGAGGCAAAGCACGTCCTCGCAGCTTTCGGACTTGAAAGCACCGCGCCGATCTCGTGGCATAGCGCACGGCCCTTTTCTGCGGTCGCGCGTGTCCGCGATCCGGGCGGTCAGATATGGTTTCTCAAGCGCCACCATCATCGGCTTCGCGACAGGGGGACGCTGGCAGAAGAGCACCGTCTGATCTCTCACCTCTCGCAGAATGGCTTGCCGGTCGCCTGCCCCCGCGAATGCACGAGCGAAAGCGCAGGATCACGCAGCACAATCCTTGTGAGCGGCGAATGGTGCTACGAGTGTTTCCCTGCCCTTGACGGGTTGGACCTCTACCGTGACACTATGTCATGGGAGCCCTATCGCAGCCTTGATGAGGCTTTTGAGGCAGGAAGCGCCCTCGCCCGGTTTCATCGGGCTGCGCGCAGTTTTGAGGCACCCTCGCGAGCCACACGTCCGCTGGTTTCTGCCCTCACCCCGTTTCTAGGTAATGCTGATCCCGAGACCGCCTTTCGCAGCTGGGTTCAGGCTCAACCTGCGCTGGGCAAAGCGCTCGACCGGCAAGGCGGGTTGTCCCTACTCATGGCAGCGCTCACGCCCGCCATCAGGCAGGCCCGACCGTTTCTCAAAACGACGGCCCTGCATTGGGGGCACGGCGACTGGCACGGGTCCAACCTCATCTGGGATCGCAAAAAAGCAGGGCAAAGCCTGCCTGACCGCACGGTCGTCAGGGCGCCGTTCGATTTCGGGATGGCCGATCTTACGACCCGCGCTTTTGATATCGCTGTGGCCCTTGAACGCAGCATGGTCGACTGGATGAACCCGCACGCCGTGTTGCTGACCAGCGATTATGACCCTGTGCAGACAGATCAGTCGATGGACTATGCTACTAGACCTGATCACTCGGCCGCTTTTCTCGCCGGTTACGATCAGGAGGAAGCGCTAAGCCTGCGTGACCGGGAGGAGATTGCCGCCATGCTGCCTCTCGCCCATGTGGCCTTCGCCTGCTCGGAAGTCTGGTATTACGACACGCTGCTGCGCGCGCCTGACACTGCGAGAGTGACGTGGGAGACCTATCTGATCGGCCATCTCATCTGGTTTAATTCGCCACCCGGTCGGAATTTTTGCCAGATTGTCACCGCGGCCCCGGCCAACGCCTGATGTCTCCTCTCGAAGCCATTGCAGCGCTGTTTACCGTGGCGGGGATCTGGCTGACCGGCCAGCGCCGGGTGTCAGGGTGGCCAGTCTCGCTGATTGCGGCTCTGCTCTATCTGGTTGTCTTTGCCCAGGCACGACTCTGGGCAGACTCGGCCTTGCAGCTAGTATTTTGCGCATTCCTGCTTCGTGGCTGGTACGCATGGTCTCATGCCTCCCGCGAGCAGACTGGCGTGCGAGTGGAAACACACCGGCACACGGCGTTGGTACGAGATATTCTTGTTGGCCTGATCGCCAGTGGGGCACTTGGCTATGGTCTGGCTCACTGGACGGGTGACCCTGCCCCATTCACTGATGCCGCGCTGAGCGCGTTGAGCCTCGTCGCGCAGATCTGGACCGCCCGGCGAATCATGCTGTGCTGGCCGCTCTGGGTTGCCATCGATACCGCCTACGTGGCGCTGTTCCTCACACGCAGCCTATGGGTCAGTGCCGGGCTTTACGCCATACTGGTCGGGCTGGCGGCCAATGCCTGGTATCATTGGCAGCGTACGAGCAGAGGGCAACGACAGGATACGACCTGAGCCCCGGTTGAGGGACGGCACCACCCCGGTCTTCCTGCCTGCATCTCAAACCGGCACCTGCCGAGGGATCCGGGGTACCGCGTGGAGCACAGGCCTTGACGTGTTTTCAGAAATGAAAAGCGTGGGCGATCCTCCCGCCGTCGCTTGCATCTGGCACTTAATAGCCCTACCAGCTTGACCCCGATTTCATGATGGGAAAGGCACACGCGACGTGCTCAAGAAACGGATCTTCTATCCGCGCGCGCCGAGACAGCTCATCGCACAGTTCATGCGGTTCGGTATCATCGGTGCAATGGGGCTTGTCTGGGACATCCTGATTGTTACCCTGCTTCGCCCCGAACTCGGCCTGACAGCCGCCACACTGCTGTCCTATTTTCTAGTGGCCAGTCTCAACTGGCTGCTCAACCAGCTCTGGACATTTCGCAGCGTCGCCCATCGCGACCACCCCATACTGCAATGGCTGCGTTTTCTGGCAGCCAACAGCTTTGGGTTCCTGCTCAATCGCGGGACGGTCTACGCGCTGTGCTTCACCATTCCGTTCTGTGCGCAGCACGTCGCCCTGCCTCTGGCGGCGGGGTCCCTCATGGGGCTGATGGCCAATTTCAACCTGTCACGCAAGCTTGTCTTTCGGGCCAAGGTTCCTGAAACGCCCATGGAACTGGCGCAGATGGCGGTCGATCTGAATGTCGACCCTGCCGATCACGATCTGGAATCCTGAGCCGACACGCGCAAAACATTTCCTTTGCGGTCTCTTTGCTCTAGTGGAGATGCCATCTTCACGCCGCAATCGGGATTTTCTGCTCGCGCCATGACCACACCGATCCATAACACCACCACAAATGAGCTGCGCAGCGCGTTTCTGAAGTATTTCGGAGACCAGGGCCACAAGATCGTTCCCTCGGCCTCGCTGGTGCCGCAGAACGATCCCACGCTGCTCTTCACCAATGCTGGCATGGTGCCGTTCAAGAACGTGTTCACCGGGCAGGAAACACGCCCCTATACGCGTGCAACAACAGCGCAGAAGGTCGTGCGCGCAGGCGGCAAGCATAACGATCTGGACAATGTGGGCTACACGGCTCGCCATCTGACCTTTTTCGAAATGCTCGGCAATTTCTCCTTCGGTGACTATTTCAAGGCCGAAGCGATCGAATTTGCCTGGAACCTCCTGACCAAGGGCTACGGTCTGCCCAAGGAAAAGCTGCTCGCGACGGTCTATGCCGAGGATGAAGAAGCGGCTGGCCTGTGGCGCAAGATCGCGGGCCTTCCTGAAGAGAAGATCATCCGTATCCCGACGGCCGATAATTTCTGGCGCATGGGCGATACGGGTCCCTGCGGTCCGTGCTCGGAAATCTTCTTCGATCATGGCCCAGATGTCTGGGGCGGCCCTCCGGGCTCGCCCGAGGAAGACGGCGATCGGTTTGTCGAGATCTGGAATCTCGTTTTCATGCAGTATCTCGAAGGTCCTCCGGGAACGCGCGCGCCGCTGCCCCGCCCTTCGATCGATACCGGCATGGGGCTTGAGCGCTTTGCAGCCGTGATGCAGGGCAAGCGCGACGTGTACGACACCGATGTGCTGCGCAGCCTGGTCGAAGCCACGGCAAACGCGCTCAGCACCGATCCTGATGGGTCGCTGCGGGCCAGCCATCGTGTCGTGGCCGACCATCTGCGATCGACAGCCTTCCTGATTGCAGACGGCGTGATGCCGTCCAAGGATGGTCGTGGCTATGTGCTGCGTCGCATCATGCGTCGCGCCATGCGCCATCTCCAGCGTCTGGGCGCGACCGAGCCAGTTTTCTATCGTCTGCTCCCTGCGCTGATCCGGCAGATGGGAGCGGCGTATCCGGAACTCGTGCAGCATCAATCCCTGATTGCTGAGACCATGAAGGGCGAGGAAAAGCGCTTCACCGCCCTGCTGGAACGCGGCATGTCGCTGCTTGAGGATGAAACCGCTCGGGTGGCCGAGGGCGGCGCCCTCCCCGGTGACGTAGCCTTCAAGCTTTACGACACATTCGGCTTCCCGCTCGACCTTACGCAGGATGCGCTGCGCGAACAGGGTCGGACTGTCGATGTGGCCGGTTTCGAGGCCGCCATGGCAGAGCAGCGCGCCCGTGCCCGTGCGGCGTGGGTGGGCTCAGGCGATGCCGCTGCGGAGACCATCTGGTTCGATGCCCGCGAGCGCTTTGGCGCCTCGGAATTCCTTGGCTATTCGTCGGAAAAGGCTGATGCCGAGGTCGTACTGGTTGCCAAGGCCGGAATCGAGAGCGAAAGCGCCTCGGCCGGTGATGAGATCGCCATCCTGCTGAACCAGACCCCCTTCTACGGCGAGAGTGGCGGCCAGGTGGGCGATCACGGCGTGCTGGTTGGCGAGAATTTGCGCATCGAGATAACCGACACCCAGAAGCGCAACGGCGATCTGCTCGTGCATTATGGCCGTGTGATCGAGGGCGTCGTGCGCCCGGGAACATCGGTCACAGCAGAGATCGATCATACGCGCCGACAGGCTGTGCGTGGTCATCACTCCGCCACTCACCTGCTTCACGAGGCGCTGCGCCGCCAGCTTGGCGACCATGTGGCCCAGAAAGGCAGTCTGAATGCGCCGGAGCGCCTACGCTTCGACGTCTCGCAGCCTCGCCCCATCACGGCAGAAGAACTGGCGCTCGTCGAGCGTGAGGTAAATGCTCGCATTCGTGAAAACAGTGCTGTCGAAACGCGCATCATGACCCCCGAAACCGCGGTCGCTGAAGGCGCCATGGCATTGTTCGGCGAGAAATACGGTGATGAGGTCCGTGTGGTCTCAATGGGGCTAGGCGATGAGACGCGCGGCGCCTATTCCATCGAGCTCTGTGGTGGCACCCATGTGGGTCGCACGGGCGAAATCGGGCCGTTCCGCATTGTCTCGGAAAGCGGTGTTTCGGCTGGCGTGCGCCGCATCGAGGCCGTTTGCGGTGTTGCTGCCGACCGTCTGGCCATCGAGGCGGATGAGCGTCTGCGCCGTATGGCCGATCTTCTTAAGGCCACAATTGCCGAGGCCCCGGATCGCCTCGCCACGCTGGTCGAAGAGCGTCGGGCCCTGGAACGTCAGGTTTCGGAGCTCCAGAAGCGTCTGGCAACGGGTCAGGCCGATTCGGCCAGCGAGTCCATCAATGGCGTGACCTTCGTGCCGCGTGATCTGGGTGACGTGGCGCCACGTGAGCTCAAGAACATGGCCGAGGCCATCACCAAGCAGATCGGAAGCGGTGTTGTCGCCCTCATCTCCACGGCTGAAGGCAAAGGCAGCGTTGTCGTCGCCGTCACGAAAGACCTGAATGACCGTTTCAATGCGGTCGATCTGGTCCGTCTGGCGTCAGCCGAGATGGGCGGCAAGGGCGGCGGCGGTCGACCGGATATGGCGCAGGCTGGTGGTCCGCAGCCCAACAGCGACGCCGTGTTCGACTCACTCAGAAAGACGCTTTCAGCCTGAGCGTTCATGACAAAGGGTGAACCATGCCGTTCAGGCATGGACACCTAATCAAAACCACGGCATCCGAGTCATCTGAGTTCCAGGTGTGGCGCAAAACTCACAGCAAGCCACACCCCTTTTTCAGATGAGGTCACGATGAAAAGTGAAATCGAAAAAAGCCTGATTGCCCTTCTCAAGGGCGTACAGCATTTCGACGACGAGGTGTACGAAGAGCATCGCGAGCTCTTTGAAAGCCTCGCCGAGGGCCAGTCGCCTTCCACCCTGTTCATCACCTGCTCCGACAGCCGCATCAATCCGAGCATGATCACCCAGACATCGCCGGGCGATCTCTTCATTGTGCGCAATGTCGGCAATATCGTTCCTCCGCATGGCGAAATGCTCGGTGCCGTCTCGTCGGCTATCGAGTACGCCGTGCTCGTCCTCAAGGTGAAGCACATCGTTGTGTGCGGTCACTCCAATTGCGGTGCGATGGGCGCCCTGTGCGATCTCAACAATCCCAAATTCGACACTATGCCGACGGTACAGCGCTGGTTGCGCAATGCCGAGGCGGCCCGCGCCGCACTGGGGCCTTTCAAGGCGGAGGATGCCGGTCCGGAGACCGTCAAGGAACTGGCTCAGCAGAACGTGCTGCTGCAACTTGCCCATCTGCGCACTCATCCTGCCGTGGTCGGTGCTCTTGCAGCGGGCGAGATCGCGCTTCAGGGCTGGTTCTACGATATCGGAACGGGACAGGTTGTCGTCATTGATGAACAGAGCCGCAAGGAACGCACGGTGCGCGATGTTCTCGGTGATCTTGGCATCTCGGTCTGACTTTACCCGACTCGCGGTTCTGGCGATCTGGATGTGTTTGCAGTCCGCCAGCGCCGCACCGGTCGCACCAGTCAAGATCGCCACATGGAATCTTGACTGGCTGACCCTTTTACCGCAAGCCAGCGCGCTTCTGCCCGATGATGCGCCCCACCGCACCAACGAGGACTGGCAAGCCCTTCGTCATTATGCCTTACGTCTGAATGCCGATATCCTGGCTGTTCAGGAGGTCAGCGACGAAGCCACGCTGAGACGAATTTTTCCCTCCCCTGACTACGTAATCACCCTCAGCAAAGCGCCAATTGCACAAAATCTTGGTCTTGTCCTGCGCAAGCCATGGCATGTTGATAGAGCGGTAAGCATTCAGGAGTTTGATCGATCTTCCAGCCATGGAGGGCATGCCTTGCGTCCAGCCCTGGACGCGATCATTTCCAATGGAACGGCGACGCTGCGTCTTCTGGTCGTGCACCTGAAATCGGGCTGCTGGGACAGAAGCTGGATGGAAAAAGCTCATTCCTGCCCGATCCTTCGCGAACAGATCATGCTCGTAGCCAACTGGCTGGAAGAACGTGAAGACGAGGGTGAGGCGTATGCCGTGCTGGGCGACTTCAATCGCCGCCTTACGATGACAGACCCGTATCTCAGGCATATGATTGGCGCCTACAGCCCCATTCTCTCGACCGCTGGACTGGCAAGCCCTTGCGAGGGTGGCACCTATTTTATTGATCACATTCTACTTGGTGGCCCAACCCGGTCATGGCTCGTTCCAGAAAGTCTGCGTGTCATGACCTTCCAGACCGACAACCACCAAGTGATCTCGGACCATTGCCCTGTCTCGTTACAGATCACCCCGCCCGATCAAGCGAAGTACCAACCCTGAACCAGTTATTCAGCAAACCGGAAGGTTGCGGGAAGCAAGGCGTGGACCTCGCATTGCGCAGTCGCGAAACAACCTGTGCCCGAGAGCGTGAACGGCCGGCTGGGATTACCATAGGCTCTGGCATTGAGCGTGGTTCCAGTTGAGGTGATGATTTCGATAACGCTACCATCAACGTAGATATCGAGAGCTGCCGCAGATGTTGCTGGCAAGGGGGCGCGGTCCTCATTGCAGGAGAATTCGCCCTGTGTGGCCGCAGGATCAAAATCAAGATGCAGATAGCGATCAGTGTGGGCAAACACGATGCTACCGGTACTCGTGGCGGAAAACCGGATCCGTATTCTTACCTGCGGACCATCAACAGTGATCGCTTTTCCAAGGGCGCCACTGACAATTTCTTCACCAGTCAACGCAGCTATGGCGGGATGCAGCTTGGAGAGGACTTTCCCCTCATCATCTGCCGTCAAGACGCGGGGATAGGACATTACACCGCTCCACCCACGGGCGGCGGCCTCACCAGCCTGCCACGGTTTCTCCGGGAGCCACCCGAACACTGTGCGGCGACCTTGAGCATCGAGGAAGCTTCTGGCCGCGTAAAATCCTCCATACCCGAGCACATCGTGCCGGACAGGACTGAACTGGCCGTCCCTGTACTGCCCTGTGATGACATGCACCACAGAATTGATGGAAAACAGCAGAGCGTGGCATGTTCCGAGACTGAAGAAGTCCGGGCATTCCAGAACGTCATCGCCACCATGCAGATCGGATGGTCCGTAGAAGATCCGTATGAAGGACCAGGCCTTCAGATCCCTGCTCTCATATCTGAAGATCACGCCGCCCAGGCCGTCAATCTTGCTGCCAACAAGCATGACCCAGGTCAGCCCCTCCCGCCAGAGTTTCGGATCCCTGAAGCCGCCGATCCGGAGATGATCCGGTCCTGCCGCGAGAAGGGGTTCAGCATCCTGCTGCCAGTGCGTCATTTCGCGGTCAGAATATGCTACACACTGGATCTGGGGTAAGGTCCTGTTGAAACGAAAGCCTGTGTAGATGGCGACAGCGCGATTCCCATCAATCACTACATCGCCTGTGAAAACGCCGTCCCGATCAGGACCATCCCGCCGGGGTGAAAGTGCGACTGTCTGATAGACCCAATTGACCAGATCGGTGCTCGTTGCATGCCCCCAGTGCATATTGTCCCAGATCGCTGCCTCTGGGTTCCACTGATAGAACAGATGGTAAACACCCTCGACGCATATCGGACCACAAGGGTCATTCATCCAGCCGCGCGGCGCTACAAAATGGCTGATGGGGCGAAAAGGATCAGAGGCAATCATATGATCGGGCGGGAAACGCTGGGCCGCTTCAGCCCGTCCCATTCCCCCTCCCGCGAGAAGAGAACCCAGGCCAATCATGAAAGACCGCCGCCCCGACAAAAGAGCATCGTCAAGTCTTGGGCATTGCCTGGTATTGTCGCATTCATGCGCCGCGGATTGTTCTCTCTTCTTGCTCAACCTGCTATTCTCCAACCAAACAAGACTGTAAACGTCAGTGAATTATAATAACATCAGTGGATGGAAACGCCGTGACGCCTGCATACAAGCGTGAGACCCCACCTGCGCGCGCGCACGACCTTGTAAGGAAGAAAGGTCTAGTCGCCCTGCTCGTCGCGGCCAGCGTCTTGTGTGCGGTCGCTCAGGCCGCCCCCATAGACTCGTTAAACGATGCGCAGCTGCTCAAGCTCCCGATAAAAGTGGAGCTCACAAAAAAGACGACCTCGTTCCAGGTCAAGAATCTCTATGCGTTCAGACTACCAGACAATATCCCTCCTGATGTTAACTTCCGGGGGCTGGTCGGCACGATTTCGACTACCAGCGTGGCAAACCCGGCCCTGCATGGTGCAGTCAACTCCGAGACCCTGTTCGGTATCGCCTATACCACGCAAGGCAATTGTCCGGTTTCGGGCCAGACGATCGGCAGCTATGCCGAGATTTATGCCCGGTTCCCAAGCCAGGGTCTTGCAGGACTTATCGTCAAGCAGGCCCGTCCCGGCATCAAGACCTTCCCTGTCGCTCTCGTACTCCCGGAACGGCTTCCCATGCGTATCCGGCCAGGCGGGTGCATTTTCGTCAGCCTGGATGGTACCGATTTTGCAAACCTGCCTTACACCATGAGGACTGACCTGCAGCTTCTATACGACACAGGAACCCCTCACTGGACTACGCAAACCTATACGGGTCTGGACTCCGAATTCATCGTTTCACCCAGCACGGCACATGGCCCTGTGCTCAATGCCTATACGGTTCTACCCGTCTCGCCGGACGGGCCGATTCATCCTGGGAAGCTGATCAGCCTTTATGGCAATGTATCAGCGACTGCCCCCGCAGATTTCGCCAACATACCGCATGGAAGGGGCGCGTGGAGCGTGCGTGATATCGTGGCGATTTACAGGCACGGAAGCTGCCAGCGCGCGTTTCCCGGTCACGGGGCCAACAAGTTCATGTGGAATGATCGTAGCGCTTCCGGTGCCGCGCCCAACCCAAGCATGATACTGGGTAAGGACACTACCAAACTTCTCGATCTGACGCTTGTGGGAGATGGTCTCGACTCTGTCATGCAACAGGCCAACGCCATCGACACTGTCCCCGCCGACGTCGTGAGTGGTGATTGCGTGGCCGTGGGTATCCTTCCAAACTCAGTCAATCCGGCAATCAACGGTGCCGTCAACGTGGAAATACAGATCAAGGTCGTATCAACACCCTGAATAAAACCAAATGACAGTTTGCTTTGCACTACGCATTATTGAATGATATAGTATCATCGAGGGCATTTACTCATAAACACTCAAAGATCATTGCCGACGGCGTCGTTGAATTGCTCGTAATTTTCCTGAGCCGAATATTCCCTCATAGTTACCACATTCTGCTCATCGTGGAGGAAGTCAAAGCAGAACAAGAAACGTCCTGACCAGTTCATCATAAGTAATTTTCGTGTACTTGCACGCCATCCGCGCCAAGTGCTTTAATCACGCCGATAGAGAAGCGCCCTCCTACCGCAAAGGAATGGAGACCTTCAAGATGTGCACGTGATTATCAGGGAAAGAGGGTTCTGCTTTATGGAGGGAATTACCGATGTCGTCACCACAACAGCGAGCTCACATGGCTCTCCTTACGTGGCGGGCGGCTTCAGGTCGGACCGTGAGTGGTTTCCATGGTGGCAGATCGATCTTGCAAAACAGTTACGCGTCGATGGATTTTCCCTAAGAGGCTTGCAGGGTGTTGAACGCCAGCCACCTTTGTTCACCATCCTGATCTCCGATGATAACGCAGAATGGCTGCCTCTTTGGACGCAGGCCCTACACGAGCCTGACGATATCCACAATTTTCATATCAGGTTCGATCGAGCCTTCTCCGCACGCTATGTGCGTGTTCGGGCAGATACTTTTGGGGAACTCGCATTCGAAGCCCTCAGTTTCGCAACGAGCCCGTCGGATGGAAGTGAGCGGACAGTTGGATCAGCGCTGAGCCTGTATCGGTCTCAGGCTGCCAACTCACAAGTTGTATTCTCGACGCTTTTCAATGAATCAGACGCCTTTCTGAAGCAATATATCGACAATTTCCTAGCCTACACCCCCGAGAATACCTGTCTCGCTCTGAATTTTCCTTGCGATCGCAAAATCCCTGAGGTGGCGCATTCGGGCAACCCGCGAATACATATCTTCAATGGTCAGACAAAAAGAGAAAAATGGGGTCACACCCTACTTCTCGGACATATAGAATCCTTTGAAGAGGCTCGGGTCGTATTTCCTGATTTTCGTTATTTTGCGACCATGGCGTCGAATAGCCTCCTGGTGAGACCGTTCGACGTCGCGTCTGCTATCACGCAATTGCCATTGGCCGCCCCGGTTCCGGTTGCTTGCGAACGCGCCTACGAACTCGACCAGGACGTCGATCCACTCGATCCGACCTATCACGGAACGTGGATGTGGCACCATCTCAGGAACTGCGACGGGCTCGGACATCATCTCAAGAACAAGATGGGCCTCGATCGTGTCTCCGTTACGCAAATCGAAGGCCTTTTTGCCCGACGCGAAGATTGGGAGTTGATTCAGGAACGACGAAATCTGATTACCGAACTGGAAAAATATACATCCTTTGAAAATTTCATGGCGCTTGAGGAACTGCTCCCCACCTCTGTTTTCAACAAGTTCGGTAGTGGTGAGTACACTCATATATGCAGAGTTCTCTGGTCGGGAACACGGCAGGTAACGGTAGAGGACCTCATCAACGTAGTTCCTCGCCTTCCATCGTATTTCTGCGCAATGAAATGGTTCGATCGTGCCCCGACGGCGCAGTCAACGGTCGCCATGACGACCGACTGGGGACGCGCCTTGGTCTCCAGAGCGCATGAGGAACGCACCAGCCTGGCTTGTTTCCAGGAAACAACGCTTATCACCACCCTCCTGAATCGTATCGCCAGGTCGGAGCGGTTCGGCGCCTTGACCGACAAGTGGTGGGCTTCGCACGCTCAGGGTAAGCGCGGTTTTCATTGGTCAATGCGCGATATCCCCTGTGAACGCCAGCAGTTATTTCCCGAAATTCCGGGTCTGCGAGACTTGCGTATTTCACCCATGTTTCTGTTCATGGAAGCGACGGGGCAACTCGTTTCGATCTCTGTATCGGTGCATGAAAACGGCGATGGTGAGACGATGCTGCGTCTATCGTGCAGCGCTGTGTCTAAGGATGGCGGGCCGGTCTCGGGCGTCCACTTGCAAGGTTATCTCTACCTGTCCGGCATGCAGGGCGATTCAGTCTTTCGCATGACGGTGCGCAAGGATCGTTGCATACCCCACGATGTCTTGTCGCGCACGGTGTTTTACGACGAGTTCGGTTACACAGTTGACTATGCGGACAGACTGGAACGCGGCCACGAGATCGAACGGCATTACTTCGTTCGGCCGGCGCGCGGGAACGACCTGCAGGTCTGGCTCGGGCTACCTGTATTCTGCAACGCCACAGCAGAGGTGTCCCTTGCCGTGGGACCTGATTTCAATACTGGTCGCGAGACGATGAGCTAAGAGACAAAATAATGGTCCAGATAATTGATCTCGCACTTGGCAAGCCTGCTACCCAAAGCTCCAAACACCCTGACTTTGTGCTTCCCTTGGAGCAGATTGCCCGGGAAGGTGTCTCACCTCACGACGAGCATTCGAGTTTTCAAACCGCAGCCGAGTGGTTTCCATGGTGGCAGGTCGACCTTGAACATGCCTGCGCGATTGACAGCATTCTCCTGGTTAATACCGATTTCTGGCCCATACGCAGCCGCATGTTCACCATTCTCGTCTCCACGGACGGAGTCGTATGGGACGAGGTATTTTCCAAAATCGATCATGAGATCTTTGGCAGTACGGTTCAGGACGGGTACAGGGCCTTGTTTCCCGATACTGTATGCGCCCGATTTGTGAGAGTGCGGCTCGATAACTGGGACCACCTCCATCTCAAGGCGGTGCACGTTTACGGACGTGAGCTGGAGGAAACACAACCGGTTATTCCTCCGAGGAAAGCTGACGCAGATCAAGAACACAGGGTGGTCTTCGCGACCAACTACAACGAGGAAGATGAATTTCTCCCCGTCTACCTGGAGAATTTCCTGAATTACACGAACGAGATCTGTTTTCTCGTCGTAAATTTCCCGTACGGACGACGCATACCGTCGCATCCTCTACTCTCACATCCTCGCATCCACGTTTTCAATGGCCGGACAGAACGAAAAAAATGGGGGGGAACCCTCCTTCTGGGACATATGGAGTCCTACGGCGAAGCGCTTCATATCTTCCGTGATTTCACTTTTTTTTGTACCTGCGCATCAAATGGATTGTTCATTCGTCCATTCGATGTCGCCAAGGCTGTCCACCACGCCAGGTCAGGCAGTCTTGCCCCCGTGGGTATGACGCGGCACTATCTTATCGATGTACCGCTTGAGAATGTTCCCCGTGGAGAGGCGTGGGTCTGGGATAATCTGCAGGACGCCGAGCCCTTCCGTCGCTATCTGATCGACGAGGCCGATATCTCCCTCATCTCGATCAACCAGATCGAAGGGCTGTTTGCTGATCGCGAAGAGTGGGATGCTCTTTACCAGCGCATATCGGTCTTGAGGCGTTGCGACGGATATTTCGCCAACCCAACACAGAAAACGTTGGCGCTCGAAGAATTCCTGCCCGTCACATTCTTTCGGCGCTTTGCCAAAGGGCAATTTACAAATATCTGCCATATGCTGTGGGAGCCGATCCGAGAAGTGACCTTTCCGGATCTTCTGGAATTCACACAGAAACTTCCGTCCCATATGTGCCAGGTCAAGTGGTTCAGCAGAAACCCCGACACGATGTCTACTGCAGCACTGTCACGTGCGTGGAGCCGCGATCTGCTTGCCGAACTCGCGGCCGCCAGGATATCGGGATGTCAGCATCGACGCATCCTCAACCGCGCTCTTACAGCTCAATACAACACTGCGCTTCGTGCGCTCGAGACATACACACCCCTCACACGCGCCTGGCGCATCGATGCCCGTTGGGGAAGAGTGCAGTGGACAGGATCGCAAACGATCGCTGCTGCGACTTCCGGTGTGGTGGAGGGCAATAATCTCTTTTCGGGGCTCCCGGATACAGACCACGATAACAGCGCGGCATGGTTGCGGTTCGCACGCGCCGTCGAATGCGAAACCCAAATCCACGCGATACTGGCTGAGGATGGTGGAAATACAACCCTGCGCCTCGATACGATCCAGGCGCACGCCAACCCAGGAGAACACGCGTGGAGCGAGGTTTGGGGCGTCCTGTTCCTCTCTCCCCTCCATGGTGAAAAAGCAGAGGTTTTCCGTCTGACGCTGACAGGGCCTTACGAGTACGCTCATGAGCAACTGCTCATGAATGTCAGACGCTCGGACGGCATGAGCGATGAGGCCTGGCTTCCGGTTTTGCAGGAAGATGAGGGTAGCAAGCGCCACTACTATTACCTCCGCCCGGAGAGTCACATGGGTGAGATATGGATTGGCATTCCGATGTTCCATAGTACTTCTATTGAACTCGAACTCAGCTTTGGTGTCGTGCCGGTCTAGCCTGCGTGTTCGCCCGTTCATGCGGAATGCGAGGCGTATTCATGGGATCGAATTTCTTGCACAAGAACGAGCGATCCAACGCCACCGCATGCAAGTACGTAGACTTATCGATGCCTGACGCACCGTGAAAACCGCTCTCATTGCGATGACCTCAACGAGCAAACGGATTAAGCTTACGCAAAGTCAGATTGCAGGAATCTTGCATGCGCTATCGTTGTCTCGGCCATTCGGGCCTTGTGGTTTCGACTCTTGGTCTTGGGTGTAACAACCTTGGCGGACGCATAGGTCAGGGGCAGTCAAGCACGCTGGTTCATGCGGCGCTCGATCAGGGTGTGACGCTATTTGATGTGGCCGATGTCTATGGCCGTCGCGATGCCTATGCAGGGGCATCCGAAGAGGCTCTGGGCAAGGCCCTGACCGGCAAGCGATCCCAGGCCGTCATTGCCACAAAATTCGGTATGAAAATGTGTACGGGCGATGATCCGTCGGCCCGTCACTCCGGGGCATCGCGGCGCTATATTCTAGAGGCTGTGGAAGCCAGCCTGAAACGCCTTGGAACCGACTGGATCGACCTCTACCAACTTCATTGTCCAGATCCGCGCACCCCGCTCGAAGAGACGCTTCATACACTCGACGGCCTCGTGACGGCGGGCAAGATCCGCTATGCTGGCGTCTCCAACCTTCCCGCGTGGCAGGTGGCCGATGCCTGTCATATTGCAAGGCGGGATAATCTGGCCGGTATCATCAGTTGTCAGGACGAGCTGTCGCTTCTGGCCCGATCGGCCGGAAAAGAGCTCCTCCCTGCCCTGACGCATTTCGGGCTGGGCCTGCTCCCCTACTTCCCCTTGGCTTCGGGCATGCTGACCGGAAAATATCGCCGGGACGCACCACCGCCCGAAGGGTCCCGTCTGGCGGCATGGACCTATCTCCAGGAGCGCTATCGTGATCCTGCTACATGGTCACTTATCGAGGCGCTGGCAGAACTGGCAGCAGGTCAAGAACGTCCCCTGGCCGACCTCGCCTTCGGCTGGCTGCTGCATAAGCCACAGGTCGGCAGCGTGATTGCGGGTGCCACATCCGCAGCGCAACTTACGGCTAACATAGCGTCCTGCGCAGCCCCTCTGGACGGACCGTTGCTTGAAGCCCTCGAACATCTGCTCGAAGAACACGGAACACCCTCATGACCAGCGCCAGACACCCGACAGACGCGCCCTGGACCGTCACCGCGCTCTCACCGGACATTCAGGTAACCTGCCACGAGGCCCCGACGCTGGTCGATCCCGCGCTTGAGATGGGCATTGAGGCCGTGTGGCAAGAAGCGTTGAGGAAACACCCCAGGCTCTACAATGGCCGCGTATTTTGCCTCTCGCAGCTGCAGCACGACCGGTTGGACGGGTTCTGGTGCGAATATCGCTGGGTGCTGGCCCAGATGCGCGCGCCCGAGCTGGCCATCAGGCTTCAGCTGAGATCGCTGGCCGTCACTGGGCTCCTTGTCTGCCGCGACGGCATCGTTCTGGGACGACGCAACCCGAACTCACTCTATCTTCCCGGTTTCTGGCAGGGTGTGCCCGCAGGCAGTGTCGAGGCCCGCAGCGAAAAGGATCCGATCGACCTTCGCGCCCAACTCCTCGCCGAACTTGAAGAAGAAATCGGCCTGACCGACGCGGTCACTCTGACCGGTCCGTTACTGGCCTGCGAACATGACACCACCCATATTGTCGATCTCGGCTTTCGCATCGATACCGATCTCCCCTTCGAGGCCATTCGCGATGCCTGGCAGAAAAAGGCCAATGACGAATATGACCAGCTTGAATGTCATTCCCCGGTTCTCATCAATCTGATCAGCCCGCAGGTATTGCCAACAACCCGCGCCATGCTGGAGCGTCTTGCCCAATGAGCACCTATCGCCCCCTCACAGCGTCAAGCCTTATCGACTATCTCGCGGCACACCCAGCCCTTGCCGCCCGCCTTGGTGGTGAGGCCACAAGCTGGACCGCCCGCGAGGTCAGTGACGGCAATCTCAACACGGTGTTCATCGTATCAGGACCGGCTGGCAGCATGTGCTGCAAGCAGTCCCTGCCCTATGTGCGCGTCGATCCCGCCTGGGCCATGCCACTTGAGCGAAATCTCTTCGAGGCGCGCTGGATGCAGAGCGTCACGGATGCGGTGGGTCATCAGATACCGGCGCTCTATCATCTCGATGAAGGGCTCTTCCTGATCGTGATGGAAAACCTCGCGACGCATCACGTCCTGCGTACCGCCCTGATTGCCGGTACGGCACCGGCCGGTTTTGCCGCCCGTATTGGCGAATTTGTCGGCCGTACCGGCTTTGCCACGTCATGGCGTGCCCTGCCCTTCGAGGACGTGCATGCCTTGCGCGACGTGTTCTCCCGCAATCTGGCCCTGACGCGCATCACGGTCGATCTGGTGCTGACAGACCCCTACCAGAATGACTGCACACGCAATCGCTGGCTCAGCCCGGAGCTCGACGACGCTGTCGCCTCGATTCAAAGCGACGCCAGCCTGCATGCAGCGGTCGAACGCCTGCAGGAGCGCTTCCTCTCGACGGGGCAGGCCTTGCTTCATGGTGATCTGCATACCGGGTCAGTCATGATCAACGGCGACGATGTCCGTGTGATTGATGGCGAGTTTTCACTCTATGGCCCGATTGGCTTCGATATCGGGATGTTCATCGCGAATCTCGTGATGAATGCCTACGCGCAACCCGAGCATGATGAGTGGATGCGCGACGAGATCGCTCTGCTGTGGTCCGGATTCAAACGCGCCTATCTGGAGGCATGGAAGGCACCGGGAGCGAAAGGTGATCTTGGCGCATTGACAGGTAACCAGCCTGCAAGTGCGGAATATGCGCGGTTCTTCCAGCAGGTCATGCACGATGCGGCCGGGTTTGCCGGTCTCGAGATGATCCGGCGCACCATAGGCTTCGCCCAGATCGATGATTATGACTCAGCGCCGGACCGTCAGAGCCAGGTCGAGGCCAGGCGACGCGCCCTGACGACTGGCCGAGGTCTAATCCAGCGCGCAGGCCAGATCGGAACAACCGAGACGTTCCTCGATCATATCTGACCACCAAGTCGTTCAGTGGGCCAGTCTAGGGCCCACAGACGAACTAAAGGGTCTGGATCAGGCCTTGCGATAGGCGCGATCGAACCAGACAAGACCCGAGACCTCTTCGCGTGCAAATTCGGCGCAGAGGGGCTCGACGAAGAAGACGCTATGCGTACCGATTTCCTGTGTCAGGCTGATGCGACATTCCAGTGTGACCAGCGCCCCTTCAAGAAGCGGCATGCCGAGCTCGCCTTGGCGCCACGCGCCACTGGCGAAGCGGGTCTCCATGTCATAGCGCGAGCTACCAAACAGGGTTGAGAGCGCTTCCTGCTCGTGAGCCAGGATATTGATGGCCAGCATGTTGTGACGCACCAGATGCGCATGAGTCGACGCCAATCGATTGACGCATACGAGCAGCGTCGCCGGGTCATCGGACACGCTGCATACCGCAGAGGCCGTAAAGCCGTGACGACCATTCTCGCCATCCGTGGTGATGATGGTCACGGCACTGGCCAGTCGCGCCATCGCGTCGCGGAAGATTTCTTTGGACAGAGGGGCACGATCCGGCATCGTTCTGGCTCCTGGAATGTTTGTGTGAACCCGTATGCGGCAATTTCACGTGGCTGCAAGGGGGCAGAGCAGATTTCCACGGCCGGGTCACGGTTTGATGCCTTGCCCCCGAAGTGGTTCTCTGAGATATAATTACACGATCAGCGTGGATAGTTTATAAACCACGCCAGTCTCAGTTCAAGCAAGGCGGAATGGTGGATGAAACGGGCGATACGCATAGGCGCCGGAGAAGCTCTGGTGCTAACAGCCAACAGATTGCTGGATGGCCACATCGTATGGCGTGATGCCAGCGGCGTCTGGCAGCGTTCCATCGCCCACGCCGCCATTCTTGCCCCCGAGAACTACGAATCGGCGCTCCAAAACGCCATACAATCGGCACAGAACGATGGTGTCGTCGGTGTCTACGAAGTCGTCGTGCGCCCGGCGAAGATCGCCGAGCCAGTGAGCGTGCGCGAGCGTATCCGGGCCTTTGGCCCCACGGTTCACCCCCAGTTTGCCACGGAGTTGGACGCATGAACGCGCCTGTCGGTCTCTACCAGTATCAAACGGCTGATCGTGAGTTTCTCGCCTCCCGCATCGCGGAATTCGAAGGGCAGGTGCAACGGCGCCTGAGCGGTGAGCTGAGCGAGGACGAGTTCAAGCCGCTTCGTCTCATGAACGGGCTCTATCTTCAGCTTCATGCCTATATGCTGCGTGTCGCCATCCCCTATGGCGTGCTGGATTCCCGCCAGATGCGCAAGCTGGCCCATATCGGCCGTCATTACGACCGCGATTATGGCCACTTCACCACGCGACAGAACATTCAGTTCAACTGGATCAAGCTGGAGAACACGCCGGAGATCCTGCGTCAGCTTGCCGATGTCGACATGCATGCCATCCAGACCAGCGGCAACTGCATACGCAACGTCACCTGTGACCAGTTTGCCGGCGCTGCCGCCGACGAACTGATGGATCCTCGTGTCCATGCAGAGATCCTGCGCCAATGGTCCACGCTGCATCCCGAATTCACGTTCCTTCCGCGCAAGTTCAAGATCGCCATTTCCGGAAGCCCTCAGGACCGGGTCGCGGCACGCTTCCACGATATCGGCATACTGGCACGCCCCGGCGAGAATGGCTCCCTCTTTCGCATTTTCGTCGGTGGTGGTCTGGGGCGTACTCCGCTGGTTGGACATGAACTGTTCGATGCCGTGCCCGAAGCGGATCTGTTGATGACCCTCGAAGCCATATTGCGCGTCTATAACGCCTATGGCCGGCGCGATAATATCTACAAGGCCCGCATCAAGATACTCGTGCAGGCCCTGGGGGTGGATGGCTATCGCGATGCTGTCAGGCAGGAACTGGGCCGGATGGACCCCACCCATTATCGCCTTGCCCCGGAAATTGTGGCGGCCATACGGGCGCGCTTTGCCGCCCCCGATCTGACGGTCGCGCCAGGTGGAGAGGAAACACTCAGGCAGGATCGTGCCAACCACCCGGACTTCGATCGCTGGGTGCGCAGCAATACCATGCCCCATTTCGCCCCCGGGCGGATTGCCGTGACGGTTTCCATCAAGCCGGCTGGCGGTATTCCGGGCGACGCCACCTCGGACCAGATGGACCGTCTTGCCGACCTTGCAGACCAGTTCTCTTTCGGTGAACTCCGCATCACCCACCTGCAGAATGTCGTGCTGGCCCATGTGGCGCAGGATCGGCTGCTCTCCCTGTGGCAGGCGCTCTGCGAGATCGGTCTGGGCGATGCCAATAACGAACTGATTGGCGATATCGTGGCCTGCCCCGGCCTCGATTACTGCGCATTGGCCAACGCGCGCTCGATACCAATCGCACAGAAACTCAGTGCCCGTTTCGCCGATAACGCCCTGCAGGAAGAAATCGGCAAGCTGCGCATCAACATCTCGGGCTGTATCAATGCCTGCGGCCATCACCATGTCGGGCATATCGGCCTGCTTGGGGTAGATAAACGCGGTGAGGAATTCTTCCAGATCACCCTTGGCGGGCGCGATGACGACAAGTCGCGCACGGGCGACATTCTTGGCGCGGCCCTGCCGGAAGACGACATGGTGGATGCCATCGCACGTATCGTCGATCGCTATCTCAGCGTTCGGGAAAAGGGCGAGCAGTTCCTCGACACTCTGACCCGTCTTGGTGACGCCCCCTTCAAGGAAGCGGCTTATGAAACTGTTTGAACTGGCCCCTGCGCGCCACCCGGCCCCCAAGACGCTCGATATCATCCCGGTGGCGGAGATGACCGAAGCCACGCGGGCCATCCGCCTCTCACCGGAATTCGACGTCGAGACGCTTGGGACCGCCATCGATCATCTCGATCTGATTGTCATTACTTTTCCCATTTTCAGGGACGGACGCGGTTTCACGCAGGCGCGTGCCCTGCGCGAGTATTTCGGTTTTGCGGGCGAGATCCGTGCAGAAGGTCATCTGATCCCTGATCAGGCCCAGTTCCTGCGCAGTTGCGGTGTCGACAATGTGCAGCTTGCCGATGACGCCGACACGACACCGTGGCTGCGGGCGCTCTCGCTCTTTCCCGTGACCTATCAGGCCCGCCTCGGCCTGCGCTGAACACAATGCTGCGCCGAGAGATGATCGCTCCCCGGCGCGCTTTGAGAGACTCGTCCCGAAGGCGCGTGGCTGTCAGAAGCGGTAATTCGCCCAGCCAGCCACGAAATCCGAGCTGGTATAACCAGCCCGTGTCAGGGCTGGCCCTGCCTGAAGATGCTCATAGCGCCCCGTGAAGCTCAAACGGGGTGTCCATGTCCAGACGGCCTGAGCACGGGTGGATTGGGCCACGCGATAGGCCTTTGTGTTCTGCGTTCCTGCGAAGGCCGAGCCATTGGCCCGATAGACGGCATCGTTCAGGCTCGCTTTCCAAGCAAACTGATGCTCAAGCGTGAGACGCAGGCTCTCAATGGGTGAGACCGTGACGTTCGGCGCGAGCGCCACCAGATTGGTGGGCGTCAGGAAGAGCTGGTAGCTGTAATAGATGTTGTTGCCAAACGGTGCGAGCGCACTGCGCAATGTGCCTTTGCCATAGGCCCCTCCGCCGCTGGCATAATCGACATGAAAGCCGATTCTTGGCGCGGTAGGCTTCGCCCCGAGGCGCCATGTCTGCGCCAGAAAGAACTGCCAGGCTGCAATTGTACGGCCATCATAATGGCCACCCTGATAATTCCCTACCCAGTCGATGGTCAGACGCTGGACATCTCCCCAGAGCCTCATACCGTAATACATCCGGTCCTCACGCGCGGGAGCGCCGCCCCATACAGCGCGCCGGTTGCGCAGACGCCAGACAAACGGATCGAGATAGAGCTTTGATTTCCCCAGAAAATGATGGGGGATGACAAGCCCTCCCGTCCCCCCTGAGAAGCGTATGCCGCGATCGATTACATCGTCTCGCGCACCGCCCCGGCCGAGACTTGTGTAGCGGAAATCAAAAAAGTCGCCGCGTATGATCTTGCCACGCACCCAGAACCGCGTACCGTTGAGGACGAAACGCAGCGTGTTGTTATCGCGCTGCGAGGTCATCAAATTGGCGCCATCGGTAAATTCCTGTCGGCCATAGCGTGCCCCGAGATGAACACGGGACAGCGGCACATTCGCCTCGGCGAAATACTGTTGAAGCAGGAGCTTGTTACGCATACTGGCAGCTGGCGCACCGATATTGGGCCCGGATATCCCGCCATGCGCCAGTTCGCCAAACGCACGGAAATAACGCGTGACATGCAGATCGGCGCCCCCCACGAGGCGCATGATATCCTGTCTCTGCAGAGGCCCCTTCTTCAGATTGGGGTTGCTGGTCTGGTTGAGCCGAAGGCGCATTTCCCCCGACAGGGTCAGGTAGATTGTCTGGGCAGGGTTAAGGGGCAGGAATTTCAGACGGTCCAGCCAGTCACGCCGGTTTTTCGCATAGCGCATCCGGCTCCAGTCCTCAGCCCAGCGCGACAGGTTGTAGCCCGAGGTCGTCAGCCCATCGCCCGCTGCGGGAGCAGGATAGGTGGTCACCGCAGGCTCGGCCGGTGCGCGGGTCTGGAATGGGTCAGGTGCCGGGTTATTCCCGAGCGATGATACCTGCAGGGGCACTTTGGGCGAGGACGTACGGCCCCGCTTTACAGCCTGTGCGCCAGCTGGCGCCTTTGCCTCCGGACTTACCGGCAGATCGGGCCCCGAACGGCCCGCACTGGCGCTATCAGCGTGCGACACCTTAACGCGGGACATCGAGGGCTCTTGCGCCTGCGGCTGAGACTGCGCCAAGGCAGGCTGCGCGCAAAGCACCGACGAGAGACAAAGCAGGGCCGACAGACAGCGTCTGTTTAAGCGAACGCCTAGCATCACGAGGACTGCCACAGTCAGTCGGTCAGCGCGGGGGGAGCGTTGGCCGAGCCTCCACCGGGTTTGAGCGCCTCCGCCAGTTTGGCATCGTCCACCACGCCCTCCCATCGCGCCACGACAACTGTCGCAACAGCGTTCCCGATGAAGTTGGTGAGGCTGCGACACTCGCTCATGAAACGGTCGACACCGAGAATCAGCCCGATCCCGGCAACGGGAATGGAAGGCACGATCGAAAGCGTTGCCGCAAGTGTGATGAACCCCGCACCCGTGACCCCTGCCGCCCCCTTGGATGAAAGCATGGCCATGCCGAGCAGCAGAACCTGCTGGCCGAGACCCAGATGGATGTCATAGGCCTGCGCGATGAAAAGCGCTGCCAGCGTCATATAGATGTTCGTGCCATCGAGATTGAACGAATACCCCATTGGCACCACGAGACCGACAATGGCCTTTGGGCACCCTGCCCGCTCCATCTTGGCCATGAGGCTTGGCAAGGCGCTCTCGGAAGATGATGTGCCCAGCACGAGCAGAAGCTCTGCACGCAGATAGGCGATCAGCCGCAGGATCGAGAACCCGGCAAGACGGGCCACGACACCCAGAACCACGACGATAAAGACGATAGCCGTAAGGTAGAATGTGAGAACAAGCGTAGCGAGATCTGCCAGGCTCGATGCGCCGTATTTGCCCACCGTATAGGCAATGGCACCGAACGCACCGATCGGCGCGGCTTTCATCAGGATACCGACGATCCGGAATGCCACGGCCGAGATTTCATCGAGCACATCGAACATGCGCGCCCCGCGTTCACCCATCAGGGCCAGGCCGATGCCAGTAAGAATGGCAACGAAAAGCGCCTGCAGGATGTTGCCTGTTGTCAGGGCCGAAACGAAGGTGTCAGGGATGATGTTGAGCACAAAATCGACAAGGCTGGTCTCGTGAGACTTGCCAATATAGCGCGCCACGCTGGCCGTTCCGGCAGGTGACGTATCAATCGTGGCATGAAGCCCAGCCCCCGGGCGGATGACGTTGGCTGTTACCAGCCCGACCACGAGGGCAAGCGTGGAGAAGAACAGGAAGTAGGCGAAAGTCTTCGCCGCCACGCGCGCCACCGCCCTCAGGTCACGCATCCCCGCAATACCCGTCACGATGGTCAGAAAGATGACAGGAGGGATGATCATCTTGACGAGACGGATGAACCCGTCTCCCAGAGGTTGCAGGGCTTGCCCCGTCTGGGGGGCAAAATGACCGATCAGCGAACCGATGATGATCGCCACAAGAACCTGCATATAGGTATGCCGCCAGAGCGGAACACGCCTGGCATGCTCATGGCTGACCTCGTGACCCCCTTGCCCGCGTTGAACCGTACCTGGGGTACCTGCTATGGAATTGGGCTTCATCATGTCTGGTGTCCGTGGCAAGGCGGCAGCGCGACTTAATATTACACCAATGTAATCAAGACAGCACTACGCTATCTCGTTTCGCACGCAATGCACAATTTCTTGACATAGGGTGACAACGCTCTGCCGGAAGGGACGATCTCTTCTGGCGAACGCACTCCACGCGATGAATACTGCCGGAGCTGAGCCGAAGACCCATATCAGCACTTGAGCAATGCTACGCCTTGATTGCCGGTTCGTATGCCCCTGATCGACAGGCAGCCTGGGACCGCGGATCCGGGGAATAAGCGGCGAAGTAATGGCACCAGAAATGTTGTAGCGGGAAAAGTGATGATGCGCCCGGACTGGCAGGGCGCACCGTCAAACTCAGAGTGCCGGATGTTCCGAAGCAAAGGCCGCTGCGGCGCCAAACAGGCCGGGCTGGGGATGGGTGATGACCTTGACCGGCATGTCACCCATCATGCTTTCAAAACGCCCCTTGGCCACAAAGCGCTCGGCAAAGCCGGAATGGGGCAGTCGGTCAGCCACACGCAAGCCAAGCCCACCTGCGATGACAACGCCCTGAGCACGGTGGGCCAGGGCCAGATCACCCGCCACGGCGCCAAGAGAGAGGAAGAAACGCTCTAGTGCGGCTGCCGCCATCGAATCACGGCCTTCCATGGCCATCTCCCAAAGCGCCTTGTTGTCGCGCATGGTGATGGGCAGCCCCTGCATCTCGGCGATGATTTCGTAGAGATTGGTCAGGCCGGGGCCCGATACGATGCGCTCGGCCGACACACGGCGAAAGCGCCGGCGCAGCGCACGCAGGATCTTGTCCTCGAACTCGTCAAGCGGCGCGAAATCGATATGGCCGCCCTCGGTCTCGATCACGAAATACTGGCCCTTGCGGCGCAGCAGACACGCGGCACCAAGCCCGGTGCCCGGACCAACGATCGTCGTCGTGCCTTCGCTCGGCAATGGACGGTCAGGACCACAAAGATGCTCGAGATACTGCTCGTCGATCTGGGCCACGGCATGGCCGACAGCACCGAAATCATTGACGAGCGTGAAATCCTCAAGATGCAACCGCTCTGCCAGCATGGACGGCTGGATGATCCAGGGGTTATTGGTCATCTTGAGCGTCTCACCCTGAATCGGGCAGGCAATGGCAATGCCAGCGTAGCGGGGCAATTCGCGACCCAGGGTGCGGCCGAAAGCTTCCCATGCCAGGGCAAGGCTCGCATGATCTGCCGTGCGCAGGGTTGTGGCCTCACCCAGTTCGACCACACGCCCCTGATCGACCTTGGCGATCGCAAATCGTGCGTTCGTGCCTCCAATATCGACGGTGACAATATCCTGCATTGCTTGCTCCAGTTTCCAGGGGCGATGTCCGATCTGACACGGATCCGGCTGATCCCGGTTCCATCCTCGAACATTTCGTGGGGAAGCAGTCGCAGGCTATCACCTATGCGTCAACACCCCCAAACCTGTTCATTCAGTTACCGCATGCCCTCAAGCAGCGTTCTGTTTAACTTTTGCAAGACGAAGCAGACGATGTGCCACACGGCGCGGCACGATTGCTGATACAAACTTCAACAGCAGGAAGACGCGCGGGAAGACCAGCACGGCGGTGTTGCGGCTGATGGCTCTGGCGATAAGCGCCGCAGCTTTCTCGGCTGTCACCAGAAAGGGCCTCGCCCCGTCGAGCCTGCGGCTCATGGCCGTGTCAATATAGCCCGGCTCGACCAGAGTCACGCCCACATCGTGAGGGCTCATGGCGGCGTGAAGGCAGGTGGCGAAGCGCCCAAGACCCGCTTTTGAGCTACTGTAGGCAGACGCGAAGGGCAGGTCATGATGGGCTGCAACGGAGCCGATCATGGCAATACGCCCGCGGCGACGCGGTGCCATCCGTGCCGCAGCCTCTGTCGCCAGAACGGTCGGGACAACATAATTGACAAGAGCCGCCTCACGAACGGCCTCGACCTGCTCCGTCAGGGCCCCGGCAGGACGTATGTCCGACACACCGGCATTGAGCACCAGCAGATCAACCGATTTTTTCTCATCGCACTGGCGAAACAGCGCGAGAGCATCATCGATTTCGGTCAAACCAAGCCTATGGCACTCGACCGTGCTTCCACGCTCCCTGCAGGCCTGCGCAACAGCCTGCAACCGCAACTCGTTACGCCCCCACAATGTGAGCATGACACCCGGCCCGGCGTACTGGAGGGCCAATGCCTTGCCCAACCCTCCCGAGGCTCCGGTGATGAGAACATGGCCGGGTGCAAAGTTCAGCTTTGCAAACCGCTCTGGACGTGACATTCAACGCGCTTTCGTAAATGAAACGGAAGCCCGGCCGCGCCATGGGGGCGAGCTGGACAAACCGCGATTGAGAGTGAGCCTTGTCGGAAGCAGAAGATCTCCGCCAGTTTGTTGCCAATCAGGCTGATGCCGGACAACCCGGTTCCGAACAGGGCAATTCAGAACATGGTGCCGTTGCGCGCGGCGCAACGACCGCTTCACCTTCGTATCTCCGCAACAAGCCGGACACGCAAACTTCCTCCTCTGGATCAACCCTTGGTGACGTCCACTCATCGGACGCAGGTCTGACGGTGCGCCCCGTTCTCTCCCGCAAGGACCTGAAACGCTTCATCAGACTTCCGCGGATACTCTACAAGGGGCGAGAAGGCTACGTTCCCCCGCTCGACATGGAGCAGAGCGATCTGCTCGATCCTGCGAAAAACGGCATTTACCGACACGCGTCGGTGCGCTGTTTCATGGCTTGGCGCGGTAACAAACCTGTCGGACGCATCTCTGCTGTCGTGGACGCCAAGGCACTCGAGGTCTGGGATCAAAAGATCGGCTGGTTCGGCGCCCTGGATGCGGTGTCGGACGCAGATGTCGTCAAGGCCCTGCTCGACAGCGCCGAGCTCTGGCTGCGCGATCAGGGCATGGTTCGCATGCGTGGTCCGGTCACGCTTGGCTATCATGGTGAGTCGGGCCTGATGATCACGGGACAGAATGAGTCCCCGATGATCGGCACTCCCTGGCACCCGCCAGAACTCAACGGGTTGATCGAAGCGCTCGGCTTCGAGCCCACCCGTGATCTGCTCACCTTCAAGCTCGACCTGACGGAAGATCTGGACGAGCGCCATATCGTACCAGGCGCGCTCAAGCCAGGCGAAGGTAAGCTGGGCGACGTCACGGTCTCCCATCTCTCCAAAAAGCAGATTGCCGCACAGGGCGAGGTTCTGCGCTCGCTCTATAATGACGCATGGGCCAACACCTATAACTTCGTCCCGCTGCAATCCTACGAGATGGAAGGCCTGATCCAGCAACTCAAGCTGGTGCTGCGGCCCGAGCACTATGTCCAGATCGATCATGCAGGCGAGCCCGCAGCAATGGCGCTGATAGTGCCCAATGTGTACGATATCGCGCGAGGTATCGATGGTGCACCCTCCCTTCTGGGCTGGGCTCGGTTGGGCGCGCGACTGCTTGGCCACCGCTTTGAATCTGCGCGCGTCATCCTGCTCGGCGTATCGCACAAGGTGCGCGGTACGCTTCTTGGCGCTCTCATGCCGTCACTCGCTATCGACGAACTTATTCGACGCCGTACGTCCCTGCCCTACAAATCGGTCGAGCTGGGCTGGATTCTTGATACGAACACACCAATGCTGAACCTCGTGCGCCGCCTCGTGCCTGAACCGAACAAGGTGCATCGCGTGTACGAGAAAGATATCATCAGGTGATCCGGTACCAGCGGACATCCCGAAAGGGAGACACCCGCCAGGCACTCAGGATCTAACGCGCTTGCGTCTATCTCAGAAGTGCTGCCAGCCTTTACGGGATAGACGTATCTCAGCGCCCTGGTTATCCAGCACACTCACGCCCGCCCCTTCCGTCACCCGTCCTATGCGGGTTACCTGAAGCGATGCGGCTTTCGCAGCCTGAAGAATTGTCGCTTCCTGGGCATCAGGCGCTGCAAAGAGAAGCTCGTAATCATCACCACCAGTCAGGCAGGTCTCGAACCACACCACGCCAGCGGACCGCGCCTGTGTCGAGAGCGGAATAGCGGCTGCCTCTATCTCCAGACGCACACCACTTTCCCGGGCGAGATGACCTGCATCCTGTACGAGCCCATCCGAAATATCCATACCGGCATGGGCGAAGTCGCCCAGTGGGAAGCCTACACGCGGCTGCGGAACCCTGTAGCGCCCAGCGAGATACCCATCCGGATCGGCAAGCTCCCCCAGCAGTGCCTGCAGGCCGAGTGCCGCATCGCCGATGGTCCCGGTGACCCACAGGCTGTCACCAGGACGAGCCCCCCGCCGCCTGACGGCCTTGCCTCGAGGCACCTCGCCCAGAATAGTCAGGCTCAGCACCAGAGGCCCGCGTGTGCTGGTGGTATCCCCCCCTAGAAGGTGCACATCAAACCGCGCCTGATCCTGCGCGAGCCCGGCGCTGAAACTTGCAAACCACAGATCATCAAATGCCGCAGGGCGGCTGATATTCATCAGATAGCCACGCGGTATCGCGCCCATTGCGGCACAATCGGACAGGCTGACACGCAAGAGTTTGCGACTGATCGTCTCGGCAGGATCACCTGGCAGAAAGTGAACGGCTTCGACCAGTGTATCGGTCGACAATATCAGCTCCCTGTCTTCAGCCAGGCCGATCAGCGCAGCATCATCACCGAGAGCCAAAGCCCCGTCACCCGCCAGAGGGCGAAAGAACCTGTCAATGAAGTCGAACTCGCCGCCGCTCATTTCAGCCCGGTTCTGACTCGTCATGCGTAGCGCCATCGCTCTCGCTGCTGTCCTGCACAGGGGCAGCCGGACGGGTCAGCGCATCGAGCACACCATTGACGAGGCGCGCCTCATCACCCGAGAAAAAACCATGCGCCACATCGAGATATTCGTTGATGACAACACGCGCCGGAACGTCCTCACCCAGTTCCCATGCGCCAGCGCGCAGCAGGGCGCGCAGCACAGGGTCAAGACGGTTGAGGGGCCAGTTAGCGGGCAAAGCCCCCGACAGCGCCGTGTCGATACGGTCCTGAGCCAGCGTGACGCCTTTCACTATCAGCCCGAAAAGCCGAAAATCAGCATCAGGCACGTAGCCATCCTCGAAACCGCTGCCACGCTCATCGGCCAGACGATGACGCTGAAACTGGCTGATAACCGTTTCGGCATTCTCACCACCCTGCTCGCACTGGAAGAGCGCCTGCACGGCGGCAACACGAGCGACGGTGCGCGAGCGCTTCGGCTGGTTCTTGGTACTGGTCTCGTCGGTCATCGTTATTATCCCTTGTCTTTTCCGCGCTTGACCGGCGGGAGCGGCAACTCTGCCTCCTCACCGGGACGCATATCCGTCAGCAGCTTCGAAAAAGCCTCTACTTCTCGAAAATCGCGATATACGCTTGCAAAGCGCACATAAGCGACACCATCGATGCTGTGCAATGCATCCATTGCCAATTCACCAATACGCGCCGAAGAAATTTCCGCTTCACCAGAGGCCTCAAGCTGGCGCACCAAGCCGTTAACGATCCGCTCCTGGCGTTCTTCTTCCACCGGACGCTTGCGCAGGGCAATACGAATGGAGCGTGCCAGCTTGTCGCGATCAAAGGGAACGCGCCTGCCATCCATCTTCGTCACCACCAGTTCACGTAGTTGGACTCGTTCGATGGTGGTGAAACGCTGGGCGCAGGCAGCGCAAACGCGCCTGCGACGTATGGCCGCACCATCGTCAGTCGAACGACTATCCTTGACCTGCGTATCTTCATGGCCACAGAACGGGCAGTTCATGAGAGTTTCCCCCTGATGGGCATATGATGGCACTGACCGGCCAAGCGAGCCGGGGGCAGAAAGGAGCGTATCAGTGAAAAGAGTGCAAGCTATTCCAGCACTGCTCATGACAGTTTGCGTGACAGGTGCCTTGCTTCTTCCCACCAGAGCACAGGCCCAGACCGATGACACGAACATCCCCGGGCAAAAGAACGCCAATCGCGATATCACTATCGAGGGGTGGGTCAGGCGCGCCAAGCATTATCCCGGGCTGGCTGCCGCCTATTTCACCATCGTCAACAAGGGGCACGAAGCCCATCTTGTTTCGGGCGTCAGTTCACCCGATTGCGCCGCGATCGAGGCATTTCACAGTGAGCAGGAGGTGACAAGTCATACGGCGAATCTGTTTTCGCATTTTACCATCCCGGCGGATATGACGATGGTATTTCCCGAGGGCGGATATCACCTGATCTGCCGCAATTTCCCCGATACGGTCAAACCCGGCGAAAACGTACCTCTGACCTTCAGATTTCTCGGGGGAACATCGAGCACGGTCAACTTCCCGTTGAAGGACTGAGAACACCCCTTGGTGGCGGCATGAGAGCGAGGCGCGGACAGGCGGCGCTGATCATGTGATCTCCGTGCGTCTCAACGGGGTACCATGGCTGTTGAGGTACCCTCCGTCCGCCTCGACGCCCTGTGTGGGCTGAATAGCGCTACGAAGCGAGAGCCTGTGAATGCGGCGCTAATCCCCTTCCAGCGCCGCAATAACCGCATCGCCGTAACGCTTGAGCTTTGATGCCCCTACGCCCTTGATCTCCGAGAGAGCTTCGACAGAATCGGGGTTTTCACGGGCGATCTCGGTCAGGACCGCGTCATGGAAGATAACATAAGGCGGAATTTCCTGCTCACGGGCCTCCTCGCGTCGCCACCGGCGCAGAGCCTCGAACCGTGCGCGTTCTTCATCGTCCAGCGCATCCACAATCGACGCAGCGGGGGCATTACGCGCAGTGAAGCCTTGGGCCTTCATGGGATCGCTGCGCAGACGCAGCTTTTCCTCGCCACGCAGGATTGGGCGGGCCGCGTCGACATCAAGCCCTAATGTGCCGTGCTCGCCACTCATCCTGATGGCCCCGCGCGCAATGAGCTGACGGATCACACCGCGCCACCACTGCTCCGAATGGTCCTTGCCGACACCGAACACGGTGAGATGCTGATGGGCATGACGCTCAATCGCCTCGGTCAGCTTGCCGCGCAGAACCGTGGTGAGATGAACGGCGCCAAAGCGCTGGCCGGTGCGGTAGATGGTGGAAAGCACTTTCTGCGCGGCCTCAGTGCCATCAAATGTCTCGGCGGGCGTCCTGCAATTGTCGCAATGCCCGCAGGGTGTCGGCAAGGCTTCACCAAAGCAGGCAAGCAAGGCCTGCGTACGACAGCCGACGGTTTCCGTCAGCGCGATCATGCTCTCCAGACGCGCCTGCATGACGCGCTTTTCTGTCTCTGGTGCGTTCGATTGCTCCAGCCAGTAACGCGCCCGCGCCATATCCTCACCGCCATAGAGCAGGAGAGTATCGGCAGGTGCCCCATCGCGCCCTGCCCGACCGATCTGCTGATAATAGGCCTCGGGCGAAGCGGGCATGTCCAGATGAACCACGCAGCGGACATCCGGGCGGTCGATACCCATACCGAAGGCCACTGTCGCGACGATCACCATCGGCTCGCCGCTGCGAAACCGCAAAAGCGTTGCGTGTTTTTCCTGTGGTGACAGCCCGGCGTGATACGGCAGGGCGTTGAAGCCTTTCTCGCGCAGGCTTTTCGCCATGCGCTCCGTGCGATTGCGGCTGCCACAATAGACAATTGAAGCGTCGTCGCGATGCCGGGTGAGTGCGTCCTGTACCTGCCTTGTTTCCGAGCCCTTGGGAGAGGCTGCGAGGAACAGATTGGGACGATGGAAACTCGATGTGAGGCGACGCGCCTGGGGCATGCCCAGCGCCAGAAGGATATCGTCCTGCGTTCGTGAATCGGCTGTGGCCGTCAGGGCGATACGGGGAACGCCGGGGAAGATCTCTGGCAGATCGGCCAAAGCCCGATATTCCGGGCGAAATTCATGGCCCCATGCCGAGACGCAATGGGCCTCGTCAATGGCAAGCACCGATACCGGGTTGCGTGCGAGCCAGCGCGCCGTACCGGGTGATACCAGCCTCTCAGGCGAGATATAGAGGATATCGAGGCGACCATCACGCAAATCGCTGCGTATGCGCTCAAGCCGGTCAGGATCGAGCTCTGAGTGCAGGGCTGCCGCATTGACACCAAGCTGTCGCAATGCCGCCACCTGATCGTCCATCAACGCAATCAGGGGTGAGATCACGATCCCCATGCCAGGCCGACACAGGGCGGGAACCTGATAGCAAAGGCTCTTGCCCCCGCCTGTGGGCATGATGACGAGCACATCCTCGCCATTCATGACCGCTTCGATGACCTCTGCCTGCTGCCCCCGGAAACTCGAGAAACCGAAAACGCGGTTCAGTACCGCGTCGGGCGTTTCGCGCTCGTCGGAGACGATTGATGAGAGGTCAGTTAAATCCAAGGTTCAGATGGAGCTTCTCAATGCGTGGAAGGATCGACTTCAATCGTCACCACGCGTGAGGCCACGGCTGCGTCCTCGTTGTTCTTGGGCGGACGCGCCATCTGGGTGATCCGGGCTGCGCCAACACCGGCCTTTGTCAGGGCTGCTGCGACAACCTTCGCACGCTCGACCGACAGCATTTCATCAGCAGAGAGGTTGCCACGGGCACCGGCGTGACCAATGACCTCAATTGTCTTGGCCTGCGTGTCGCGCGCATCGGCAGCAGCCTGATCGATGATATTCTGGGCGCTTGCCGAAACAGTGGTCGAGGCCGGCTCGAAGAAAACAGGGTAACGGTCGCGATCTGCACCGCCATTACAGGCTGAGAGACCCGTCAGAGCGAACACCGACAACATCACAGGCAGACGACGCATCTTTATTTCCTTCTCGAATCGCCGTGACATCCACGGAGCCGTGACGATGTCACTGCCTTGTGGCTTACCGCCCGTCAAGCAGACGCCCCAACTTGCTTCCTAGAGCGGTAATGGCGTGAGGTTCCCAGCCTCGATACGCCAGGCTCGGTCTAGGTTTTCAAGCCCGGTCAGACGATGCGCGATAAGGATGACGGTGCGCCCCTGCATCGTGCGACCCAGCGTTCTCAGGAAGGCACGCTCGGTCACGCTGTCGAGCCCCGTCGCTGGCTCATCAAGAATGATAATCGGCGTGTCGCGCAGGAGTGTTCGAGCCAGAGCGATACGACGCCCCTGCCCGCCTGACAGACGCGTGCCACCCTCACCTACCCAGGAATCAAGCCCATCAGGCAAGGCCTGCACGGTCTCGGCCATTTCGGCGCGCTCCAGGGCTGCCCACAGGGCCTCATCGCTCACACCCTCACGCCCAAGCAACAGGTTGTTCCGTATGGTATCGGCAAACAGATGGGTTGATTGCGAAAGCCATCCGATTTGCCCGCGCAGGCTCGTCGTATCGAGGCTTGCAAGATCATGGCCGCCAAACAGGATCTGTCCGGATTGCGGGCGTGTCACCTTGAGCAGCAGCGCCGCGAGACTGGATTTTCCTGCCCCTGACGGCCCTACCAGAGCGATATGCTCGCCTGCCCTTATGGTGAGATCGATACCTTTCAAGACAGGCGCACGTGCCGGATCCCACCCGAAGGTCACATCGCGCAGCACAAGATCGCCAGCCTCAGGCGCCGGACAATGACTGCTCATTACATCCGGTTTCACCTCAGCGACTTCGACAACACGCCGCGCGGCCTGCCCAACCTGTGTCGCCAGCACACTGGTACGCGCCAACGTGCCGATGTTCTCGAAAATCATCCCGGTGAGGAATATGAGCGCGATGCCGGACACGTCATCGAGCGTCAGCTTTCCGAACCCGGCAAGCCCTGCAAGGATGAGCACGAGCGCGCCCTGACCGCACAGATAGGAAACAGCCCCTGCACCAGCCATGGCGCGCGCCTGATCCAGCTGGGCACCATGAAGCCGCGCCTCCTCCGTCATCAGGCGCTCTGCAAGACGGCTCTCACCGCCAAAGGCACGGGCCTCGCGCAGGCCTGTTGCAAGATCGACTGCAGCGACGCGCAAGGACGACTCAGCATGAAGGATGACTGCACTGCGTGACGCGGCGCGCCGGGCTGACACGAGCGGTACAACACAGGCTGCGACAAGAAAAAGACCGGACAGCGCGAGGCCGAAACGCCAGTTTGCATAGCCCGCAACGAGTGCGATGACAGGCAGGGACAGCGCGATACCCAGCATGGGCATGGCAATACGCAGATAAAGATTATCCAGCAACTCGACATCGCCGACGAGACGGTTGAGCAGATCGCCTGCGCGCCGAAAGCCAAGACCTGCCGCAGCGCCGGAGGCGAGATTGCGGAAGAACCACACCCGGAGCGCCGCAAGGGCGCGGAACATGGCATCATGGGCAAACAGACGCTCGGCATAGCGCAGCACGATACGTGCGCCACCGAACGCCCTGAGCAAACCGAGCCCAGCGCCCATTCCCAGCGCAAGCGACGTCACTCTGGCCCCAGCATTCCACATTAGCGCCATACCGCTCAACAGGGCGAGTGCGGAGAGGGCCAGCCCAAGGAGCAGACGGCCGCCATAGGGCCGCCAAACCCGGAGAATGATCCCTAGAGCCTGCTCGACACTTGGCTTAGCCGAGGGCGAAGAATGAGACGCTCTTGTGATCATGCGGGAATCTCCGATCCCACACGGACCGTGGAAGCACTCGGTTTCATGACTGAAGGTGATGGACCAAGGTGCAGCTTCTTTGTCGCGAAAGCCTGCATGACAGCAGAATGACTGCTCAGAATGACCGTCCGGCCTTTTGCCAGATCATGCAGGGCCGCGATGATACTGCGTTCTGTATCCGGATCAAGATGCGCCGTTGGCTCGTCCAGCAACAGGAGCGGCGCATCCTTCAGATAGGCTCGCGCAATGGCCACACGCTGGGCCTGCCCCCCGGAAAGGCCAAAACCTCCTTCGCCAATCTCGGTATCCAGCCCCATTGGCAAATCCTGCAGAAAAGCGCCGACTGCCGAGGCTCTGATGGCCTCATCCAGCGCTGCCTGATTTGCGTCTGGTCGGGCGAAAAGCAGATTGTCGCGCAGTGTACCGGCAAAGATGACGGGCTTCTGCCCAACCCAGGCAAGATGGCGGGCAATATCTGCCCCCCGCATCGTCGCGATATCCTCCCCGTTGAACAGGATCGCTCCATGATCGGGCCGGATGAAACCAAGGATCAGTTCGATGAGCGTTGATTTACCTGTGCCTGAAGGCCCGTCGAGTAGCAGTGTCTCTCCCGGCTGCACCGTGAAGGAAATATCGTCAAATACCGCGGGCCGATCGTCGGCCCAGCGATAGCCCAGATGCTGCGCCTCTACCGTAAGAGGCCCCGTCACAACGGCGCTCGCAGCGTCCTGAGCTGCTTCAGGGCTGTCCCCATCCAGCCCATGCATCGCCTCAGCCGCGCCAGCTGCCTGAGCCCGATCCTGATAGGCCAGGGCTAACCCACGGAAAGGCGCAAAGAATTCCGGGACAAGAAAAAGCGCAAAAAGGGTCTGGGCAAAATGCGGTGAAGGCCTGACATGACCCGTCGAAGGCTGATCCTGAACGCCGGAAACGAGATGGATGAAATGACCCTGTGTCAAAACGATCAGAATGATCGCCACGACCATCGCCACATCTATGGCGGCCGACGAGAAGAAAGCCACGCGCAGAATCCTGACCGTGCGCCGGCGCAACTCATCGGCTGAGCGTGCCAGAGACGCGGCTTCGGCGTCCGTTGCGTTTGAGAGAACGATGGTCGCGATACCGCGAACCCGATCGAGAAACCGTGCCTGGAGACGCACCATCGCCAGAAACTGGTTGCGTGACGCGAGTGCGGCACCGATGCCGAACACAGCCTGCGCTACCGGAACAAGCGCCCCGCATATCGCGAGGATCAAGGCTGCACGGGCGTCGACCGCCAGCACCGCCACAAGAACAATGGCCGGAAAGACCATCCATGTCATCGAGGCGGGCAGCCAGCGGGCGAAATAGCCCTCCAGCGCCTCGATACGATCAACCAGCAAGGCCGCAATCTCGGCGGAGTGCTGACGGCGCAGCAGGGCTGGTCCAACATTGAAAACCGAACTCAGGGCCGATCGGCGCAATCGCTCGCGCGACTTCACGCCTGCACGGGCCGCATAATGCTCCTGCGCAAACAGACAGATTGCCCGCAGCAGGGAAAGCACGGCGAAGGCCCCGATAAGACCAGGAACCGACGGGTCGTATCCGACCAGAAGATGACCGATCGTCGAGGCAAGAAACCAGGCCTGACCGATGCCGACCAATGTCGAGAGGCAACCGATTGCCACAACCGGCAGGGCTGCACGTTTGGCTGGTCCTGCGTATTGTCGCACCCAGGCCCGCACCAGTTTTTTATCAACACCGCTCATGATGGGGGCATATAGGCAATGCAAACGGCGAAACATAGGGTTTCGAGGGGCAGATTGCAGAACATTTAGGCATCGACCTTCCCTGCTACAGAGAGACCCCAATCATCAGGACGGCTCGCAAGGCGCGTAGACGCGGCAATAAAAAACCCTGCCTCGATGAGACAGGGTACCTGAGCCCTCTCGCGGGGACAGACGAGGTGTGTCGGGAGACCTGCATCAGATCCTGACGAGAGGGAAGCCACGATCCCTCCCCCGTAGCGCCTAAGTCTCGCGGCGGAATGAGGGGAAGGGACGCAGGGCCGATTACTGGCCCGAGGAAGCCGGCATCGTCGAGGCAGGCATCTTCATGTTGTTGTCCATCGGCATGGGGGCCGGGGCCGGGGCTGTGGCATTGGCCATCGGCGCTGCTGCAGGCGTCGTCACGGGAACGGGAGTCTGGGCCTGCTGCAAGCTGCGTGCATTCAGGTCCTCGGTGGATGCCGAGCCCTTGTCCGCCTTCTGGTGCTGCATGGCGGTCTTGCTGGCATGAGCCTTGTGGCCCGTGTGCTTGGCGAATGCCGGCGTTGCGACAGCGAAGGTAGCGGCCATCAGCGTGGCACCCAGAGCAGAAATCTTCATTGTTCGTCCTTCCTTGATAGGCAGATATCGGGGCCGGGTTTGTGTATCGCGACACAAACCATACCCGTCTGTAAGCAGGAAACGTAACGAAGGCGTTGCAGTTGCGGCGTGCTTTAAAAACGTCCGCGTGATTACCGGCGGATCACCGCACCGGGTTGCGATGATACCCCGTAGGTGTCGCGCGCCCGCTTGATGAAGGCAGATACCATGAGTCGGACGCCTTCGTTGAACACCACCCCGATCGCGTTCTGCAAAAGGCGCGAGCGGAACTCGAAGTCGACGAAGAAATCCACAAGACAGCCCCGCGGCTCAGGGGTGAAGGTCCAGACATTGTTGAGATATCTGAACGGGCCTTTCTCGTACCGCACGCGTATGCGGTGTGGTCTCTCCAACGAGACGCGGCTCGTGAAGGTCTCGCGAAACGGCCCAAAGCCGACAGTGAGGTCAGCGACAAGCTCCTGTTCAGTGCGCGATTTGATGACAGCCTTGACGCACCAGGGCAGGAATTGAGGATAGGCACCCACATCGGCCACGAGATCGAAAAGCTGTTCAGGACTGTAAGCGATCAATCGTTGCTCGGCATGGGTAGGCATTATTCTCTCTCCAGCTGGAGCGCTTCTTGCTTCAGCCTGTTCTGTCGCGCCTCTCGAAGCGCTGCGAAATCGGAATCGGCATGATAGGACGAGCGTGTCAGCGGACTCGAGCTGACCTGCAGGAAGCCCTTGGCGCGGGCCATGCGGGCAAATTCCTCGAACTCGTCGGGCGGCACGAATTTTGCCACGGCAGCGTGTTTGGGCGTTGGCTGCAGATACTGACCCATCGTGATGAAATCGACGTCGGCAATACGGAAATCGTCCATGACCTGACCTACCTCCATCTTTTCCTCACCCAGACCGAGCATCAGCCCGGATTTGGTAAAGATCGAAGCATCGAGCGCCTTCACGTCATCGAGCAGACGCACGGACTGGAAATACCGTGCCCCTGGGCGGATAGACGGATAGAGCCGGGGGACAGTTTCAATATTGTGATTGAAAACATCCGGACGGGCCTTGACGACCACCTCAAGCGCGCCAGGCTTGCGCAGGAAGTCAGGCGTCAGGATCTCGATCGTCGTTTCCGGTGAGGCTTCGCGCACCCGTGCGATCGTCTGGGCAAAATGCAGCGCCCCACCATCGGCCAGATCGTCGCGATCGACTGAGGTGATGACCACATGGCGCAGCCCGAGCTTGGCCACCGCTTCTGCCACGCGCTGTGGCTCATCGGCATCCAGCATTTTGGGCATACCTGTCGTAACGTTGCAGAACGAACAGGCGCGCGTACAGATCTCCCCCATGATCATCATGGTGGCGTGGCGCTGTGACCAGCATTCACCGATATTCGGACAGGCGGCTTCCTCACAGACTGTCACCAGCCTGTTATCGCGCATGAGCTTGCGCGTTTCCTGATAGACGGGGCTGTTGGGCGCCCTTACCCGTATCCAGTCCGGCTTGCGCTGGATCGGGTTGTCCGGCCGGTTGGCCTTTTCAGGATGGCGAAGCGAACCTGACTTGCGATGATCGATAGTAATGCGCTGCATGGTCATGACTAGAAGTGGAGTGCTCCACCCCAGGCTGCAAGGACCGACTCATGCATCGTTTCCGAGATTGTCGGGTGCGGGAAAACCGTCTCCTTCAGCTCGGCCTCGGTGAGTTCGGACGTCCGTGCGATCACATAGCCCTGAATCATCTCCGTCACTTCAGCACCGATCATATGCGCGCCCAGCAATTCGCCGGTCTCGGCATCGAAGATGGTCTTGGTCAGGCCATCCGGCTCGCCCATGGCCAGCGCCTTGCCATTGGCGAGGAACGGGAACCGGCCGATCTTGAGCTTGCGTCCGGTTGCCTTGGCTTTTTCCTCGGTCAGACCCACCGACGCCACCTGGGGGCGGCTATAGGTGCAACCCGGAATATTGAGCGGATGGAGCGGTTCGGGATCGTGGCCTGCAATCTTCTCGACGCAGATCACGCCCTCATGGCTGGCCTTGTGCGCCAGCCATGGCGCACCCGCCACGTCACCAATGGCCCACAGGCCCGGCTCGCCGGTGCGGCAGAACTCATCAACAATGATATGGGTCTTGTCGACCTTGACCTTGGTCTGCTCGAGGCCGAGGTCTTCCACATTTCCGACGATACCAACCGCAAGAATGACCTTGTCGACAACGAGATCGGTCGTGCCCGATGCTGTCGTGATCCGGGTCGAGACGGTGCCATCCTTCTTGTCGAGCGGGCCAACCTTGGCGCCAGTCAGCACCTTGATACCCTGCTTCTCGAAGGCCTTCTGCGCCATGGCGCTGATTTCCGCGTCTTCGGCAATCATGATACGGTCGGCCACTTCGGCAATGGTCACTTCAGCGCCCATATTGCGATAGAACGACGCGAACTCGACGCCAATTGCCCCGGACCCGATGACCAGAAGACGCTTCGGCAGTTCCTTGGGCACCATCGCCTCGCGATAGGTCCAGACCAGCTCCCCATCAGGCTCGAGCCCGGGGAAGTGGCGGGCGCGGGCGCCTGTTGCCAGAATCACGTCGGGCGCAGCAATACGGCCGGTCTCCTTGCCATCCTTGCTGATGGCGACAATATGCGCCTTGCCGTCACGACCGGCGAGCTTGGCCCGGCCATCGTAAACCTTGACCTTGGCCTTTTTGAGCAAGCCAGCGACACCGCGCGACAACTGACGTGACACGGCGCGCGAGCGCGCCACCACCTTTTCGATGTCGAAGCTCACCTTTTCGGCGCTGAAGCCAAACTCGGCAAGGTTATGTAGCTGATGATTGAGTTCGGACGCCCGCAGCAACGCCTTGGTCGGGATGCAACCCCAATTGAGGCAGATACCCCCCAGATGGGTGCTTTCGACCACAGCGACATTCTTGCCAAGCTGCGCGGCGCGCAGGGCAGCGACGTAGCCGCCCGGCCCACCGCCCACGACGATCAGATCGAATTTGTCCATGAGTCAGATCACCAGTCGATAGGGGTTTTGCACAATGTCACGCAGGGCATTGAGCCATTTCGCACCGAGCGCTCCATCGACCGCACGATGGTCAACCGAGAGGGTGGCTGTCATGACAGTGGCAACCGCAAGTTGATCGCCACGCACGACGGCGCGCTTCTCACCCGCGGCAATGGCCAGAATACCGGCCTGAGGCGGGTTGATGATGGCTGCGAATTCACGCACGCCAAACATGCCCATATTGGAAATCGAGAACGTGCCGCCCTGGAATTCCTCCGGCTTGAGCTTGCCGTCACGGGCACGCTTGGCCAGATCACGCGCCTGCTCACTGATTTCACGCAGGGTCTTGCGATCGGCCTGACGGATGATCGGTGTAATCAGGCCATCGGGAATCGAGACCGCCATCGAGATATCGATGTCCGGGAAATGCAGCGTTTCGGCTTCAGTGAACTGGACGTTCAGGCCGGGGCAATCGCGCAGGGCCAAAGCTACAGCCTTGATCATCATGTCATTGACAGAGATCTTGAACTGCCCCTCGCCCTCGCTGGGTGATGCTGCATTGAGCTGGCCACGCAGGGCAAGCAACGCATCAAGCTCGATATCGACCGAGACATAGAAATGCGGGACGTTCTGCTTGGACTCACTGAGACGACGGGCAATGACCTTGCGCATGGACGAGTTCGGCACGCGCCTGGCTTCAGCAGGGATGGAACCCGCAGCCGTCACCGTTGCCGAAGCCTGAACAGGCTTCGCGTTCTCGACGTCGCGACGCAGGATACGGCCGTTAGGGCCTGTCCCGTTCAGCGCAGCGAGATCGATACCTTTCTGCGCGGCAATGCGACGTGCCAGCGGTGAGGCGAAAACGCGCTTGCGGTGGGATGCCGCCACCGGCGCGGCCTGAGACTGCGCGGGCGCAGCCGGGGTTGCCTGGGCGGGAGCCGATTGCGCGGCGGTCTGTGAGGCCGTCTCGGGGGCGGGCTCCGCTTTCTGCGCCGGCGCCGACTCAACGGCGTCAGGCACAGCCTCGCCTTCCTCGACCAGAATGGCGATGGGCGAATTGACCTTCACCCCCTCGCTGCCTTCCGGCACGACGATACGGCCGAGAATCCCCTCGTCGACCGCCTCGACTTCCATCGTGGCCTTGTCGGTTTCGATCTCGGCAATCAGATCGCCTGCCTTGACTGTATCGCCTTCCTTCTTCAGCCAGCGCGAGAGCGTACCCTCGGTCATGGTCGGAGAAAGAGCGGGCATCAGGATATTGGTAGCCATGGTCGCAGCCCCTCAGAACAGTTTGCGAACCGCGTCCACCACCCAGTCAGGCTGCGGAAGCGCATGTTTTTCGAGATTGGCGGCGTAGGGCAGCGGAATATCCAGACCACAGACGCGCGCAGGCGGGGCATCGAGATAATCAAACGCCTGCTCACAGGCCACTGTGCAGATTTCGGCGCCAATGCCAGCCACCGGCCAGCCTTCCTCAACCGATACGATACGGCTTGTCTTCTTGACGCTGTTGATGATCGTCTCGGTATCGAGGGGACGGATGGTGCGCAGGTTGATCACCTCCGCCTCGATGCCCTGCTCAGCCAGCTTGGCAGCGGCTTCGAGCGCCACACCAACCATGATCGAGAACGCCACCAGTGTAACGTCCTTGCCCTCGCGTTCGATCTTCGCCTTGCCGATGGGCAGGATGAACTCCTCGTCCACCGGGCACGGGAATTTCTGTCCGTACAGGATCTCGTTTTCTAGAACGATCACCGGGTTCAGATCACGAATAGCTGCACGCAGCAGGCCCTTGGCATCCTCTGATGACCAGGGGGCAACGACCTTCAGACCGGGCACATGGGCGTACCAGCTGGCATAACACTGCGAGTGCTGCGCACCCACACGCGCTGCTGCACCGTTGGGGCCGCGGAACACGATGGGACAGCCCATCTGTCCACCCGACATATAGAGCGTCTTGGCGGCGGAATTGATGATGTGGTCGATCGCCTGCATCGCGAAGTTCATGGTCATGAACTCCACGATCGGCTTCAGGCCTGTCAGAGCGGCACCGACAGCCATACCCGTGAAGCCATGCTCTGTGATGGGCGTATCGATGATGCGGCGCTCACCGAATTCATCAAGCAGACCTTGGCTGATCTTGTAGGCGCCCTGATACTGGGCGACTTCCTCGCCAAGCAGGAACACATCGTCATCACGACGCAGCTCTGCGGCCATCGCATCACGCAGGGCTTCACGCACTGTGATAACCGAAGTCTCGCCCCATTCGCGGTCCGGTGTTGCCACCAGTTCTTGCGGCTTCTGGGGAGCCTTTTCCTCAACCGCGGTCTGAGCCGGGGTCGTCTGGGCGGGGGCCGGGCCATTTTCCAGCGCCGAGATGTCCTCGCCCTCTTCTGCGATGATGGCGATCTGCGTGTTCACGGCGACGTTCTCGGTGCCTTCCGGCACGAGGATCTTTGCCAGGATACCACTATCAACCGCCTCGACTTCCATCGTGGCCTTGTCGGTTTCAATCTCGGCAATGACGTCGCCGGAATTGATCTTGTCACCCGCCTTGCGGGTCCACTTCGAAATCGTGCCTTCAGTCATGGTAGGCGAAAGAGCCGGCATGAGAACAGGAGCGGCCATGACTTACGCCTCCACCAGAATATCGGTCCAAAGTTCAGAGAGATCAGGCTCGGGGCTGTTCTGCGCAAAATCGGCAGCGTCATTGACGATCTGCTTCACCTCGGCGTCGATCTCCTTGAACGCCTCGTCTGTCGTGCCCTTCTCGGACAGCAGCTTGTGCAGCGCCTCGATGGGGTCACGCGTACGGCGCATCTCCTCGACTTCCGAGCGGTCGCGATAACGCGCCGGGTCAGACATGGAGTGGCCGCGATAGCGATAGGTTTCCATCTCGAGCAGGAAAGGGCCCTTGCCCGCACGGCAATGCGCGACGGCTTCCTGAGCCGCCTCATGCACGGCAAACAGATCCATGCCATCCACCTTGCGGCCCGGAATCTTCCAGGGCGCTCCGATCTCGGAGAGGTTGTGAGCCGCAGCACTGGAGCGCTCGACGCTCGTGCCCATGCCGTAGCGGTTGTTTTCGATCACATAGATGCAAGGCAGCTTGTGCAGCGCGGCGAGATTGAAGCTCTCATAGACCTGCCCCTGCTGGGCAGCGCCTTCGCCGAAATAGGCAACGCCCACTTCATCGGTCCCGCGATACTTGTTGGCAAAGGCCAGACCAGTGCCGATGGCTACCTGCGCGCCCACGATGCCATGACCGCCATAGAAATTCTTCTCGCGTGAGAACATGTGCATGGAGCCACCCTTGCCATGCGAATAGCCGTCTTTGCGTCCGGTCAGCTCGGCCATCACACCGCCGGGGCTCATGCCCATCATCAGCATGTGCGCGTGATCACGATAGGAAGTCACGATCTTGTCGCCCGGCTTCATCGCCAGCGACATACCGACGATCACCGCTTCCTGACCGATATAGAGATGGCAGAAACCGCCGATCAGACCCATGCCGTAAAGCTGTCCAGCCTTTTCCTCGAAACGGCGCAGCAGAAGCATATCGCGATATGCCGTGCGCACGGTCTCCAGTGGCAGGATCGGTCCGTTGTGATCGGCGAGCGGCTGAGCCGCTCCCTTATGGGCTTTGCCGGACATGCTGAGTATCTCCTGGGCCAGATCGTTGTGTCATGCACAACTCAGGGACCGGTATTTACCAGTCCCGTTGAGCAAGTCCACAACCCGGGCTGTTAATATGTGCGTTAGAGCGTGCCGAGCAGGCGGCGAGCGGCGATGCCAGGATCCTGTTCGCGCAGGAGACTTTCGCCAACGAGCACGCCGCTGGCCCCTACCTCACCCACACGCGTCACATCTTCGAGTGTGCGGATACCGCTCTCGGAAACGAGGATACGATCGGGCGGCACCAGCGGGGCAAGCTTGGCTGTCGTGTCCAGATCGGTCGCGAGCGTACGCAGGTTGCGGTTGTTGATCCCGATAAGCGAGGTGTCGAGCGCAAGTGCGCGATTGAGTTCGCCTTCGTCATGCACCTCGCACAGCACGTCCATGTCAAGACCACGGGCAAGGGCGATGAGCTCGGCAGCCTCGGCATCGGTCAGGGCCGAGAGAATGATCAGGATGCAATCCGCTCCGATCAGTCGGCTTTCATGCACCTGCCAGGGCTCAAGAATGAAATCCTTGCGCAGGATCGGCAGCGGGCAGATTTCCTTGACCGCCTTGAGATCCTCGATCGACCCATGAAAACATGAGCCCTCGGTCAGGATCGAAAGGCAGATCGCGCCGGCCGCTTCGTAAGCCTTTGCAATGCCAACCGGATCAAAATCCGGACGTAAGATTCCAGCCGAAGGCGAGGCCTTCTTGATCTCCGCGATCAGCCCGACACGCCGATCGGCCGCCATCTGCTTGAGCGCCTGACCGAAACCGCGCGTAGGCACACTGACCTCGCGAGCGCGTGCCGTGATTTCCTTGAGTGGCATGATCTGTGAGCGCTGTTCGACATCAATGCGCGTCCGGGCACAGATACGCGCCAGCACATCCGGCATGTCCACGCCGGAAACGGGCAATGCGGTCTCTTCCTGCACAAGGGTTCCGGGCACCTGAACATCAGGAAAGCCGGCGGGCGTGTCATGCGTGGGCGTGGACGAATGATCGGTCATTTCAAGCCTGACGTCTGGATCAAATGGGAGGGGTGCACCGCATCGGCAGAATCCGGCGCCTGCTTCTGCGCCTGAACGAGGGCCGACAGGGCAAGCCCTGTATCGATGGCATGTGCGGCGACCTCGACATTCCTGCGAAGGAGAGTGGGGACGATCGACGCGTTTTCAAGAATGGGGAAACGGCCAGAGACATGCAGGGCGACAGCCGTGTTGAGGAGCACGGTATCACGATACGCGCCCTCCTGGCCGGAGAGCATGTCGAGCAGCTTGCTGGCATTATGGGCGGGGTCACCGCCCGCAATGGCTGCGATGGGGCGGTGCGGCAGTCCCGCCATATCCGGTGTCAGGACAAGATCGAGAAAGCGCCCTTCATCCCAGGCATGGATATGCGACAGGCCCGCGAGGGTGATTTCGTCACTCCCGCCAAGATCGGTCTCGCCATGCACGGCCCAGACACACTCTGCACCGAGCGATGCCAGTGTCTCGATCACAGGGCGCAGCCAATGCTGATCGTAGATACCGATCATCTGTCGGCGGACTTCAGCCGGATTGCAGAGCGGCCCGATCAGATTGAAGATCGTGCGAAAGCCAAGTGCCCCCCGGACCGGCGCGGCATGGCGCATGGCCGGATGATGCAGCGGCGCTGCGAGAAAAGCCAGACGGCCGTCACGCAAGCGGCGCGTCTGCTCGCCCAGATCTTCGCACGGAGCAATCCCCAGCGCCATGAGCGTGTCTGTCGCCCCCGCCCGAGACGACAGAGCGCGATTGCCGTGCTTGGCCACCGGCACACCCAGCCCCGCAAGCACGAAAGCAACGGCGGTGGAAACATTGAGCGTGCCGAGCCCGTCTCCCCCTGTGCCGCAAACATCCATTGCCCCTTCCGGGGCATCGGGCAGGGTTGTCATGCAGGCCCGAACGGCACGCACCGCACCGCTCAGCTCATCGACAGTTTCGCCACGCAAGCGAAGCGCCATGAGGATAGCTGCAAGCTGCTCGCCGGGCACTTCGCCCTGCATGATGAGGGTAAAGAGCGCTTCGGTCTCTTCCCCCGTGAGACGCCGCCCCTCGGCGAGCCGACCCATGACCTGTTTGAGACGACCAGACTGCATCGTCATTCAGGCTGCTTGCGACTTCTGGCGTGCAGCACGGGCGATATTGATGAAATTGGCCAGCATCATCTGACCATCTTCCGAAGCGATGCTCTCGGGATGGAACTGCACGCCATGGACCGGCAGGGTCCGATGACGCACGCCCATGATCACGCCATCCTGCGACCGGGCATTGACGATAAGGGTGTCAGGTATCGTCTCTGGCGCCAAGGTAAGACTGTGATAGCGCGTCGCCTGTGTCGGGCTGGCCAGACCATGGAACAGGCCGGTGCCATCATGACGTATGCCGTCGACCTTTCCGTGCATTGGCACAGGCGCACGGACGACCGTCGCGCCAAAAACCTGCCCGATCGCCTGATGTCCAAGGCAGACGCCCAATACCGGCACATGCGGCGCCGCTGCTGCAATCAGGTCACAACAGATACCGGCCTCGTTGGGCGAGCATGGGCCGGGAGAAATCACGATGGCTTCCGGACGGAGGGCAAGGGCCTCCTCAACACTCAGGGCATCGTTGCGACGAACGTCACAGACCTCTCCCAATGTCCCGAAATGGTGGACAAGGTTGAAGGTGAAACTGTCGTAGTTGTCGATCAGCAATATCATGGCACTAAGATGGCGATGTCTCGAGTGAAGGTCAAATTCCGTTACAATGCCTGACTTTCCGGCGGTTCAGCCCGTCAGCCACCGCCCCCGCTGGCCTGAATCACGGCCAGCTCCGCCGCACGGAAAATGGCGCGTGACTTGTGCCTCGTTTCCATTTCCTCACTGGCGGGGTCGCTGTCGGCCACGACACCACATCCGGCCTGCACATACATCCGCCCCTGGTGCAGGATCGCCATGCGAAGGCCGATACAGGTATCCATATCGCCATCAACGCCGACATAGCCGATGCAGCCCGAATAAGGGCCACGCCGGGTTACCTCCAGCTCGTCGATGATTTCCATGGCGCGGATCTTGGGGGCACCCGTCAGTGTTCCCGCCGGGAAGGCGGCGGACAGCGCATCCAGTGCGTCACATTCGGGACGAATCGAGCCCTGCACGGTGGAGGAGATATGCATGACATGGCTATAGCGCTCGACCACGAAGGACGACGGCACCGTGACCGACCCCATGCGTGCCACACGACCCACGTCATTACGCCCCAGATCGATGAGCATCAGATGTTCTGCACGTTCCTTGGCATCGGCCAGCAACTCGGCTTCGAGGCGTTCATCTTCCTCACGATCCGCGCCCCGCGGTCGGGTTCCGGCAAGAGGGCGCACGGTCACAACCTGGTCGCGCAGTCGCACGAGAATTTCAGGAGATGAACCGACGAGCGAGAAGCCATCCATCTCGACAAGGAACAGGAACGGCGCAGGATTGACCCGTCGCAAGGAACGATAGAGTGCCAATGCAGGCAGAGGAAACGCCGCCTCGAAACGCTGGCTCGGCACGATCTGGAACGCATCGCCCGCTGCAATATAATCCTGAGCCTTGCGCACCTTGTCCATGAACGCATCTGCCGTCATGGTCGAAACCGGGGCGTCGAGAACGCTGCCTTCCGGCAGCTCAGGCGCCGTGTCGAGAGGCGCTGCTATGAGCGCCCTGCTGGCACGCTCAAGCAGGTCCAGACCTGCCTCGCGGCTCATCCCACCCTCGCGTAAGGGCACGGCAAGGTGCAGCTCGTCCCGCACCGAGTCGAACACGGCGAACAGTCCGGGACGCATCATCACGCCATCGGGCAGATGAAGATCATCCTGCGGCGCGTTGGGCAGTGTTTCCATCTGCCGGACCATGTCATAGCCCAGATAGCCGAAAATACCCCCGATCATGGTGGGCAGTGAATCCGGCAACACGGCACGGCTCTCATCGATGAGACGACGCAGGGAGACCAGCGGTGCCTCGTCAATCTCGGTAAATACCGACCCTGCTTCATGCGGCGCAGTGTTGATTGAGGCAACACCATGAGCACAGCGCCAGACGAGATCCGGCAACAGGGCTATGACCGAATATCGCCCACGCGCGGCGCCGCCTTCGACACTTTCGAACAGCAGACGATACGGACGCCCCTCACCCCCACCCGCCTGAGCGGGCACTAACGAGGAAAGCTTCATGAAAGCCGCGACCGGCGTCAGAAGGTCGGCGGCCTCGATACGCGTGAGAAATTCGGTCGTCATTCCTGTCCGGTTCCCGCCTTGAGCGCCTGCTGAAGCACCGGCATGTTCGGCACTGGTTTGATCTGCCCTTCCAGCGAATGGACGAACACCACCGGCACATCAGCGCGCATTGTGTCCTGCAGCTGGGACTGCATGGAGGCGCGAAGCGCCTTGGTGCTCTCAGGGCTTGCGGGCTTGGTCGCCTTGACCGTGAACACGTACAGCGCGTCACCATCGGCCATCATGCCGGTCTTTCCGACCGGGGTCGAAAAGATCTGCGAAAGAAGGGCGGATGGCAGGTTACCATTCTGCATGCGCGAGATCATAAGATCCTTCTGCATCTGCGCCTCATCGGTCGTGCCTGCCACAGCCTTGTCAAGACCACCGGATTTGCGGGCCGCCTGCATGAGCGTGGTGGCACGCTCATCTGCCATATGCATCTGACGCTCGCGAAGCCAGTCATGCCCCACCTGCTCACGCACGATGTCGTAAGGCTTCACATGGCCGGGCTCGATCTCGTCCACGAGCACAGCGAAGGCGCTGCCGTCAGGGCCGTTGACCAGCGAGGGCTTCTCGCCCTTATTCTGACTGAAGATGCGCGCGGTAATGGCCTTGCGGATGGCATCGCTCCCCGGCAGAGGCGCAACCTCACCATCTTTCGTCAGGCCCTGGGCATCGAGCGACCCCTGAGCCGGCACGGCGCCGATATCGGTCGGTATCTGCTCGAGGTCCGCACTGCCTGCTATGGCATCTTGCAGCGAAGCCACGCGTCCACCAAGGATTTGCGGGGCCTGCGAGCGGGCCACTTCATCACGGATATCGGCTTTCGCATGGTCGAAATCGGTCTTGTGTGGTGCATTGATTGCCGTGACGCGGAAAACAATCCAGCCTGCGGGACTCTCGATCGGCCCTTCGATCACGCCGGAAGGAGCCTCGAAGGCAGCCTTCGCCAATTCAGGGCTCGGAATATTGGCCTTGCGCGCATTGGGGAAGGCCACCGCTGCTGCTGCCGGATTCTGCTTCTGAAGAGCCGCGTAATCGCCACTGGCTTTCCAGGCTGCCAGAACGGACTCGGCAGCCGCCCGGTTCTGAAGCGTCAACACCTCCAGACTACGCGTTTCCGGCACATCGTATTTCTGGATTTCGAACTCGTAGTAGCGCTTGAGATCAGCATCGGGAATGGTGAGCGTGCGGGCAATCGTGTCTGCCGAGAGCAGGACAAGCTTGGCATGACGATATTCTGCCGAACGATAGAGCCACGGATGCAAATCATAGAAGCGGCGAAGCTGTGCCTCCTCAGGGGCAACCGGCACGGCGACAGAGGCGCTGTCGAGACGCAGCAGGTCCACCTGATGCGCAAGCGTATTATAGGACAGAAGCTGATCAAGAACCGAACCCGGCACCTTCATGCCATTGCCGAGACCCTCGAGCAGGTTACGCGCACCGATATCATCGCGCACCTTCGCCAGAAGATCGCGCTCCGTAATATGAATTTGGCTCAGCTTGCTGTTGAAAAGTTTGCGGTCGAACTGCCCGTCCGTTCCATGAAACACGCTCATGCCGAAGATCTCGTTGCGAACGAGGGCATCGGGCACTTTCATGCCGTTGCGGTCCGCCAGGGCCAGAACCTCGTTCTGGGCCAGCATGCGCTGAAGCACACCCTGGGCGACCTGCTCACGCACAGCCGGGGTCAGTTGTGACGGGTTGCTCAGCCCCATCTGCTGCGCAACACGCGGCATTTCGTTCTGAATGGCATTGGCAAGATCCTGGGCCCCTATCTGTCGGGTCCCGATCTTCACGGCAATATTGGCCTGATCACCGTTATAGCTGCCGACCACATCGCCGACGCCCCAGCCAACGAAGGCCAGGAAAATGAGAAGCGCAATGATGCGCCCAAGCCAGGAATCGACAACAAGATGCCGCAAAGTCGAAATCATACGCGTCCAGGATCCGCAATTCGCCAGGGATTGATTGGCAGGACCATAGTCTGCCACGCTTCACTTGACCAGACGGCGCCCTTCCGCGCAGGCAGGCAACAGGACTTGTGCGATGCAACGCTTGTCATCCATCTGACGATAAGATGATGGACAATTGACGTTCGCCCTCTGTCTCAGGCCTGAAAACATCCGCTAAGCAGGGGTGTCTCTCGCCAATTAACGCAGGATCACTGAAGGATAAACGATGCGCCAGATGATCATGGGCAATTGGAAGATGCACGGTCTGCGCGATCAGGGGACAAAACTCGCTACTGAAATTGCCATAGCCATTGCACCGGTAGTGCGTGAACGCGACATCGTACTTGCTCCCCCGTTCACGCTGACCGGCCTGCTTGCCCCGCTGCTTGCAGCCCAGGGTATCGGCCTGGCAGCTCAGGACTGCCACGCGAAACCGGAGGGTGCCTTCACGGGAGACATTGCAGCACCGATGCTGGCGGATCTGGGCGCCTCCCATGTCATTCTGGGGCACTCTGAAAGGCGGGAGCATCATCACGAGGATAACGATCTTGTCAGACGCAAGGCCATGACAGCGCGCCAGTTTGGCCTGTGCCCTGTCGTCTGCGTGGGGGAGACTGGCAGTCAGAAAGAAGAAGGTGGGGCCGAGGCCTGGCTTACACAGCAGATCATCGAATGTCTGCCAGGCAATTTTGATGGAATCGTGGCTTATGAGCCGATCTGGGCCATCGGCACCGGAAAGGCGGCGACTGAAAGTGACATCGAATCCCGCATGAATCTAATTCACGGTGTGTTACGCCGTCATCTTGAAACGGATGACAAATCACCTCGGGTCCTGTATGGCGGCTCAGTCAAGCCCGAAGATGCCGCGTCCATCCTCGCTGTTTCCGGCGTGGGAGGCGTGCTCGTCGGCGGAGCCAGCCTGTCTGCCGAATCCTTTCTCGGCATTGCAAAGGCAGGTCTCTCGTCGGCGTCCTGACGGCATATATATCGCGTTTACATGAAAGCCGGACATGACCACGCTGCTGCTCGTTCTCAATTTCCTTGTGACTATCGCCCTGATCGGCGTGATCCTTATCCAGCGTAGCGAGGGCGGTGGTCTTGGCATTGGCAGCAGCCAGGGCATGGGATCGTTCATGACGGGACGCGGCACGGCCAATCTGCTTACGCGCACCACTTCAGTTCTCGCAGGCGTTTTCATGGTGCTTTGCCTTCTGCTCGCGGTACTGAACCGCGGCGCCTCGACGAACGCAGGCAGTGACATTCTGGCGCAGCCCCCTGCCCCGACGGCGCCCGCCGCACCGGCCACCGGCACGACCGCCCAGACGCCCGCCACAACACCCGCTCCGGCGGCTCCTGCGAAGCAGTAACGCAACAGAACGAAAAATTTCTTCCGCCCGGGTCCTCGGGCGGCATTCTTCTCGTTCCCTCGGAACACGATCCGGTGTAGGAGAGCCTTCCATGACTCGGTTCGTATTCATCACCGGTGGCGTGGTTTCCTCTCTCGGCAAGGGCATCGCTTCTGCGGCTCTTGCGGCTCTCCTCCAGGCGCGCGGCTACAAGGTCCGCATGCGCAAGCTCGACCCCTATCTCAATGTGGATCCGGGGACCATGAGCCCCTATCAGCATGGCGAAGTGTTCGTAACAGATGACGGGGCCGAGACCGATCTCGACCTCGGCCATTACGAGCGTTTCACCGGGGTTCATGCCCGAAAGGCCGATAACGCCACGACGGGACGCATTTACTCTGAAGTGATTGCCCGCGAACGCCGCGGCGATTATCTCGGCGCGACCGTGCAGGTCATTCCCCATATCACAGACGCCATCAAGGAAGCCGTCGTGGCTGGCACGGATGGCTATGATTTTGTGCTGGTCGAGATCGGCGGCACTGTGGGCGACATTGAAAGCCTGCCGTTCCTCGAATCGATCCGTCAGCTGCGCAATGATCTGGGCCCGGCGCACACCATGTGCGTGCACCTCACCCTCCTGCCCTACATTCCCGCAGCCGGTGAGCTGAAAACGAAGCCGACCCAGCATTCGGTCAAGGAACTGCAAAATGTCGGCATCCAGCCGCAGATGCTCATCTGCCGCTCGGACCGCGAAATTCCGACCAATGAGCGTCGCAAGATCGCGAGCTTCTGTAATGTGCGTCCCGAGGCCGTGATTGCTGCTCTGGACGTCGACACCATCTACGCCTGCCCGATTTCCTACCACAAGGAAGGCATGGACAATGAGGTGCTGCGTTATTTCGGTCTGCCTGTGGATGGCGAGCCCGATCTGAGCCGCTGGACCAAGATTGTCGAAACGCTGCGTCATCCCGATGGCGAGGTCCGTATTGCCGTGGTTGGCAAGTACACGGCACTTCTCGATAGCTACAAATCGCTCATCGAAGCGCTCCTGCATGGTGGCATTGCCAATAGCGTCAAGGTCCGCCTCGAATGGGTTGAATCAGAAACGTTCGAGAAAAATCCCGAATCGATCGCAGCACTTGGTCGGGTTGACGGCATTCTCGTGCCGGGCGGATTTGGCGAGCGTGGCTCTGAAGGCAAGATCGAGGCCGTGCGCTATGCCCGCGAAAACGGCGTGCCTTTCCTTGGTATCTGCTTTGGTATGCAGATGGCCGTTATCGAATGCGCGCGCTCCCTCGCCGGTCTCGACAAGGCCTCTTCGACGGAATTCGGCCCGACCGATGAGCCTCTGGTCGGTCTCATGACCGAATGGGCACGTGGCAACGAGATGCTGCGCCGCCGTGAGCATGGCGAAATGGGTGGCACCATGCGCCTTGGCGCCTATCCGGCCAAGCTCAAGCCCGGTTCACGCGCTGCCGAAATCTATGGCACGACCGAAGTGCGTGAGCGGCATCGTCACCGTTACGAGGTGAATGTGCACTATCGTCAGCAGCTCGAAGCCACAGGCCTCGTGTTTTCGGGTATGTCGCCCGATGATGTCCTGCCGGAAGTAGTCGAATATCCGGATCACCCGTGGTTCGTGGGCGTTCAGTATCACCCGGAATACATGTCCAAGCCTTTCGCCCCGCATCCGCTCTTTGCCGGCTTCATCGAGGCTGCCGTCAAGAAGGCCCGCCTCGCATGAATGATATCACCCTTGGTTCGCTCACCATGGGCAACAAGCAGCCCTTCACGCTGATTGCAGGCCCCTGCCAGATTGAATCCCGCGCCCACGCGCGCGACATGGCGGCGGGTCTTGCCGAGATCTGTGGCGATCTTGGCATCGGCTGGATCTACAAGAGCTCGTTCGACAAAGCTAATCGCACGTCTCTCAAGGCGCAAAGAGGGATCGGCCTTGCCGAAGGGCTCGATATTCTGGCGGGTATCCGTGAGGAGTTTGGCTGTCCGGTGCTGACCGACGTGCATGGTGCAGAGCAGTGCAAGCCTGCTGCCGAAGCAGTCGATGTACTGCAGATCCCTGCCTTTCTGTGCCGTCAGACCGATCTGCTGCTCGCGGCTGGCGAGACCGGTCGGGCCATCAATGTCAAGAAGGGGCAGTTTCTCGCCCCCTGGGACATGGCCAACGTTGCCGCCAAGATCGCGTCCACGGGCAATGAGAAGATCATGCTGTGCGATCGCGGCACGAGCTTTGGCTATAATACGCTGGTGAGCGACATGCGCGGTCTGCCGATCATGGCCTCGACCGGCTATCCGGTTGTTTTCGATGCCACCCACTCTGTGCAGCAGCCGGGCGGCCTTGGCGGTGCATCAGGCGGGCAACGTGAATTCGTGCCTCCCCTTGCCCGCGCCGCTGTGGCTATCGGTGTTGCCGCCGTGTTTATTGAAACGCATGAGGACCCCGACCAGGCGCCTAGCGACGGCCCTAACATGGTGCCGCTTTCCGAGATGCGCGATCTTCTGAAAACGCTCCAGGCTTTCGACAGGCTTGCCAAGTCCAATGGGTTCTAAGCGACACGTCTATTCGGTTCAGACCGAATGGACCGGCAATCACGGGCTCGGCACACGTTCATGGCATGTCTATAGCCGCAACCATGATATTGCGGCCGAAGGCAAACCCGTAATTCACGGCTCGGCAGATCCCAGCTTCCATGGTGATCCGACGGGCTGGAATCCCGGTGAACTGCTTCTCGCCTCGCTGAGTGCCTGCCACAAGCTCTGGTATCTCGGCCTTGCCGCAGGTGCCGGCCTTGTCGTTACGGCCTATCGCGACGCCGCCGAAGCCGTGATGATGGAGAACCCGCAGGGGGATGGTGAATTCGAGAGCGCTGTTCTGCGCCCCGTCATCACTCTTGCAAGCGGAAGTTCGGTCGAGCAGGCACAAAGCCTGCACGATCAGGCTCATGCCCATTGCTTCATTGCCCGCTCGGTGAATTTCCCCGTGATCTGCGAGCCTGTCTTTCAGATCGTGTAAGGCTGGAGCGGTGCGCTGAGGCAGGCAGCCAGGCAAAGCACCACAACAGCCGTCAGCAAGGCGCGGAACGGGAAGTATCCGGCAGGCAGGGCGCCCTTGCGATAGGCAGCGCGCTCGGCCATCAACACCAGAACAAAACCGATCATCTCCATCAAAATACCGCCGCGCGGTGCCCAGACGACGCCAGCATAGATGGCGATCCAGCTCCAGAGTGACGGCATGACGCCGAGGAACAGCCTGCGTCGGTTGATCGCTCCCATGCCCTGTGCCGGCATGATGGCAGGCTGCTCAAGCGCCAGCCCCCAGTGAACCGCCCCCAGGAACGACAGGATGCAGCCGCCATAGGCCAGCATCGCCACGCCAATATGAGTGACTGGCCCCAGACTACCCCAGAACAAGGCCGCCATGGCGAGGGTGATAAATGGCACCAGACCGGCGATACCAAGGAAAATGACAAGCGGTGACAGGGGTCTCACGGAATATCCATCCTCATTTCACATAACGCCAGTTGACAGCGCCGGTGTCTCGACGCCTTGTGATGCCCGAAGTTCGAACGTTCAAACAGGGAGCCCCCAAATGAGCGCCATTATTGATATCATTGCTCGCGAGATTCTGGATAGCCGTGGCAATCCGACTGTAGAAGTCGAGGTTGAACTGTCTTCGGGTGCCAAGGGCCGCGCTGCTGTCCCGTCCGGCGCCTCCACCGGTGCCCATGAGGCCGTTGAGCTGCGTGACGGCGACAAGTCGCGTTATGGTGGCAAGGGCGTTCTCAAGGCTGCCGCCTTCGCTGAAGGCGAGATCCTTGACGCCCTGCAAGGTGCCGAATCGTCCGATCAGATCGCCATCGACGAAGCCATGATCGAGCTGGACGGCACGCCGAACAAGGCGCGTCTGGGTGCCAACTCGATCCTCGCCGTCTCGCTGGCGACCGCCAAGGCAACCGCGCTTGAGCTGGATATCCCGCTTTATCGTTATGTCGGTGGCGTTTTCGCGCACACCCTGCCCGTGCCGATGATGAACATCGTCAATGGTGGCCAGCATGCCGATAACCCCATCGACATCCAGGAATTCATGATCCAGCCGGTCGGCGCACCGACGATCATGGACGCCGTGCGTATGGGTTCCGAAATCTTCGCTCACCTGAAGAAGAACCTGCATGCAGCTGGCCACAACACCAATGTGGGTGACGAAGGCGGCTTTGCTCCGGGTCTGAAGTCGGCAGACGAAGCGCTTGGCTTCATCTCCAAGTCGGTCGAAGGTGCTGGTTACCGCCTTGGTGAGGACGTAACCTTCGCACTCGATTGTGCCGCCACCGAATTCTATCGCGATGGCCGCTACAAGATGGACGGCGAAGGCCGCGACCTCGACTCCTCGGGCATGATCGACTATCTGGCCGATCTCGCCGCACGCTACCCGATCGTTTCGATCGAAGACGGCCTTGCAGAGGACGACTGGGAAGGCTGGGCAGAACTGACCGCAAAGCTTGGCCACAAGCTGCAGCTCGTCGGGGACGACCTGTTCGTAACCAACACCGAGCGTCTGGTGCGTGGCATCGAAAGCAACACGGCTAATGCGCTGCTGGTGAAGGTCAACCAGATCGGCACACTGACCGAAACGCTCCGCGCCATGGAAACCGCGCATCGCGCCGGCTACAAATGCGTCATGAGCCATCGTTCGGGCGAGACCGAAGATTCGATCATCGCTGATCTCGCCGTGGCAACCAATTGCGGTCAGATCAAGACGGGCTCGCTGTCGCGCTCCGATCGTACGGCAAAGTACAATCAGCTGATCCGCATTGAAAACGAGCTGGCGACTGCCGCCCGTTACGCAGGCCGCTCGATCCTTCCGCGCGCCTGAACCTTTTTGCACTACGCAAGCATGAGGGAGAGAGCCATTCTCTCCCTCATTGCGTTTACACGATTGTCAGCGACGGCAAGCTGAGGCTAGTCTTGCCCAAGCTGCTTGTGCCTGGATTGATGGAGTTCCCGTGCAGATCGTTCGTGCTATCCGTCGTTTTGTACGCGCCGTCGTCCCTCCCGCACTGTTTCTCGGGCTTACAGCCTATTTCGGCTGGAACGCGCTGCAGGGCGACCATGGGCTCAAGGCTTATCATCAGCAACTCAAGCTGATGGATCAGGCGCTTCAGGCCCAAAAAGATGCGGACGCTGAACAGGCCGTCTGGAAGCGCCGGATCGGCAGCCTGAACGAACGCGCCCTAGACGCTGATATGCTTGACGAGCGCTCACGGGCGATGCTCAATCTGGCGCGTAATGGCGATACGGTCATCCCGTATGGCCCGCACGAAAAGCTCTATTGATAGTTCTAAGGTCCGGGCCTCTTCCTTCCCGACCGTCCCTGTCGGCAGAGCCGGATGGCGCAGGCTTTATAGAGTACCAGCTCTCGTGCCGCGGTGGCATCGCACTTCCGGGTAACTCTGACGACACATCTTGGCTCTACGAGCACCTGTGCACCCAGATTGGGTACCGCGGCCTTATCAGCCAACCTGCACTCCCCCTCATGATCTCCATGACGGATATGGCTCGACAACCATGTCCGTGAGACGTCGCCTGCCAACTTCGTTACACTATTAGGCCGGTCATCAAGACGGACAGACACCAACCGGGCGGGTTACGGTCCTACACAAAGTCTGTACCTCAGCCTCGCCGATCAACAGCGAGCAGACACAAAAAAAGCGGCTCGAAAGCCGCTTTTCTTTTTCGTCAGCGTAAGCCGATCTTACTTGATCTTGGCTTCGCGGAATGCAACGTGCTTGCGAACGACGGGGTCGTACTTGCGCACTTCCATCTTGCCGGTCGCCGAGCGGGCGTTCTTCTTGGTGACGTAGAAATATCCGGTATCCGCGGTCGAAACGAGACGGATCTGGATGACGTTGGTCTTGGCCATTGGGTCCTCGCAAACTGATCTGTCGCTGCGCGCGACATGAACGGCAGCGTTTTCAAGCTGGGCGCATAAATGCTTCTATTACGCCTGCGGGTCAAGTGTTTCCGCTCGAACGGTGGATAATTTTTGATGTTCCGGGGAAAATATCTTGAAGAGATCGAACCGAGAACTTAATAAGAACATAGTGATTCCGGGCAGTTACGGTCGAGCACCGCCCCCGCCACGGAGAGAGGGACCCCATGCTGACACGCAAGCAACACCAGCTCCTGCTTTATATTGACGGCTATCTCAAGCGGACAGGATTTTCACCATCATTCGATGAAATGAAGGAGGCGCTGGAGCTGCGATCCAAATCGGGCATTCATCGCCTGATCTCAGCGCTGGAGGAACGTGGCTTCTTGCGACGCCATCATCATCGTGCCCGCGCCCTGGAAATTCTGCGTATGCCAGTCATCGAGACCCAGCCCATCCCCGTCGCAACGGTTAAACAGGAAGATACAAGCTATCCACACCTTGCGCATAGTCAGGACAAAACAGCTGTTTCGGCCCTGACTGACGCGCGAAGCCCGGTGGTCGGCGTACCGCTCTATGGCCGTATCGCCGCAGGCCTTCCCATTGAAGCGTTTCGGGATCAGGGCGAGCAGATTGACATTCCGGCAGCGCAACTCACAAACGGAGAACATTACGCTCTCGAAGTCTCTGGCGATTCAATGGTTGATGCCGGCATCCTTGACGGCGATACTGTGATTATTCGACAGGCCGAGACATCCGAGAACGGCAAGATCGTCGTTGCACTGGTGGACGGTCAGGAGGTCACTCTAAAGCGCCTGCGTCAGAAAGGGCAATCCATTGCGCTGGAGCCAGCCAATGCAGCCTATGAAACGCAAATCCTCCCGCGCAGCCGAGTGGCAATACAGGGCGTCCTGATCGGTCTTTACAGACAATATGCCTGAACCAGGAATAGACGACCACAGGACGGCGTAAGATGGAGGATCATGCGCTCTGCTTCTGATCCTCCCTTACTCACAGCTGCGAGACGACGACACACACGACCGGCCCCTTCGCGGGGCCATTGCTCCGCATCTTGGCGAGTCCCCGGTTCTAGTGCCTCCTGTGGCGCATGAGAGCTGAAAAGGTCACTCTCTGCCGTTCCTTTATTCGTCTTCTAGCAGGGAGCCTTGTGGCCAAACGAAACTTGCGCTTCTTCCGTGATTGCAAGTGCCAAGCTGTGCTTATTGGCCTGGAGTTCAAATGGGATGCATTACCCATCAAGAGTGAGCCGGGTTGGACCCAACTGGCTGGCCAGGCGCATGAGTGGCGGATAGCCCGTCATCGAATGCCGCGCGTAAGCCCTCCTCTGCGCACGGAGAGTGCACGTATCGTCAGGGATCTGATGAATGCAACCAACTGGAATCAAGTCAGCGGTACCGGCCTACCCAGTTGAGAATAAGCAATTCCGCGCTCGACTACTCATGACCGGAAACAGCCCTGCTCTCCCGTGCCCGCGAGGCTTCACCACACTGAATGTCGCCGCAGATCACTGCAAGCGTGGACTAGACAATAAGGGGACGGTGTAACGCCTCCCCCTAGTCAGCGGGCTGCTTTCTCCTTGACTACCCGCACTGTCCCGTCCGGCGCGATGAGTGTATTTGTCCCATCACCATTTGGGATCACGATCGTGCCGTTATGGGTGGGGGCAAGATATTTATGTGCATTATCTTCAACAGCGGAGGAAAGTGAGGGTCGTGCAGGTTGGTGCACTCCATTCACGATGCCATCATGCTCACCTATTGCGATTGTACCACCGTCATTCAACTGGATACTGCTGTCATTACTGGCACCATGACTTTTGGTCATGGACCCGAAATAACTATTGGTATCCGCAAGAGCATCACGCAAACCGTTTGGCGATGCCATGACATCACGCAAGGTTGGAAGTGGCTGAGGTGCGCCCGGCCAGATATCACCGCCCTCAGGCTCCAGCGGCGTGGCTGCATAGGCATGACCACGAACCTTTTCCATGTTCTCTGAGAGGCCTTCCGGCATGTTGGGATTGGCTCCCGGAAGGGTCGCTGTATCGTGCAGCGATTTTCCGAGCCCCGAACAGCCACTCAACAAAACAGAAATCGCTAAAAGAGCGGCCTTTCTCATCATCTACTCCAGGGGTGTGTACGGGGCTCTTTTAAGACGGTCCTTCTCACAACACCAGATACAGAACATGTATAGCGCGCAATACTAGTGCGTAACCTTGGCAGATGACTGGTTCGTGTTGGTCCCCAGCATTCTTGCCAGGCCCGTAACGAGATAGCCCCAACCACTCAGTACGGTGGGCACAACGGATATCCAGAGCATGATTGCCCCAACCTGGGTAAAAGAGATCATACCCAGCCCGATCATCCTGGGCATCGCATCGCCTGCAAGAAGGCAACCAATGGCAACCATCTGGATGCCAGTTTTCCATTTGGCAAGCCGTGTGGAGGGCAATGTCGCGCGTTGGCTCGCCATGAACTCTCGCAGGCCACTTACCATGATCTCGCGCACAAGAATGATGATCGCCGCAAACAGGGCGCCGTCTTCCAACCTACCATATCCCGCCAGAGCGAGCAGCAGAGCGCCTACAAGCAGCTTGTCAGCAATCGGGTCCATCATGCGCCCCAGTTCCGACCCCTGTTTCCAGCGACGCGCCAGCATCCCGTCCAGATAGTCGGTAATGCACGCCGCTACATACAGCACGCAGGCAATCCCGTCCGTCCAGGCGTTGTTAAATGCAATCAGAGCGATCAGCACCGGGATCGACGCGATACGCAGCAGTGTCAGGATATTGGGCAGATCTGTCAGCATGAATCTTTCCCGGAGCTGCCTTCAAGTCAGAAAACACATGGAGATGAAATTGCACACCATGATAGGACGCTCATGGTGGTTCTTCATAGCTTCTCGCGCATCATTGAGGGTGAAAAAACTCGTAAATTGTTCGGGCAGTCTCTGAATTGATTCCCGATACCGACACGAGCTCTTCCAGACTGGCGCTACGGACGCCACGCACCGAGCCGAACCGCGTCAGAAGGGCACGTTTACGTACGGCACCGATACCCGGCACGCTATCAAGCTCAGAGACCTTGATAGCCTTGCTGCGCCCTGCCCTGTGCGTTGTGATAGCAAAGCGGTGCGCCTCGTCGCGCAGACGCTGGAGATAATAGAGAACCGGGTCATTCGGCGGCAACTGGAATGGCGTGCGCCCCTCCTGAAAGAACCACTCACGCCCCGCATCGCGGTCCGGCCCTTTGGCTATGGCCACGATAGGAATATCCCGCAAATTCAGATCTTCCAGAACGGCCCTGACAGCGTTGAACTGGCCTAGCCCGCCATCAATCAGCAGGAGATCGGGCCAATCTTCGAGACGTCCCTCCGGTGATTCAGGATCACGACGGCCGAAGCGACGCTCCATCACCTCTCGCATCATGCCAAAATCGTCACCTGGCGTGACGGGCCCCTTAATCGCAAACTTGCGGTAGGCGCGCTTGACGAATCCTTCCGGCCCGCCCACGACCATAACACCGTAAGCGTGCTGCCCCATGATGTGGGAGTTATCATAGGTCTCGATCCGCTTCGGCGGCTCTGCCAGCCCGAAGACGTTTGCCACACCGTTGAGCAGCTTGCTGACACCAGCGCTCTCTGCCAGTCGCCGCTCGAGTGCTTCGCGGGCATTGGTTTCGGCGTGACGAACCACGTCGCGCCTCTCGCCACGCTGTGGCTGCAGCAATTCTACCTTGCGCCCGCGCTTGAGACTCAGCGCCTCCGAAACAAGGTCGAGCTCCGCAGGGTCCCTGTTAAGGAGGATCTGGGGTGGTGGCGGTTTGTCGTCATAGAACTGCAGCAGGAAGGCTGCGAGAATATCTGCCGCACTCTCCTCCTCCGCATGATCAGGGAAAAAAGCCCGGTTTCCGTTGTTACGGGAATTACGGATGAAGAAGACCTGGATACAGGTCCGTCCTGCCTCCTGCCAGAGCGCAATGATATCGGCATCGCCTATCGAGGCCGGGTTGATGATCCCCGATTCCTGCATGCTGGAGAACCCACGGATACGATCACGTATGGCCGCTGCACGCTCAAATTCGAGCGCTTCAGAGGCTCTTTCCATCTCCTCGACAAGCGTTTTGTGCACATCCGTGCTCTTGCCTGAGAGGAACTGTTTCGTCTCATCCACCAACTCGGCATATTGCCCCGGTGTCACCCTTTCTACGCAGGGTGCGGAACACCGACGGATCTGGAACAGCAGGCAAGGTCGCGTGCGTGACGACAAAACGGCATCGCTGCAGGAACGCAGCAGAAAACTGCGCTGGATCAGGTTCAGCGTCTGATTGACAGCCCAGGCCGAGGCAAACGGCCCCCAATAGGTGGCATTCTTGACCGGGCGGCCACGCTGCTTGGTAATCTGCGGAAACTCATGCCCTTCGGTCAGCATGATCCAGGGGTAGGATTTGTCATCACGCAGAAGAATGTTGAAGCGTGGCTTCATCTTCTTGATGTAGTTGGCCTCAAGAAGGAGCGCTTCGGCCTCGGTGCGCGTCGTCACGATCTCCATGGATCGCGTAAGGCTCACCATGCGACGTAACCGCTCCGGCAACTGGTTGAGCCGGAGATAGGACGACACGCGCTTTTTGAGGCTCAGCGCCTTGCCAACATACAGTACCTCCCCCTTCTCTCCCAGCATGCGATAGACGCCGGGCGTGAACGGAATGGTTTTCAGTGCTTCTCGTATGGCCTCTGCGCCCTCCTTGCGGGTAGGCGGTTCAGCGGTATCAACGGCCTGATCATCACGAACAGAGGGGTCAGTTTGCGTGATCTTCATGACAGGACACCATTGCCCAGGCTGAACACAAGTTCATCCACGGAACATGTGGATAAGTCTGTGGGGCATCGCGTGACAATTTGATGACGGGCGCAGTTTGGCGCGCTTTGCGACGCTTTGCCTAAATTTTGGGCATTTAATGCTAAGATGTTGAAAATCAACAATTTTGCCTATCCGGATCGAAGAAACAGCGCCAAGACGTTGGAAATACAGGGAGTCAATCCCGGAACTGCCCTGAAAGTGGACAAATTTCCGGGCTGCTTCGGCTAGAACGATCCTGTTTTGTTCGAAGTTGCCTTCAGACCTGTTCGGCTTGCGCGAGAACGCGCAGGAAATTGCCGCCCCATATCTTCGCCAGTTCGGCTTCGCTGAACCCCTGTTCGACCAGCGCCTCGGTTACCGCCGGGGATTGGCCTGCATCGGCCCATCCCTGGATGCGTCCGCCGCCATCGAAATCGGAGGATACGCCGACATGGTCGACGCCAATCAGATCCGCAACATAGCGCACATGACGCGCAAGATCGGCAACATCCGCCTTGCCGGTGGCAGCGGGAACCAGAAACGAGGACATGGCCGTGATCTGGATTACACCACCCGTATCACGCAGCCGCAAAAGCTGCTCATCATCCAGATTGCGCGGATGGTCGCACAGGGCACGGGCACAGGAATGGCTCGCCACGATCGGCAGAGCCGAAACTTCGGTCGCCTGCATCATGGTCGTCTTGGCCGCATGGGAGACATCCACCACGATCCCATATGTATTCATCAACGCAATCGCTTCACGTCCAAGGGGGGAAAGCCCCTGATGAAGGCTCTCGTCATTTCCCAAAGCCGGCAGGGGGATGGCAGCATCCGCCAGATCGTTATGTCCGTTATGGGTAAGCGTCATATACCGCACGCCCAGTGCCGCCAACGCAGTGATGCGGGAGAGGTCACCACCCAGCGCATGACCGTTCTCTACTGCGGGCACGATGGCGACGTTGCCCATTGAGACAGCGTCCTTGATAGCTGCTGCCGTCCGACAAACTGCAACGCCGGGTCCCGAAAGACCGTTGATCACATTGAGCATGGCCTGGGCCCGCTCCCAGGCAGCCTGCCGCTCTGCCGGCGCAAGCACAGTCTGGGGGATGTAGGCGGCCAGACAGACAGCCTTGAGACCGCCCTCACGCAGCTTCGGGAGATCGACCTGACGATCTGGTGACCCGGTGGCGAAATCGCCCCGGTCGGGCCACGGAATATCGATGTGGGAGTCGAGCGTAAGGAGTTGGTTGTGAATCGCAGGTGTCATGCCTGTTTAAATGGTTTATTGCAGCCGCACAGCAAGAGGCTTTGCTGCACTTCCTGCCAAATTGAAGGACACTGCGCCATGCGGGTGATGACGTGGAATATCAATTCGTTGCGCCTGAGGCTGCCCCTGCTTCAGCGCCTTGGTGAGGAACAGGCGCCCGATATCATCTGCCTCCAGGAGACAAAGGTCCCTGACGCCTTGTTTCCGGCAGCCCCCTTGCGTGAGCTTGGCTACGCCCATCAGCACTTTCTGGGCATGAAGGGGTATAATGGGGTCGCGATTCTCTCGCGCCATCCCATCAGGCCGATCGAAGCGACGCCCGATTGGTGCGGCAAGAGCGATACACGCCATATTGGTGTCGTCATCGACACCACAACTGGCCCCGTCATGCTCCACGACTTCTATGTCCCGGCGGGCGGCGACATTCCCGACCCGGCGGTCAACGACAAATTTGCCCACAAGCTGGCTTTTCTCGATGAGGTGACAGCCTGGTTTCGTGAGAACCCGCCGATACGGTCCATCGTGGTTGGTGACCTGAATATCGCCCCGCTTGAACACGATGTGTGGAGCCACAAACAGCTCTCGACCGTGGTGAGCCATACGCCACCCGAGATCGAGCGGCTTAATGCCTGGGCGGCAACCGGGTTTATCGATGCCATGAGGCTGGTCGTCCCGCCACAGGAGAAACTCTATACGTGGTGGTCCTATCGCAACCGCGACTGGAAGCTTTCAAACCGGGGGCGGCGCCTCGACCATGTATGGCTGACACCAGACCTGCAGCCAACGCTCAAGACCCTCGCTGTGTTGAGCGACGTGAGAGACTGGGACAGCCCATCGGATCATGTCCCGGTGGTGTTTGATCTTACTCTCTCTGTCGCATGATCCGGTGATTGCTGGCGGGCCGTGACCTTTCCGGGGACGCTCGGACACAAGGCTGCCGTGACCCGCCCAGGTCGAGAAACAAAAACCCCGGTCCTTGCAGGACCGGGGTTTATTGTCACGCATTTTACAGATCGCGCCCTCAGCTCATCAGGACGTCACTGCCTTCTGGATTGAGGCGATAACCACCGCCCTCGGTAAGCAGCAGCGATGCATTTGCAGGATCGGGCTCGATCTTCTGACGCAAACGGTAGATATGCGTCTCCAGCGTATGGGTCGTGACAGCCGCGTTATAGCCCCAGACCTCGTTGAGAAGCACCTGACGGGCAATCGGGCGATGCCCGGCACGATACAGATATTTCAGGATCGCGGCTTCCTTCTCCGTCAGGCGAATGCGGCGGTTCTTGGCCGGCTCCTGAAGGATCTTGGAGGAAGGACGAAACAGATACGGCCCGATCGGGAAAACTGCATCCTCGCTATTCTCGAACAGACGAAGCTGGGCACGCAGGCGAGCCAGCAGCTCAGCAATACGGAACGGCTTGGCCACGTAGTCATTCGCGCCAGCATCGAGGCCGCGCACCACATCGGCCTCGTCATCCGAACCAGTCAGAATGATAATCGGCATACGGATACCCTGGCGGCGAAGCTCGGCGCAGAAATCGCGACCATCGCCATCGGGGAGTGTCACATCGAGCAGGATTGCGTCGACACGCACATCGGGCACACCGAGCTTTTCCTTGGCATCGGCGACGGACACAGCCTGGATTGGTTCGAACTCGCCTTCAAGCTTGAGCTGTTCGACCAGGAGTTGGCGAAGCGTATCGTCATCGTCAACAATAAGGACAGGACGCGGACCAGGCATGTATAACCTTCTCTCTCCAGCTGGGGACGACACCCCTGAGCCAAGACCTGACTTCTCAAGGAAGAAAGACCCTTGTTTTGACTGTGAGCCTTACACGGATATCGTGATAACGCCAATCCGATCAGACGCCTCCCCTGGCGTGATACCGGCCTTTAGACGGTAATTACTCATAAATTAATGTTCAGACGTGAGGTTTGTGACATGACTGTCATCCTGCGACACGCAAACGGGTCTCGCGCGACCCTTTTCCTCGAGGGAGAGCCCTTCCCCGCCCTGATCGGCGCTGCTGGCATAAGACAAGACAAGGGCGAAGGCGACATGGCAACGCCAATCGGCTTCCTTCCATTCAGGCATGTCTTCTATCGGGCTGATCGCGTTGCAAGGCCTGCCACCGCATTACGCATCGAGGCGCTCGCGCCGGATGATGGCTGGTGCGATGATCCTTTCCATCCTGACTACAACCGTCAGATAACGCTGCCCCACCCGGCGCGACATGAAAAGCTGTGGCGCGAGGATCATTGCTATGATCTCTGCGTCGTACTGGGATGGAATGACAGCCCGGCTGTTCCGGGCCGCGGCTCGGCCATCTTCCTGCACCTGCCCCCCAGCAGCGGCGCGACGGAAGGCTGTATCGCCCTAGACGAACGCCTCCTGCGACGGATTATTGCCTCTGGTCATGCCGGCATTGAGGTCCGACCGGACTAAATCCCGATCCGGCCCTGCTTGTCACAGGGCCAAAACGTCATGCGGGCAGCGGCGTCCCCTCGACTGGCGCAGCAACGGGCTCCGCCTCGGCAGGCGGTGCAGGGGGTGTCATGAAGACCAGCATGTCGCCAATGGCGGGACTGACAGGGAAGTCATCTTCCGCCGAGCGTATCGTGATAGACTGGCCGCGACGTATCGACAGGAAATCGAGACGGTTCGACACGGCGCCAAAGCTTGCCGCGCTTGCTTCATCCGCCATCGCCGTTGCGAACCGCCACCCCTTGTCAAACAGCATGTCGATCAGGGTGAAGTTCCATGACGGGTCACCCAGCAGCTTGCCTCGGGCATCGCGTGAGAGGCCGTGATAAAAATCGAGACGCGCTACGCCGGGGCTGATCTGGAACACGCGCTGACGTCCCATATGGGGCGCCATATGGGCACAGACCAGCCCGTTATAAATGGCATCCGCCGTGGTGGAGATCAGATAATCCGCCGGACGCTCCTCCAGGGCTTCCTCGCCGTACTGTGACAGCAGTTCGGCCCGCAGGACCGGCACGCCCTGACGCATGGCGGAGATAAGCGTGTTGGAGCGGTTATCGACCAGAAGGATCGGAATACCGTTCTTGCTCAGGCATTTCGCCAGATCGATCGACCAGGGCGAAGCCCCCACGATAGCCAGAGCCGGTTCATTGGAGAGCGTGAGCTTGAGATAGCGGGCGATCGGCCGGAGGGAGAAGCCGTGAAAGATCATGGTTCCGCCGATAATGGCGAAGACGGCGGGCATGATCAGATCGGCGCTGTGATACCCGGCATCGGTCATACGATACCCCGCAGCACCAGCCACAGCGGCGGCCACAATACCACGTGGCGCGATCCAGGCCACAAACAGTCTTTCCTGCCATTTAAGCCCGGTTCCGATGGTGGAGAGAAAAATGGCGAGCGGCCGAACACCGAACATGACCGCTGCGGTCAGCAGGCAGATTGGCAGGGACAAATGCGCCAGCACCTCACGATGAAGGTCTGCGGTCAGCATGATGAACAGCACGGCCACCACCAGAACCACCAGGGATTCCTTCATGCGTCGCAATTCGGACAGGCCGGGAACATGCAGATTGGTGAGCGCCATCCCAAAGACGGTCGCGCCCACAAGGCCTGCACCCTCCATGCTCATGTTGCAGATGCTGAAAATCAGCAGCGCCAGCGTGAGCAGCAGAGGCGTCTTGAGCGGCTCTGGCATGAGGTCGCGCACAAACAGATAACGCACCAGATAGGCTGGCAGGATACCGACAGCGAGGGATTCCGCTGTCGAGGCCAGAAGATCGGGTAGAACCGTGGTGAGAAAGACATCCGTGCCAATCGGCACGCGTGTCGCCACCACCTGAAGCACGACAGCAGCCAAAATGGCGCCAATCGGATCATTGATGATGGCTTCCCAGCGCAGAAAGGCGGCGACACGGGGTTGCAGCTTGTTATGTCGCAGCAGGGGCAGCACAACTGTCGGGCCGGTGACGGTAATGATGGCACCAAACAGCGCCGCCACTCCCCATTCCATATGCGCAATGTAATGCGCTGCCGACCAGCCTAGAACCCAGGAAATAGGCAGGGCCAGCATGGTCAGGCGCGTCACCCCCTCGCCTGCCTCGCGCAGCTGGCGGAAGTCGAGGAGCAAGCCGCCTTCGAACACGATGATGGCAACCAGGAGGGACACCAGCGGACGGAAAATCCATCCGAGAGCCGCCGAAGGATGAAGTATCCCAAGCCCCGGCCCGAAAATGAGGCCAAGAGCAAAAAGGAGCACGATGGCGGGAAGACGAAACTTCCATGCCACCCATTGCGCCCCGATCCCGGCCCCCAGTGTCAGAAGCAGCCCGACAAACATTGCTAGCGCCATGATAACCCGTTCACCCCTGCCCGGTCGTATAATGAGACGATCTGGAAAACCTTAGCCCGCCCTGCGCTGAAGCACGGCAGCAAAAAAGCCATCCGTCTCGTCGCGCAAGGGGGTCAGGGCAAAACCGGATTCACCGCGCAGCTTTTCAGGGAGCATGTCACCCCCCGCAGCGACACGCTCGAACTGATTATTGCGCGCCAGGAACGCAGCAACCTGCGCTTCGTTTTCCTCGGCCAGCAGCGAGCAGGTTGCATAGACCAGACGCCCGCCGGGTTTGACCAGTGTCGAGGCGCGATCGAGAATATCGGCCTGCTTGGCCTGCAATTCGATGATATCCTGCTCGACAAGCCGGATACGGGCATCAGGGTTGCGGCGCCAAGTCCCTGTGCCCGAACAGGGGGCATCCACGAGCACGCGGTCAAAGGCACCGGCACGGCGCTTGACCCACTTATCGCCGCTGGTCAGCAAATGACGCTCGACATTATGGACGCCCGCACGACGCAGACGCTTGACCGCGCCCTCAAGCCGAGGTGCCGATACGTCACAGGCCACGATCTGGCCCTTGTTCTCCATGCCCATGGCGATGGCGAGCGTCTTGCCACCCGCGCCTGCACAGAAATCGACAACGCGCTCGCCCGGCTTCGCATCGAGTGTTCCGACGATAAGCTGGCTTCCCTCATCCTGTATCTCGATAATACCTTCGCGGAAGCTCTGCGTGGCAGTCACGTTCTGGCGCCCCGGCAAGCGAAGGCCCCAGGGAGAAAGTGGTGTGGGTGACGCCTGGATCTGCTCGTTACGAAGCGCCCGGATGGCTTCGTTGCGATGTCCCTTGAGCAGGTTCACGCGCAGATCGAGCGGGGCCGCGTTGTCGAGCGCAGCCATTTCCGCCTCCAGCGTCTCGCCGAAAGCGCGCTCGAGATAGGGCTGAAGCCAGTCAGGATATTCCAGACGCACCGACTGGGGCATGTCGGGGTGACTGAGCTCCCGGCCGCCGAGGGCAGCCAAGGCGGCATCCTCACGCGATGTTAGGTGTGACTGGGCAAAGCGCTCACCGTTGAACAGGTTGCGCACAGTACCGATTTCCTCACCGCCCAGAATGAGCGACGCCGCGCAGAGCGTGCGGGGTGACGGACCACCGGGGATGTCGCGCAGATGCCAGTGCAGGCGGCGCCACTGACGCAGCACATCCCATATACGCGCTGAGATGACCCGGCGATCGCCACCACCAATGTAGCGGCGCTCGCGGAAGTAGTTATTGGCCGTTGCATCGGCAGGACGGCGGGGAGCAGCCTCGATGGCGCAAAGCAGATCGATGGCAGCAGAAAGTCTGGCGGCGGGAGTCATGCTCCCGCGCTTACAAGTTTTTGTCAGTCCTGGCGATAGTTAGGTGCTTCACGCGTGATGGTCACGTCATGGACGTGGCTTTCGCGCAGGCCAGCATTGGTGATGCGCCGGAAACGCGTACGCACCTGCAGATCGGCTACTGTGGCCGATCCAGTGTAGCCCATGCCCGCCTTCAGGCCACCCACGAGCTGATGGACCACGGCCGCCATGCTGCCCTTGTAAGGCACCTGACCCTCGATCCCTTCCGGCACAAGCTTGAGCGAGTCCTTGACCTCGGCCTGGAAGTAGCGATCAGCCGACCCACGCGCCATGGCCCCCAGCGAGCCCATGCCACGATATGCCTTGTAGGAACGTCCCTGATGCAGGAACACCTCGCCTGGGCTTTCCTCACAACCGGCCAGCAGCGAACCGATCATGACCACATCCGCCCCGGCACCGATGGCCTTGACAATATCGCCCGAGGTGCGAATGCCACCATCGGCAATGGCGAAGATACCGGCCTCGTGACAGGCGGCTGACGTTTCCATGACGGCTGAGAACTGCGGAACACCCACACCGGCCACGACGCGCGTGGTGCAGATCGAGCCAGGACCAATACCGACCTTGACGCAATCGGCACCGACATTGGCCAGCGCAAGGGCAGCCTCCGGGGTGGCGACATTGCCAGCAATGACCTGAATACCGGCATGGCGGGATTTCAAGGTGGCCACGGTGTCGAGCACGCCACGCGAATGACCATGCGCCGTATCAACAATCACGATATCCACGCCAGCCGAGACCAGCGCTTCGGCGCGGGCCAGCCCGTCGGCACCAACACCGATTGCGGCGGCGCAACGCAGACGGCCAAACTGATCCTTGATGGCGAGCGGATGGGCCTCGGCCTTGTCCATGTCCTTGACCGTGATCAGACCGATGCAGCGGTTCTGGTCATCCACCACCAGCAGCTTTTCGATGCGGTGGCGATGCAGCAGATCCTGAGCCACAGCGGCGTCAGCCCCGTGACGGACGGTCACAAGGTTCTCGCGCGTCATCATGTCACGCACGGGCGTGTTCAGATCACTCGTGAAGCGCATGTCGCGATTGGTGAGAATACCAACCAGTTCACCACTGCCCGGCAGCACAACCGGAAGACCGCTGATGCCGTGCTGAGCCATGATGGCGTGTACATCGCGCAGAGTCTGTTCGGGGCCAACGGTAACAGGGTTTACAACCATGCCGGATTCGAAGCGCTTGACGCGGCGCACATGCTCCGCCTGCTCCTCGACGGACAGGTTCTTGTGAATCACGCCCATGCCGCCCTGCTGCGCCATGGCAATGGCCATCGCATCCTCGGTCACGGTATCCATAGCCGAGGACAGAAGCGGAATATTCAGTTCGATCGACCGCGTGAGGCGGGTGCGTGTGGAAGCCTGAGCAGGCAGCACGTCCGATGCGGCGGGCTCAACCAGCACGTCATCGAAAGCAAGGGCTTCGCGGATTCGGTCATGAGACACGCTGCGCGAGGCAAAGTCACCAACCCGTTCGCCAGCCATTCCGGTTGGTGTTTCATTGGTCGTGGTCATGTGCCGCAGCCTCCCCGCATATCAATCAGGAAAGCCCGCGGCTTTCCCACCGTTGGCGCGTCCTCTTAGACCAAAGCGGTCCATGTTGAAAACAGGAGAATGCGTGAGGCTTTGCAAATTTAACCTGTTTGCCATCCACGACACAGTATGCCGGCAGCATGATCGACGGCGCCCCAACCCGGCTCAACATCATTGATCCATCGTCGTGAGCCGGGCCAGGTTCAGGCTGCTGCGATGGCACCGACCGGCAAAGCTTCGCCACGCAGAAAGTCGCGGATCGTCTGTGCAGCTCGGAAAGAGGCGCCGCGTCGGGGCTGCGAGCCGAAAGTCTCCTGAATGACGCGTTCCTGACGCGCCTTGTAGAGTGCATGACGCGATTCCGCCCGTGCCAGCGCCTGATAAATGTCCTCCGGGCGCTCCACCACATCCCCCAGCGTCCAGTGCCGAAAATGAGGATTATCCCGCCATGCCACCCCGTGGGGGTTGAAAAAAACGCAAGGCCGAGGGGTGATAAGGAACTCGTAAACCTGGGAGCTGACATCGCCGATATAGAGAGACGCCCGCGCGGTGTGGGTCATGTCGAGCATCGAAGATGAGGCTGTATCGAGACGTACCCTCCCCCCCACGACTTTCTCGAACTGCCGACGACGCCTTCCAAAATCCTTGTGGAAAATCTTCACATGGGGCGCAACGAGCAGGTCGTATCGATCAAGACGATTGACGGCCTCGGCGAGCGGCGTGAGATAATCCCGATAGGACGAAAGTCCCTTCTTGTAATGAGGATTGTAGAGGGCCAGGGGTCTGGCGCTGCTTTCCGAGACACGAACGATCCGATCACCATTGACGGCATCGAATTTCGGGTACCCGATGATGCGAGTCTGCGCCGCTGTCGCGAGCTTCTTGGCCAGAAACGCCTCAGCGATCTTAGGTCCGGAGACGAGAGAGAGATCAAACTGGCGGATAAGATGCTCGTCATTGACCTCACGATCTCCCGCACCATGCTGGATCAGGATCAGAGCGGGTCGCGTGAGCCCCATTTCACGCAGTAGCCCGGCCGAGTATTCTGTCGCGACAACGGCATCGAAAGCCTCCAGCTGGGCGACATTGGCGCGCATGACGACTTCACGTTCAGAGTCCAGACGGCGTAGACGGCGTAGCAGCATGGCTCGTGCGGGCATCCGGAGAGTGCCGCGAACAATATGACCACCCAGCTGGTTCGTCTCACGTATACGGTCGAGATGCTGCGCGGTCTCGGGGAAGCTGACGAATTCCGTCACCTCGACATTGGGAAGCTGGGACAGGGCAGAGGAAACAGCGGCCACGTGATAGCATTGATAGGGCTCAGCCACGTAAAGAAACGCTATTTTCATCCGGGGCCTCAACTCCTGCAGCTTTGACAATACAGCTCTGTCATACGCGAGAACTTCATAACAATGAGTAACAATGTAATTCTCGGATTGACGAGATCGTGGCGCCTGAAGGCGAGCCGAGGCAAAATGCTCACAATATAGCGTGAATTATCGGAATAAATCACACGATACGTTGCGAGATATGAAAATTATAGACGGTTCTTATTACCAACATGAAGTATAATGCGCTATTTTACATAATCAATGCATATTGTGCTTTATAATGACGTCGAAGAGTAGCTTCTGGATTAGATCACGAAGCGACGCGACAGTAACATTCGCTTTTATTGTTACAATTTTCGGCTTGCGCACTTGTCGGCGACGTTGACTATAAAACGAAGTCTCACTTGTCCGTTACAATTCAGTGACAATATAACCTGCTCACGTGGCGGAGAACCGACCGTCGGTCACGCAACGATAGTCCACCCCGCCCCCCAGCGCCGCGAACTGCTCGCGATCTGTCCCGGTCAGAAACACCTCAAAGGCCTGATCACGGAGATAACCCAGCAAGCCCTCCCGTCGTCGGGAATCAAGATGAACAAGAGGTTCATCAAGGAGGATAAACGGGGCTCGACCTGTCCGCGACGCCGTCAAACCGGCATGGTTGAGAATGACATGAACCAGCATGGCCTTTTGCTGACCGCTGCTGGACAGGGCTGCCGATCGACCACTGGCGGCATCCTGAAGGCCAAAATCGGTCCTGTGCGCGCCGACACTCGTGGTACTGCGCTGCGCATCTTCGCTGCGCGCTGCACTCAGCTTCCCCCGCAAGCCATCTTCCACCACCAGCGCCGACCTGCGATGCAGATCCGCCGCAATCTCGCAGTCCAGATCCACCCGTGCAACGGGGAACCCCGTACCCTCTGTAAGCGCGGTCGCGTTCATCGCATCGACAAGAGCCATGCGCGATGCGGTCAGCGCCACCGCATGACGCGCGATACTGTCCTCGAGGGCATCAAGCCAGCCCTTCTGATCCGGGCGAGTCGCTAGAAGCCGGTTGCGTTGGGTCACGGCACGCTCATGCGCTGCGCTCTCACGCGCATGATTGGGATCGAGAGCCAGAACAAGGCGGTCGAAGAACCGTCGCCGCCCGGAAGCCGGGTCGCTGAACAGGCGGTCCATTTGTGGGGTCAACCATGTGACTGCGCAGTAGGGTGCAATCTGACCCTGGTTGCGAATCACCTCGTTATTGAGGCGGAAAACCCGCCTGACCGGATTGGCCGGATCGGTACCCGTGGCGAGGTCCACGCCCTCACCCGCCGCATCATTCAGACGGGCCACAACGCCCCAAGGACCGCCATCATGACGCTGGATCTGGGCGTTGGAAGCTGCCCTCAATCCACGCCCTGGGGCAAGGAGCGAGAGCGCCTCGAGCAGATTGGTCTTGCCCGCCCCGTTCTCACCCGTAAGCACAACGAGGCGGCTTCGCGGCGTCCAGACCAGACGCTCGTAATTGCGAAAATTCGTGAGAACGAGCCTGTCGATACGCAAGAAGGCGGCCCGCTCCCGAATCAGACGCGCATGGGCATCAGCACGTAAAGCGCTGTCGGCAGGTTGGTGTCGCGCACGAGGGTCGGTGCCGCACTATCGGCAAAGGCAAACTCGGCCTCGACATCAATCTGGTCCGTGATGTCATTGAGATAGCGCGCCTGAAAGCCGATCTCCAGCGTCGGGCCGTCATAAGACACGCTAGTCTCGTCCAGCTCTTCCTTGGCCATGCCCTGGTCCGGACTGATGGCAGAAAGGGTCAGAAGATTGGTCTGCACGGCAAGCTTGACCGGGCGCGAACGCTCCTGGCTGATTGCCGCGACGCGGGCCACAGCGTCTGCAAACGCCTGCTTGTTCACCTTCAGGAAACGGTCATTGTTTTTCGGAATGACGCGCTCGTATTCCGGGAACGTTCCGTCGATCAGTTTCGAGGTCAGCATCACAGCGCCGACGCGGAACTGGATGCGGGTATCGGACAGGCTGACCTGCACCGTGCCAGCGCCCTCATCGAGAAGCTTGCGGAGTTCGGCCACGGTCTTGCGCGGAATAATGACGCCCGGCATATCGGCGGCACCGGCAGGCAGATCGGTCTCGACGCGGGCCAGACGATGACCATCCGTTGCGACGGCACGCAGCTTGCTCGCCTCGCCATCCTTCGCGACATGAAAATAAATGCCGTTGAGGTAGTAGCGCGTTTCTTCGGTCGAGATAGCGAAGCGGGTACGATCAACCAACCCACGCAGCACCGCAGCCGGGATGGAGAACTCGCAGGGCAGATCACCGGCGACCATTGAGGGGAAATCCTCAACAGGAAGCACATTCAGGCTGGTGGCATAGCGTCCGGCGCGCAGCGCCAGCGGGGCATCACCGCCACCGTGATCGAGCTCGACCACCGAGCCGTCCGGCAGCTTGCGCACGATCTCGTAAAGGACACTGGCCGGGGCGGTCACTGCACCGTCACGGGCGCCCTCGGCAGCCACTTCCTCGACGACCGCAATCTCCATGTCGGTAGCAGTCAGACGCAGAAGATTGCCCTCGATGGAGAGCATGACATTGGCCAGGATGGGGATCGTGTTGCGCTTTTCCGCAACGCTCTGGATATGGGCAAGGGCACGGATCAGCGTTGTGCGGTCAGCCTGGAATTTCATATGATCGTAGACCCTCGAACACCCGAAAAACAAAAAAACAGTCTAGCAGAGCCGCTTGCCGCGGCAAAGATCACCCCTCGAGCATACGACGCAGCAATTCCACGTCTTCTGCGAAGGCAACATCACGCTCCATCAGTTCCTGCACGCGCGAGACAGCATGCATGACCGTGGTATGGTCACGGTTGCCGAATTTACGGCCGATTTCCGGCAGGGAGCGGCTGGTAAGCTGCTTGGCAAGGAACATGGCGACCTGACGCGGTCTTGCCACGGCGCGCGCGCGACGGGCCGACGACATATCGGTCAGGCGGATATTCCAGTGCTCCGACACCTTGCGCTGGATCTCCTCAATGGTCACACGACGGTCATGCGCCTTGAGAATGTCATGGAGCACGTCCTGCGTGCTTTCCAGCGTGACAGGGCGGCCAAAAAGGTTGGCGTGGGCAATCAGGCGATTGAGGGCCCCCTCAAGCTCGCGCACATTCGAGGTGATCTTGTGGGCCAGGAATTCGAGCACCTTGGCAGGGACGGCAACTCCCGAGGCAAGCGCTTTTGCTTCCAAAATGGAGATACGCAGCTCGAACGTTGTCGCGTGGATATCGGCCACCATACCGCAACCCAGGCGGGTACGCAGGCGATCCTCCAGCCCCGAAAGGTCAGAGGGCGACTTGTCGGCGCTGACCACAATCTGACGTCCCGCATCGACCAGGGCATTGAACGTATGGAAGAACTCTTCCTGCGTATTGTCCTTGCCGATCAGGAACTGCAAATCGTCGATCATGAGCACATCGACCGAGCGCAGCTGCTCCTTGAATTCCATCGTCGATTGCGAGCGAATGGCCGCAATGAAGCGGTACATGAATTTCTCGGCCGACATATAGGCGACTGAGACACGCCCACCACTTGTCAGTTCCGAACCAATGGCGTGCATCAGGTGCGTCTTGCCCAGACCGACACCGCCATAGAGAAAAAGCGGGTTGAAACCGGGGCTGGACGGCTTCTCGGCCACACGGCGAGCACAGGCGTACGCAAACTCGTTGGGCTTGCCTACAACGAAGCTGTCGAAGGTGAAGCGCGGGTCGAGTGGCGCCGCCAGATCGTGTCGCGCGTCCTGCACAGCGACAGCCGGAGCCGCAGGGGCCTCGATCTCGACCACTGGGGCCGCAGCCTCGACGGCAACCGGCGTTGCAAGCCCATCGCCAACGCGCTGGACCTGAAGCTCAACGTGGTGAACGGCGCGGTTCTCGTTGCGCCATAGCTCCTGGAGGCGGTCGCCATACTGGCCACGCACCCAGTCACGCAGAAAGCGCGTTGGCAGAAAGAGGGTTATTTCATCCTCTTCCAGCGGACCGAGCACAATCTGCTGCAGCCAGGTACGGTACTCAACGTCACCGACCTCGACACGTAGTCTTTCGCGCACCTTGACCCATTGGGAAGCAAGGACAGGATCGGTTCCGCTGGTGCAGGAAACCGTTTCCGTCACTGCAGGAAGATCCGTATGAGACCCTTCGTCTGCCATCACTCCCCCGAGTTGTAACAAAAGACACGACAGGAGCCATCACGTGCAATGAGGCATGACCTTCCTGATCCCCAGCTAAAGGGCGGACAGAATAGGGCAAACAGCGCGCGACAGGCAAGCTCAACCGGATGTCATAAAGCAGGACGACCGGCGAAAAAAAAGAACGGATATGGTCGTGTGACCACACCCGTTCTTTCTGTAGGCTCAGACCGGGGAGCGCTTCAGAAGAGGCACTACCCTGTTATCTGATCAGGCCGAAGCCAGAGCCTTGATGCGAGCCGAAAGGCGCGACAGCTTGCGGCTGACGGTGTTGGCGGCGAGAACGCCCTTGCCAACAGCGCGCTGCATTTCCGGCTGGGCAGCACGCAGAGCGTCGTTTGCTGCAGCCTTGTCACCCGAGAGGATGGCGCTCTCGACCTTCTTCACGAAGGTACGGACGCGGGACATGCGGGAAACGTTACGCTCACGGCGACGCTCGTTCTGACGGATGCGCTTGCGCGCAGAGGCGGTGTTAGCCATTTCTACTCTTCAGCCCTGTTCTGTTCGGCTTGTTAGGTCGTCTTGCAACGACAATAAAGCATACCGGCCAATCATCTCTAGAAGAGACGCAGAGCCAGCGGAGGGCTCGCCTTTAGTCCAGTTTCACGCTGCCAGTCAAGCGTCCTCTAAAGAAAGTGGCAGCTGACGGCGCGGACAATAGAAGCTTGACCGCCCTGCCTGTACCAGACGACGGATTCCCCCGCACGCCGGAAAGCCCGGACATTCGGGACAGGGCTCCCCTTCGCGGCCATAAACCTGATGCAGATCCTGAAACGCTCCCTTTTTCCCTTCGGCATCCACATAATCGCGCAAGGTGGATCCCCCTGCATCGATTGCCTCGCGCAGCACGGCGGGGGTGATTTCTGCAATACGGGCAATCTGCGTTTCATCCAGAGACGAGGCCAGACGTTCGGGATGAATTCCGGCACGATACAGGATCTCGCATACATATATATTGCCGAGCCCGGCGACGACATGCTGGTCGAGCAAGGCGGTCTTGATAGGCGCGCGCTTGCGATGAAGTTTTTCTTGGAGATAGGCAGCATCAAAGCCGGGTTGAAGCGGATCGGCCCCAAGCTGTCGCAGCAGGGGATGCTCTCGCTCCCGCCCTGCATCGGCCAGCAGAAAGCAACCGAAACGCCTTGGGTCGACAAGGCCGATATGTGTCCCATTATCGAGCCTGAGGGTGACATGCTCATGGCGCTGAGGCTGATAGGCCCTGCCCTTTGGTGAGCCGGGCGTGATCCGTATTCGTCCGCTCATACCAAGATGTATCAGCAGGGTCGGGCCACGCATGAGGGCAATCAGCATGTATTTGCCCAGACGGGTTGAATCACGGATCTTCTTGCCATCCGCCCTGATCGAAAGATCATCGGGCACCGGCCAGCGCAGATCGTGACGCACCTCGGTGCTGATGATACGGCGACCGGCAAGCGCCGATCTTAATCCATTCAGGATGGTTTCAACTTCTGGTAGCTCTGGCATCTTGGGTGCCGACACTATATCCAGAGAGACATGACCGACAACGCATCATTTCCCCCTCCCGAATCAGCGCACGCCGACAGGGACGAAACCACCGATTTCGGCTACCGCTCTGTCCCGCGGGCTGAAAAGAAACCTCTGGTGCGCGCCGTGTTCGACAGCGTGGCGGGTCGCTATGACGTCATGAACGATGTGATGTCGCTTGGTATCCACCGGGTATGGAAGCGCATCTTCATCAACACGCTCGCACCGCGCCGCGACCTGAAGCTGCTCGATCTGGCCGGGGGCACCGGCGATATCAGCTTTGGCTGGCTGCGCAGCAATGGCGGCCCTGCCCTGCTGACGGACATCAACGCCTCGATGCTTGAGGTCGGTCGGTCGCGCGCTGCCAGCAAGGGATATCTGACGGATATCGAGTTCTCGGTTGTCGATGCCGAGGCCATTCCCCTGCCCGATCGCAGCGTCGATCGTGTTTCGATCGCATTCGGGCTGCGCAACTGCACCGACAAGGATGCTGTCCTGCGCGAGGCCCGTCGCGTCCTGCGTCCGGGAGGCAAGTTCTGCTGCCTCGAATTCTCCCATGTGCAGGTGGCGGCTCTGGCCCCGATCTATGATGCATGGTCGTTTGGCGTTCTGCCCAAGATGGGCCAGATCATCGCCAAGGACTCCGAGAGCTATCAGTATCTGGCGGAAAGCATCCGCACCTTCCCCGAGCAGGAGGTGCTTGCCGAGATGATGCGCAATGCGGGCCTTGAAAAGGTCAGTTACCAGAATCTCTCTGGCGGTATCGCAGCCATCCATTCCGGCTGGAAGCTCTGATTTTCCATGCGCGCCCGGGTCATCCTGATCATTGGCGGTGGTATTGCTGCCTATAAATCACTGGAACTGATCCGGCTGCTGCGCCGGAGCGACATCGCGGTCGAGTGCGTATTGACGCAATCGGCCACGCATTTCGTGACGCCGCTCGCCGTGCAGGCTCTCTCGGGGGCGCCGGTGCATACCGAGCTGCTTTCCCTGGCCGAGGACAGCCAGATGGATCATATCGCGCTATCCCGCAGCGCCGATCTGATTGTCGTCTGTCCTGCAACCGCCAATATGCTGGCCCGCATGGCGAACGGTCTGGCGGATGATCTCGCTACAACGCTACTGCTTGCGACCGATACCCCGGTGCTGGTCGCCCCGGCGATGAATGTGCGCATGTGGCAACATCCGGCCACACAGTCCAATCTGGCCACCCTGCATCAGCATGGTTGTTTCTTTGTCGGGCCGGATGACGGCGAAATGGCCTGTGGCGAGTTCGGTCCTGGTCGCCTGAGCACGCTGGAGACCATTCATGCGGCGATCGAGGCCGCATTGTTTCCCCATACGCCGCTCGCCGGCCTTCATGTGCTCGTCACGGCGGGGCCGACCCATGAGCCGATCGATCCCGTACGGTTCATCGCCAATCACTCCTCCGGCAAGCAGGGCTACGCCGTGGCAGAGGCCTGTGCGCGGCTTGGCGCGCGGGTCACGCTCGTCAGCGGGCCGACAAACCTGCCCTGCCCCGCCTCTGTGACGCGCATCGATGTGCAGACCGCACGCGAAATGCTGGCGGCGTGCGAAGCGGCCCTGCCAGCCGATGTCGCAATCTGCACAGCTGCGGTGGGCGACTGGCGCATGGAAGACATCGCCACGCAAAAGCGCAAGAAAATACCCGGCCAGCCCCAGACACTCGCCCTCGTCGAAAACCCGGACATTCTGGCAACACTCTCGTCGACCAGACCGGAACGCCCGGAACTTGTTATTGGCTTCGCTGCCGAAACAGAGCACCTCGAACACAATGCCCTCAGCAAACGGGCGCGCAAGAACTGCGACTGGCTGCTGGCCAATGATGTCGGTGCGGATCACCGCATTTTCGGAGGGGATCGCAACAGGATCCTGTTTCTGTCCAACGCCGCGCCCGATTACTGGCCCGAAATGACCAAGCGCGATGTCGCAGCGAAACTCGCCGCTCTGATCGCCGACCATTTTTCCTCTGCCTCAAGGTAAGGTTTCATGTCTCCGCTTCCCGTTGAACTCGTCAGGCTTCCTCATGCCGAGGGGCTCGACCTCCCCCATTATGCCAGCAGCGGGGCTGCGGGCATGGATCTGCTGGCCGCCATCGATTCGGATATGATTATCCGCGCCGGGGAACGCGCCCTCGTGCCGACAGGTCTCAAAATCGGCCTGCCCGCTGGCTATGAGCTGCAGATACGCCCGCGATCAGGTCTTGCGCTCAAGCATGGCATTACCCTGCCCAACACACCCGGTACGATCGACGAGGATTATCGTGGCGAGATCGGGGTGATCATCCTGAACACTGGCCGCGAGGATTTCGTCGTGACACGTGGCATGCGCATTGCCCAGGCTGTTCTCGCTCCCGTCATTCGTTTGACATGGGTCGAGGTTTCCGAGTTGGATGAGACGGCACGTGGCACCGGGGGTTTTGGCAGCACAGGTATCCTGCGCACACCTTGACATCACCAATACGCCTCTGACGCGAGGAAGGAGAGCATGTCGCCATTTCAGGCGCGACGCGGCACACGCGGGCCGGATCGTAAGGCAGGACTGACAGCATCGCTTGTCGGTATCCTCGTCGTGGTGGCGGCGCTGGCCCTCGTCTCGCGCCTGGTTCCCGCGCAGCTGGCGGCCTTCCAGCATCACAGCATGACAACGCCCCATTTCCGTTCTCTGGCCGGGTTCGGGGTATTGCTGGGTGACCTGGGCCATACGACGCTGCGGATGATAGCGGCCACCGTGGCCGGCGCCCTGCTGGGTGCCTGCCTGGCCCTTGCCGCAGCGAAGACACCGCCTGTGCGCGGTGCAGTGCTTACCGCGTTGGGCGGTATGCATATGGTTCCGCTTCTCTGCCTCCTGCCCTTCCTGCATCTTCTCGGCTTCGAGGTCTCCGCGATCGGGATCACCGCGCTTTGCCTTGCTGCCCCCATTGCCAGTGCAGCCCTGGGCGCCTGGAGCACCATTCCCCGCGCGCTTGATGAAGCGGCCAGAGGGCTTGGTCTGACAAGCTGGCAGCGTCTCTGGCGGCTTGAAGCCCCTTATGCCATCCCGGATTGTGTGACGGCCCTTGCCCGCACCATGCCGTTGGCCTGGTCGCTTTTGATGGCTGCCGAAATGCTGCCGGTAAACGGCACATTACCGACACGCCCCGGGCTCGGAACCCACGCGGCGCAGGCCGCGGCTCTGGGGTCGTTCTGGGAGTGCCTGCTGGCAGCCGGGCTTATCGGTGTCCTTGCCTTCCTTTACGATAGCTGCCTTGTCTTTCCATGGCAGATCTGGGCAGATCGTTATCGCCTGCGCCCGGTTTTCGAGCATGTGGCCGATCCCTGGATGCTCAAACTCTGGCGCCGTACCCGCCTGCTCAAGATCGCGGGTGAACACATGCGGTGCTGTCTTGCATGGCTGGGCGATATGCCGATCGGCCGTCGTGGCTTCCGCCCTCCCGGCGCGACATATCCGGCTTCACCGCTGATCGGGCTCTCATCGCTCGCTTTCGCCCTGCTGATCGTGATGGGCTTTTTCTACCGCCATCATGCGCTCGGGCTGAATGATCTCGTTGTCGTTGCCGAGCAGAGCCTTGTCTCGGCCCTGCGTATGACGCTCGCCCTCCTCCTTGCTCTTGCGCTGTGGCTGCCGCTGGGTGTCTGGCTCGGCCTGACGGCACGGCGCGCCGAGATCGCGCGCATGGTGACGCGCTTTCTGGCGCTCTATCCAAAGAATATCCTGTTCCCGCTGCTGTGCCTCGGCCTGACATTGCTTGGGTTGTCTCGCTTCGTCTGGCCGCTTGTTCTGTGCTTTTTCTTCATCCAGTGGCTTTTGCTGGCCCAGATCCTGCGCGGCATGAGGAGCTTTCCGGTGGATCTGCTGCAAGCCGCCCAGAACATGCAGATTCGCGGCTGGCTATGGTGGCGCAAGATCATCCTGCCCGGCATCGCCCCCATCCTGCTTGAAGCCGTCAGCGCCGCTTCGATGACGGGATGGACCATTCTGATCCTTGCCGAGCGTTCGTCATGGGCGCTGCACGGCGAAGATGGCGGCGGCATTGGGGCTTATGTGGCAAGAGCCATCGAGAATGGTGATCTGCCACGCGTCGTGCTTGGGGCGGCCGTCATTACCCTGTGCATTGCGCTGGGCGAATTCATGGTCTGGCATCCCATCCGCCTGCAGATCCGCCGCCGTATTCCGTCATCCCTGAGCCCGCCCGCCAAATGAGCATGGAGCCCGTCATGCAGGAAAGCCTGCTCTCGATCCGCAATTGCCTGCAGGTTTATCAGAAGGAGAGCAGCACTGACCTCCCCGTGCTTGAGGATGTCAGCTTTGACCTCCATGCGGGTGAAATCGTCGGGCTCGTCGGGCGTTCAGGCTCCGGCAAATCCACGCTTTTGCGTATCGCCTCAGGATTGATCCCGCCCAGCGCTGGAGAGATTCTCTGGAAAAACCAGAAGCTGACCGGGCCGACGCCCGACATCGCTATGGTCTTTCAGTCCTTTGCGCTGTTTCCCTGGCTTACGGTTCAGCAGAATATTGCGCTTGGGCTCGAAGCCAAGCGTCTGCCCCGTCTTGAATGTGAACAGCGCTGCGATGACATGATCGATCTCATCGGCCTTAATGGCTATGAGAACGCGTTGCCCAAGGAGCTTTCCGGGGCCATGCAGCAGCGCGTGGGGCTGGCCAGGGCTCTGGTCATGCAGCCAGACCTGCTGCTGATGGATGAGCCTTTTGCCTCGCTCGACATGCTCACCGCAGAAAACCTGAGAACGGACCTGATCGAGCTCTGGTCGGAGAAAAGACTGCCCACACGCGCCATGATGCTCGTGACCCATAACGTGGAAGAAGCCGTATTGATGTGTGACCGCATCCTGCTTTTTTCATCCAACCCGGGGCGAGTCTCACATGAGCTGACGGTACCGTTCCCCCATCCGCGCAACCGTGACGACGCCGCATTCCGGCACTTCGTCGATCATATCTATACCCTCATGACACGCAGAGCGCCGCTCATCTCGGAAGCCAGTCTTGAGAGTGGCACAGCCGTACCGCCCCCCCATCCAATGGCGCTGGTCCTTCCGCCTATACCCATCAATGTCCTTGTCGGCCTGCTCGAATCGCTGGCAGCCGCCCCGCTCAACGGACGAGCCGATCTGCCCCACCTTGCCGAGCGCCTTCAGATGGCGCTCGACGATCTGTTTCCGCTTGGAGAGTCCCTGCAGCTTCTCGAACTGGCCGAGCTGGAGGATGGTGACATTCTCATCACCGAGGCGGGCGCCCGTTTCGTACTGGCCGATCAGGATGAGCGTCGGGAAATCATGCGTACGGCGCTGCTCCATCATATCCCGCTCATCCGTTCGATACGTGCCGTGCTGGATGAGCGCTCCGGGCATCGCACCGGAGCGGATCGCTTCCGGGAAGAGCTGGAGGCCACTATGTCGCCGGGCTATGCAGAGCAAACGCTCATGACGGCGACCAACTGGGCGCGCTACACCGAATTGTTTGATTTTGACGAGGAAGCCGATCAGTTCATGCTTGATCGGGAGGCCACCGGGTACTGAACGACCAGCATCTGGTTGGTTTCAGCGACACCCGGCGCCGTGACGACTTACCGATTGAGGCCCGTACTGCGAGGCCCCAGGCCGGCCCGCCATGATATGCGAGCCGGTTAAATCAGATGACTTTGATCAGGCCTTCAGGCGATCGCGATACATCTTCCGGGCTTTCGCGACCTTTGGGGCAACCACAGCACTGCAATAAGCTGTCTCGGGATTACGCGCGAAGTAGTCGTGATGCTTTCCCTCGGCTTCCCAGAACACGGCGGGGCCGGCAATTTCGGTCACGATCGGATCTGGCCAGATTCCTGAAGCCTCGATCTCCTGCGTAACGTCGCGGGCAATGGCGTCCTGTGCTTCATCCAGCGCGAAAATGACCGAGCGATACTGCGTGCCGATGTCATTGCCCTGACGGTTGAGCTGGGTCGGGTCGTGGGTGGTGTAAAACACGCGCAGGATATCGCCGTAGCTGATTTCCTGAGGGTCAAACACGACTTCCACCACTTCCGCATGGCCCGTCGCACCCGAGCACACCTGCTCATAGCTCGGGTTCTCGCGTCGACCGCCAGCATAGCCGGGCTGAGCGGACTTGACCCCGCGCAGCCCGGTGAAGATCGCTTCGGTGCACCAGAAGCACCCGCCCCCGATCAGGGCTTTTTCGACAACTGCCTCGCTCATGCGCGCCTCACTGGTTTACAACTGGAAGATAGATGCTGCTGGCTTGAGCCCCACCGTGAGAGATGGTCTGCGTTGCAGTCTTGTAGTCTGCTGCCTTGGCATCGAAGATGTTCGAGACATAGGTTTGGGGGTTGCGATCGTAAAGGGGGAACCAGCTCGACTGGATCTGCACCATGATACGATGGCCCGGCAGAAAGACATGGTTCACCGCAGGCAGGGTGAACTTGTATTCCTCGACCTTGTTCGCAGGGATGGCCTCGGGATGCGCGAAATCGTGACGGTAGCGACCACGGAAGATATCCATGGAGACCGCCAGCTCGTAGCCGCCCATTTCGGGACGATCCGCCGTGACACCGGGATAGACATCGATCACCTTCACCACCCAGTCGGCATCCGTCCCTGTTGTTGCAGCGAACAGATCCGCCGTGGGCACGCCTGATACACGCACCGGATGATCCAGAACCGGCGTCTGATAGGTCAGCACATCGGGGCGGGATTCTGCAAAACGCTGATCGCTGACCAGCCAAGGCTTCCAGCGTGCGCCATCGGCAAAGCTGTACGGCCGCGTCATGAACGGCACCGGGTGGGACGGATCGGAAACATAGCTGTTGGTACCGGGCCTGGCACGCTCGAAGCTCAGCCCGTTTGCCTCGCCCAGATAGAGGCGCTCACCCGTACCTGCACAGCTCTCACCGCAATTGCCCAGCCAGCCGCGCAAGTGATCCCAGCGGTTATCGCCCGTATTATAGATGATGGCGTCGTCGAAATTGACCTTGGCACTGCCGGGCTTGAGATACTGATCAAAGAACGGACGCATCACATGGCTGCGATACCACAGCGCCGTATCGCCGTTGAAATGCAGCGGGCCGAGCGTCGAGCCATCGTAATTCACACCACTATGGCGCCACGGCCCCATGACGAGGATATTCGGCACCTTGGGGTGGTCCTTGCGCAGCATCATCCAACTATGGATGGCGCCCCACATGTCCTCCTGGTCCCAAAGCCCCTGCTCCCAGATGGTTGGCACGGTAAGAGGGTGTTTCGCCAGAAGCTTGTCGAGGGCCTGGTCCTGCCAGAAGGCGTCATAGGCCGGGTGAGCCTTGGTACGCTGCCACCAAGGAAACTGGTCGAGCCCCGCCTTGGTCGCAAAAGCGCCTGCCGATCCGGCTTCGAGGAAGTTCGTGTAGTCATCGACGTTCTGACGGGGGATGCCGTCGCCCTCGCCCTTCTTTGTCATCTGCATGGTGAAGTAGTCGAAGCTGCCCTGACGGAAAGCGCCGTAATGGAACCAGTCATCACCCATCCAGCCATCGACCATGGGGCTTTCAGGGGCAGCCACCTTGAGCGCCGGATGGGGGTTGAGGAGCGCCATCACCACAGTCCATCCTTCATAGGACGACCCGGTCATGCCCACACGGCCATTGCTCTGCTTCACGTTCTTGATCAGCCAGTCGATCGTGTCCCACGCATCGGTGGTGTCATCAGTCTTGCTGGGGTTGAGCGGGCCAATGGGCGGGCGCGTCATGACATAGTCGCCCTCCGACCCATATTTGCCGCGCACGTCCTGAAAGACGCGAATATAGCCGCCATCGACAAAGACGCCGTCACCCTGTGGCAGCACGTTGCGCATCTCGGCAGCGCCCGAGACACGATCAGCGCGCTCGGAAGCGTGATAGGGCGTGCGCGTCAGCAGGATCGGGGCTTCATGGTCCCTGGCTGCTTTTGGAATGACGATAACCGTGTGAAGTTTCACACCGTCACGCATGGGGATCATGACATCCTGCTTGATATAGTCGCGCGCCGTCTCTGGCATCTGGACATGGGCAGGAATATCCGAGCCGCGCTGCACCATATCAGGCGTGACAGGAAGACCGTTTCCTCCCTGGGCCAGGGCTTGCGAGGCCCCTAGCAGACAGGAGGTCACAAGAAGCAGGGATCGGGTCAAATGGCCAACGCGCACGCGGTTTTTCCTCTGGTTCAATGACAAGCGGCGCGATGATTGAACAGACTTCCCCTTGCGGCAAGCGATTGGCCACGTTATTTCGCACAGGGTAATAAAAATACTCGTGCGGGCTCGTTGCTATTGCATTTCATGCGCAACACGCCCCCTCACTCCAGCCCTCCCGGATCAGTCTCATGCCTGCCTATCGTTCCCGTACCACCACCCACGGCCGCAACATGGCCGGTGCCCGCGCGCTTTGGCGTGCCACGGGCATGACGGACAAGGATTTCGGCAAGCCCATCATTGCGGTCGCCAACTCCTTCACCCAGTTCGTCCCCGGTCATGTGCATCTCAAGGATATGGGGGCGCTGGTCGGTGGGGCAATTGCTGAAGCCGGTGGCATTGCGCGCGAGTTCAACACCATCGCGGTGGATGACGGCATCGCCATGGGCCATGGGGGCATGTTGTACAGCCTGCCCTCGCGCGAGCTGATCGCCGATTCAATCGAATACATGGTCAATGCCCATTGCGCCGATGCGCTGGTGTGCATCAGCAATTGCGACAAGATCACGCCGGGCATGCTCATGGCCTCGTTGCGTCTGAACATCCCTGTCGTGTTCGTCTCGGGCGGGCCTATGGAAGCCGGCAAGCTGGATGGCCCCGGCATCAATCGCAAGCTCGATCTCGTGGATTCCATGGTTGCCGCCGCCAACCCGAAAGTATCGGATGCAGAATCGGAAGCCATCGAGCGCTCTGCCTGCCCGACCTGCGGGTCGTGCTCGGGCATGTTCACCGCCAATTCCATGAACTGCCTGACCGAGGCGCTGGGTCTTTCCCTGCCTGGAAACGGCAGCCTGCTGGCCACCCATGCCGACCGCCGCGAGCTCTTCCTTGAGGCCGGGCGTCTGGTCGTTTCGCTTGCCCGTCGCTGGTATGAGCAGGATGACGCAACCGCCCTGCCCCGCAGCATTGCCACCAAGGCAGCTTTCGAAAATGCCATGACGCTCGATATCGCCATGGGCGGTTCGACCAATACGGTTCTGCATCTTCTGGCTGCCGCACGTGAGGCCGGGGTGGATTTCCACATGGCCGACATAGACCGTCTGTCGCGCAAGGTGCCCAATCTTTGCAAGGTCGCGCCTGCGAAGAACGACGTGCATATGGAAGACGTGCATCGTGCAGGCGGCATCCCGGCCATTCTGGCCGAACTCGCCCGCTGCGACCTCATCGATACAACCGCCCATACCGTTCACGCGCCGACCCTCAGGGACGCGCTGACGAAATGGGACATTCTCGAAGGCGATGACGACGCCTGCACGCGCTTTCTGGCTGCACCGGGCGGCGTGCGTACCACCCAGGCCTTTTCGCAATCCAGCCGCTATCATGCGCTCGACACCGACCGTCAGCATGGCGTGCTGCGCGATCGCGCTCATGCTTTCTCGCAGGATGGCGGACTGGCTGTACTCTACGGCAACCTCGCGGAAGCGGGCGCCATCGTGAAAACAGCGGGCGTTGTGGATAGCCTTCTGACCTTCACCGGGCGGGCCCGCGTATTTGAAAGCCAAGAAGACGCCGTGTCAGGCATTCTGGCAAACAGGATCGTCGATGGTGATGTCGTGGTCATTCGCTATGAGGGCCCCAAGGGCGGCCCCGGCATGCAGGAAATGCTCTACCCGACAAGCTATCTCAAATCGAAGGGTCTGGCCGAGACCTGTGCGCTGATTACAGATGGTCGTTTCTCGGGCGGCAGCTCGGGACTCTCGATTGGTCATATTTCACCCGAGGCAGCCGAAGGAGGATTGATTGGCCTGATCGAGGATGGCGATCAGATCGAAATCGATATCCCGAACCGCGTGCTCCGCGTGGTAATCGAAGAGTCTGTCCTGGCGGCACGTCGTGAAGCCATGGAGGCCCGGGGTGCCGAAGCATGGCTCCCTGATCGCGTGCGTGAGGTGTCGCCCGCCCTGCGCGCCTATGGCCTGCTCACCACAAGCGCTGCCAATGGCGCCGTGCGTGACCTGAGCCAGATTACGCGCCGTTCCTGAAGCAAGGCGGGAGGGTTACACCCTCCCGTGAGAGAGAAGACAAGATACCCGTCTCCGAAAGACGGTGTCGTCCCTTGAAATGTTTTCTCGCCTGTTGCTTGTCATCGAGAATTCACGCTCAGATACGTTTTGCCGTGACATGTCATGTTCTGTCACGACAACCAGCACGGTTGACCGGGCTGTAACGACGTGGAGAGACGAGGATGGATACGAGACGACTGGCCCGATTCACGCCCCCCCTCGGCCGTCGTACGTTTCTCTGTGCCGGAGCCGGGAGTCTTGCTGCTTACGCGACACTGTCCGCGCGTAGTGCGTCCCGATCGGAAGACGATGCGCAATGTCCCGAGGGTTCAGCCACACACGAGGGCGAACGCCTCGGCAAATTCGACGAAACCGGCAAAGTCCTTGTATGGCCCGGCAATACGACGATTTGTCCCTTCCCGGTTTCCCATCCTCTGGCCCAGGCCATGCTGGACATGAATCGCCTGATCACGAGCACCTATGCGCCGTACATGACCGCGACGCCGCCATCGAGCTATCACATGACGATCCTCGGCGGTGTCGATCCTGAGCAACGGCAGAAAAACAGACTGCCCTTGGGCATCTCACCGGAGATGTCAGCCAGACAGGTGAATGATCTTCTGGCCGAGCGCCTTTCCAGGGCGGCTTTTGACATCCCGGAGCGTATCGAGATGCAGATCGACCCCGACCGCTATCATGCACCGGTTGTCGGTACGCCGTTGCGCCCGGCCTGCGCGGCCATGGCAACTGGACTCTATGATCTGCGACGCCAGATTGCGGAAGTCATGCGTTTTGAACCGGATGACCTCATGAAGTATATGTTCCACGCGACCTATGCCTACCGGTTTCGCCATATCCCCCACGGAGTAAAATGGGGTTTGCGCAGGGCGGTACATCGTTGGCGTCAGGATGCTGCGGAAAAACTGGGGACCTTCACCCTCCCTGCCCCTGTCTTCTGCAGCTTCGAGACAATGTTCGCCTTCACGCCAATAATCGCACTGCGTGGCAGGGTTTCCTGACCGCGCTCCCTGTCGGCTCCTGCCTGCAAGCCTCAAGTGGGGCGAGAGTCGCCCTCGGTCAGGGCCTCGCATGATTGACGCAGGATACGCTCAAATATCCGGACAGCTTGCGTGGGCGCGGTTTCGGCAAGCGCCATCGCAATCGTTGCACGAGGCATAGCGCCCTCGATCGGATGAAAACTCACGCCATGCGCGTGAAGCTGGCTTAGATAAGCCGGGATGATTGTCACCCCCATACCAGCGGCAACCATAGGAATCGTGGCGACAACCTGCGGAGCTGATTGCCCGAGATGAGGTGAGAACCCCGCTTCGAGGCAGGCCGCGATGATCGTATCGTAAAAGCCCGGTCCAAGATGGCGCTCGAAAAGGATTAGAGGGTCCTCGGCAATATCGCACAGATGAATGGCCCCCTTGCCCGCAAGTCTGTGCGAGACCGGCAGCGCCACTACAGTCGGCTCATCCATGAGCGGCCTGACAACGATATGAGGGTCCGGTGCAGGCGGCCGCACGATGGCTACATCCACCTGACCATGACGCAAGGCTGTGCAGAGCGCTGGCGTATTACTTTCCTCCAGCGTGACCATGATGTCGGGCCGCTCCTGACGAAAGGCGTGGATCGCCGATGGTATGAGCGGCAGCAGGGTAACGCCCCCTGCCATGCCAATACGCAGGCTTCCCTCATAGCCCTCCGCAAGCCCGCGGGCGAAGGATCGAAACTCTTCGGACAAGGCCAGTATGTTCCTTGCGCGTTCAACAAGCTGCAATCCTGCCGATGTCAGCGAGGCACCCTGTCGAGAGCGGTCGAACAGGCGCACACCCAGTTCTTCCTCAAGGCGGCGTATCTGCTGGCTCAGTGGAGGCTGGGCAATGTTGAGTTGCTCCGATGCGCGCGTGAACGTTCCGCATTCGGCAATTGTCACGAGATAACGCAGGTGACGAAGATCCAACGTCATATCTTTCGGATATGGAAAACCTGTCCAACATATATTGGATGTCTCCAACTGTCAGTCATAGGATCAATGTCGGGATTGAGATTTTCTTCAAACAGGACATGATGATCATGACATTCACGGTAGGCCAGTATCTCGCCGAACGCTTCGCGCAGATCGGAATCAAAGAGCATTTTGCCGTTGCGGGTGACTATAATCTCGTGCTTCTGGACCAGTTGCTCACCCAAAATGGCACGAAGCAGGTCTATTGCTGCAATGAGCTCAATTGCGGCTTTGCTGCTGAAGGCTATGCCCGAGCACGGGGCGCCGCAGCTGCCGTCGTGACTTTCGGTGTGGGTGCCATTTCCGCCATGAACGCCCTGGCTGGGGCCTATGCGGAAAATCTGCCCGTCATCCTCGTTTCCGGTGGTCCGAATTCGAATGATCGCGGCTCAGAGCGTATCCTTCATCATACGCTCGGCAAGACAACATACGAATTTCAGATCAACATGGCGCGGGAGGTGACGTGCGCTGCCGAGAGCATCAACGATGCGGCCAGTGCACCGGCGAAGATCGATCATGTAATTCGCACCGCACTGCGCGAACAGAAACCTGCCTATCTCGACATTGCCTGCAACGTGGCCAATGCCCCCTGCTCACGGCCGGGACCGATTGAAGCGCTTCTGATGAATGAAGGTGATGGTACCAGCCTCAGGGCAGCGCTCGACAAGACGGTGTCATGGCTCTCCGGCAAGAAAAATATCGTCGTCCTCGTCGGCAGCCGTATCCGATCCGCCCACGCAGGGAAAGCCGCTGCTGAGCTGGCAGAATATACCGCATGGCCGGTTGCCATCATGGCGGCCGCCAAGAGCTTCTTCCCGGAAACCCATGCCTCGTTCAGAGGGCTTTACTGGGGGGAAGTCAGTGACCCTGGGGTTCAGAACCTGGTGGAGAAAGCCGACGCACTGTTATGCCTCGGTCCGGTTTTCAATGATTACAGCACGGTTGGCTGGAATGCCTGGCCGCAAGGCGCGCAGGTTCTTACTGCCGATCCAGACCGGATAACCGTGGATGGCATGACATTTGACCGTGTGACGATGGGGGCTTTCCTGAAAGGGCTCAGGGAACGCCTGCCCGCAGCGACCTGTCACACTGATGAAAAGGCCTCCCCGCGTTTTGCCCCGGTCACGGCTGATCCTGGGGCCAGCCTGACCAATGACGAGATGATGCGTCAGATACAGGGGTTAATCACCTCCGAAACGACGTTATCGGCCGAGACAGGTGATTCATGGTTCAACGCTTTGCGCCTTGGTCTGCCAGAGGGGGCGCGCGTCGAACTCGAGATGCAATGGGGACATATCGGCTGGTCGATCCCGAGCGGGTTTGGCAATGCCATGGGCTCACCCGAACGACGTCATATCATCATGGTGGGTGATGGCTCTTTTCAGCTCACTGCACAGGAAGTATCGCAGATGATCCGGCACAAATTGCCCGTCATCATCTTTCTCATCAACAACAGGGGCTATGTTATCGAAATTGCCATTCATGACGGCCCTTACAACTATGTGAAAAACTGGGATTATGCAGGGCTTATGGATGTATTCAATGCTGAGTCCGGTTCTGGTCTGGGATTGCACGCTTCGACGGGGGCCGAGCTTGAAGATGCTATCAGAAAAGCCCTCGCCAATACTGGAGGCCCCACGCTGATCGAATGTGCGCTCGACCGCGACGACTGCACCGAGACTCTTCGCAAATGGGGCAAGGTCGTCGCTGCAACGAATTCTGCAGCCCCTCGCGTCGAGTGATGTCGCCTCAACGATAAGAAAGAAAAAGGAGCGTGTTACACGAACATCCGCGCTCTGCCACCAGAAGACTGGATCACAAGACATGATCATATCTGCACCGACCGACTACCGAAAAGCAGCCAGGCGCGCCCTGCCCCGCTTTCTGTTCGATTATATCGATGGTGGCGCTGTCACCGAGAGCACGATGCGGGCCAATCAGCATGCGCTTCAGCAGATAAGATTCCGTCAGCGTGTGCTTTCGGGCGTCGGCACGCCGAGTTTCTCGACTGAAATTCTCGGTCAGCGCTGGTCCCTCCCGTTCGCACTTGCTCCGGTAGGGGCGACCGGCATGTATGCGAAACGCGGCGAGGTTCAGGCGGCCCGCGCAGCAAAACGCGCAGGAATCCCCTATACGCTCTCGACAGTATCGGTCTGTTCCATCGAAGAGGTCGCGCGCGATGCAGGGGGCGATCTGTGGTCGCAACTCTATGTCCTGAAGGACCGGGGTTACATGCAGAATTCGCTTGATCGTGCGTGGCAGGCCGGAATGAAGACACTCGTCTTCACCGTGGATATGCCGGTTCCGGGTTCACGCTATCGCGACCGTCATTCCGGCATGTCAGGGCCTTTGGCCTCGCTGAGACAATATGCGCAGGCAATGGCTCATCCGCGTTGGGCTCTTGAGGTCGGGCTCGGGGGGCGTCCGCTCTCCTTCGGGAATATCGAGGCCTATACCGGGCGCCGCATGACCATGTCGGATTATATGGGATTCATCGGATCGAACTTCGATCCGTCCATACGCTGGCAGGATCTGGAATGGATACGCGAGAGCTGGAAAGGCTCTTTGATCATCAAGGGGATTCTTGACCCCGAGGACGCACGCGATGCGCTTCGCATGGGGGCTGACGGCGTGATCGTCTCGAACCACGGTGGACGTCAGCTGGATGGGGCGGCGCCGACAATATGGGCACTGCCTGCCATTGCAGAGGCGGTGGGGGATCGCATGGCCGTCCTGGCTGATTCCGGAATACGTTCCGGGCTTGACGTCGCGCGCATGATCGCCTTGGGCGCCAAAGGTGTCCTGCTCGGACGCTCTTATATCTATGCCCTTGCGGCCGATGGGGAGAGAGGTGTCCGACGCCTGATGAGCCTGATTGCCGCCGATCTGAAGGTGACCATGACGCTTATTGGCGCTGGGTCGATCAGCGAGATCACGCGCGACAAGCTCGACGAGCTTGAATACGGCAAGCGCGATTGAGAACGCGCGAAGGAACAACGACTGGCAAGCTGTGGCGGGTGGCTTCGCTGCCGCCCCAACTCGTCATGCGCCTCGACAAACGTGCCCAACCAGGACGCGTGTCTGTGTGTCAAAAGACAATCACAATGTGACTTTTCATTTCTTATCACTTTCGATATGAGCCAATTGCGAATGACTATCAGTTTCGCAATGGAGGCTTAATATGACCCGAGACAGGCGATCCGGCAGATATATACTCAAGGCCGGCGTCGCGCTTGGTGGCTGTATTTTGTGCCTGTCTTCCAGGCAAAGCGCTGACGCCGCGCCGTCACAGGCCACCGCCGGGCAGGACGCGCTGGCTCATTCCCCGACCGAACTCAAGACATCCGCAAATCGTCCAGCTACCGGCATCAGCACCACCCGACACACGCCACCCGGTCCGGGAACGGACAACACGTCCACCCGCAATCCTGCACCCTCGCCCCGTGGCACGTCCCTCAGAAGGCATCGCCACGACCATCACAGACACGACGACCGTGATCATGCTGGCAGCGAGCAGATCAATGTCCGTGCCCGCGCATGGGAGAAAGGCAGCTACACCATTGCCGAAACGCGAACCTCGACCGGCTTGCCACTGAGTCTGCGCGAGACACCGCAAACCGTGACGGTCATTTCCCGCCAGCTCATGGACGATCAACAGATCAATACGCTGGACGACGTGCTCGGTACGGCACCCGGCGTTTCATCTTATTCGAATGACAACGCGGGTCGCACGACCTATCGGGCACGCGGGTTCGATATCACCAACTACCGTATTGACGGTATGCAGATCGATGCGTCAGCAAGCTTTGGTGGCGTCGGCGCCTCAATGAACATGGATCTCTACGAAAATGCCCAGATCGTACGGGGCGCGAATGGTCTCATGGGAGGCACGGGCGATCCTTCAGCCACGATCTACCTACAGCGCAAGGCCCCCACGAAGGAATTCACGGTGAGTGGTCTGCTCAGGCTGGGAAACTGGAACGAGCATCGTGTCATGGCCGATGTGAATGTGCCAATGAATCACTCAGGTACCATACGCAGTCGGTACGTTTTCTCTTGGGACGATACCGACACGTTTCGTGTGCGCGAACATGTCAACCGTCTGGGCGCTCTGGCCAACTACGCCATCGATCTCTCGCCGCGTGATACGCTGAATTACGGTTTCCAGTATGAGCGCACACGCAATGACGGCGCGTCCTGGGGGTCGAATGTGCCGATATGGTTTGCTGACGGCAAAACAACCAACCTGCCCCGAAGCACCAATCCGGTCGCAAACTGGAGCACCGCATTGCGAGACCAGTACACCGCCTTCGCCAATTACGACCACAGCTTTGGCGGCGAGTGGCACCTCAAGGTTGGCTACATGCGTACCGAAGGAGGATCATACAACAATCTCGGCGTTGCCAAGATCAATAACGGGTCGAAGAAAACAGGCGGCTATGCCGGGTTCTGGAACGAGGATGGAACCGGAGCCTATCTCAATGCTCTCCATGCTGAATATGCCGATTCACGTGACAATGCCGATGTGCATATTGGGGGGCCTTTCCGGGCTTTCGGTCGTACCCATCAGCTCGTTTTCGGCTTCAATGGCTATAATGATACGCTGACGACCTGGAGCTTCAGCAATGCTCTCGGTAATTGTTCGATTGCCGGGGTCGTTCCCTATAACGCCTGTCAATATCGCGCAACCGGGCTCCCTATTGCCAACTGGCGCAGTTGGAACGGCGATTACTCGAATTTTCAGACGCATCGCACTCATACGCGGGAGGTCGATGTCACACGCAATTATGGTGCCTACACGTCCGGGCGTTTCGTTCTTGCAAAGGGCGTGTCACTGGTGCTGGGCGGTCGCGTCAGCACTTACGAGGCCTATAGCGGCACCTATACAACGGCCAATGTCTATTCGGGCCAGACCGGCACAGGACGGCAGAACGCTGTTCTCACACCCTATGCTGGCGCTGTCTGGGATTTCACCCGCAACCTGTCCCTTTATGGCAGCTATACCAACGTTTATACCCCGCAATCCCAGTTGCGGGATGCGAACAACCAGCCGCTGTCGCCGGTCATGGGCAAGAGCTATGAGACGGGTATAAAAGGTGCCTTCTACGGTGGGCGACTGAACACCACCCTCGCCTTCTATCTTAACCGTCAGAACAATGTTGCCCAGGCGACGGGCGCGACCAATCTGCAAACGGGTGAATCCGTCTATGAGTCAGTCAACGGGGTGAAGACCGAGGGGGTAGATTTTGATGCCTCGGGGGAGATACTCCCGGGCTGGAATGTGCTGTTTGGCTACAGCTACCTCAACGAAAAAGGGCTGAGCTACCGTCAGGATCCGCAACATCTGGTTCGTCTGACCACGAGCTATACCTTCCACGGTCGCCTGAAGCACCTGACTATTGGTGGGGGAATCTCAAGCCAGACGAGCACGCAATGGGCTACAAATCCGGGGCGGCCACTGGGGCATGGGAAGTATGATGCCTCCAATCTGACCGTAAATGGCTATACGCTGGTCAATCTCATGGCGCGCTACCGTCTGATGAAATGGCTCGACCTGACCGGCAACATCACCAACCTGACCGACAAGACCTATGTCCGTCAGGCGGGCTTTTATGACGGCATGATCTATGGTCAGCCAAGAACTTTCAGCTTCACGCTACGCGGCCATTACTGACGGAGGGTCGAACAGGCCGGCACGATATCGGGTGCCAGCCTGTCTTGCTCTGATCGGCTCAGGCGGCAGAAAGACGCGAGAGTGCGGCTTCAAGACGCTTCTTGTCATGGCTGAAGCTGCTCAGTCTCTCACGGTTTTCCTCGACGACCTCCGGCTTGGCGCGTGCCACGAAATCGGCATTACCGAGCTTGCGCTCGACCTTGTCGATTTCCTTGGCAAGACGATCGATTTCCTTTTCCAGACGCTGGATTTCAGCGCCGATATCGATCAGCCCCTCTAGAGGAAGGACGAGTGTTGCCTCATCGATCACCGTCAGCGCCGCTGCCTTGGGAGGCTCGCCCGCCAGAGCGGAAACCGACGTTACGCGCGCCATGCGCCCGATTACAGCCGCCCAGCGCTCTGCGCGCGCCAGTGTTTCCGGTGCTGCGTCACGCAGCTGGACCGGCACCATCTGCGCCGGAGGAATATTCATTTCCGAACGTATGGTTCGGATCTCGCCAATGAAACGGATCACCCAGTCCATCTCAAGTGATGCAGCCTCCGCACCCTGCGGCGCAACAGGCGTCGGCCAGGCGGACTGTGCCACACTTCCGCCGAACTCGAAGGATTGCCAGAGCTCTTCCGTCACGAACGGGATGACAGGATGCATCATTCGCAGAATGGTGCCGAGAACATGGGCAGCGACCGCACGGATTTCATCCTGCTCCGGCGTATTCTCAGCGGCAAAGGCAGGCTTTGCAAGTTCGAGGAACCAGTCGCAGAACACGTTCCAGACGAAGCGGTAGCAGGTGCCTGCAAACTCGTCGAAACGATAGGCATCCAGCGCTGCCTTGGCACTCACAACGGCCTTTGATGCCTCATCGAGGATCCAGCGCCCGAGTACGCTCTGCACGCTGGCCGGGTCGAAGCCGCTCACAGGCTTGACGCCGTTCATCTCGCAAAAGCGCGCTGCATTCCAGATCTTGGTGATGAAGGTGCGGTAATCTTCCACGCGCTTGCGGCCGAACTTGATATCGCGTCCCGGCCCTGTCAGGGCACAGATTGCCATACGTGTCGCATCTGCGCCGAACTCGGCCACGAGATCGAGCGGATCGAGGCCATTGCCCTTGCTCTTGGACATCTTCTGACCGCGCTCGTCACGCACCAGCCCATGAATCAGGACCGTGCTGAATGGCACGTCATCCATGAAGTGCAGGCCCATCATCATCATCCGCGCAACCCAGAAGAAGATGATGTCAAACCCGGTGACGAGCACACTTGTCGGATAATAACGCGCGAGCTCCGCTGTCTTGTCCGGCCAGCCGAGCGTTGTGAAAGGCCAGAGCGCCGAGCTGAACCAGGTATCCAGCACGTCCTCATCCCGCGTCAGGCTGACATCGTCGCCGAACTGCGCACGTGCCTGAGCAAGGGCTTCTTCCTCGCTACGCGCCACAAACACGCTTCCCTCCGGGCCGTACCACGCCGGGATACGATGCCCCCACCAGAGCTGACGGCTGATGCACCAGGGCTGAATGTCACGCATCCAGGCAAAATAGGTGTTCTCCCATTGCTGAGGCTCGAAGCGGATACGCCCCTCCTCCACCGCCTTGATGGCAGGCTGGGCAAGGGTTGCCGCGTCGCAATACCACTGTTCGGTCAGACGCGGCTCGACAATGGCACCGCCGCGTTCGGCGTAGGGCACCTGAAGCGTGTGCGGTTCGATTTTCTCGATATGCTCGAGACGTTCCAGCTCCTCCACGATACGCTTGCGCGCTTCGAGACGGTCCATCCCTTCGAGCGAACGCACGAAGTCGATGGAGGAGAGCCCGTCGATCTCCCGCAGCTCAGACGCGATTTCACCCAGCCAGATCGCTGCCGCTTCGTCCAGGATGCTCGGCATGGGCAGATCATGTCGCTTGCCGACCTCAAAATCGTTGAAATCATGTCCGGGCGTGATCTTGACCGCGCCGCTCCCTTTCTCGGGATCGGAGTAAGTATCGGCCACGATAGGAATGCGACGGCCCGTAAGCGGCAACGTCACGAACTTGCCGATCAGCGCGGTATAACGCTCGTCTTCCGGATGGACGGCTACGGCGGTATCGCCAAGCATGGTCTCGGGGCGTGTGGTACCCACGACAATGGTCCCGCCACCCTCAACCGGGTAGCGTAGATACCACATGGAGCCCTTGGTCTCCTTGTTCTCGACCTCGAGATCGGAAATGGCTGAGCGGAACGCCGGGTCCCAGTTAACCAGACGCTTGGCACGGAAAATCAGGCCCTGCTGATGCAGGGTGACAAACACATCCCGAACAGCGCGTGACAGGCCCTCATCCATGGTAAAGCGCTCGCGCTCCCAGTCGGCCGACGCACCGAGCGTGCGCAATTGCTTGATAATCTGGCCGCCGGATTGCTCTTTCCAGGCCCAGACGCGTTCGAGGAATTTTTCGCGCCCCATCTCTTTGCGGCTGACGCCTTCCTTGTCGAGCACGCGTTCAACAACCATCTGCGTGGCGATGCCAGCGTGGTCTGTACCAGGCTGCCAGAGGACGTTGCAGCCTTCAAGGCGCTTCCAGCGGATCAGGATATCCTGAAGGACGAAATCGAGCGCATGACCGAAATGCAGGGTACCGGTCACATTCGGCGGCGGGAACATGATGGAGAATGCGTCGCCCCCTTTCTCAGGATGCGCCGCAAAAAGACCCTCTGCCTCCCACTGGGCATAAAGGCGGGCTTCGCATGCCGCGGGGTCGAAAGTCTTTTCGAGCATTGTCTTCCTGTCACCTGTCTTGCCATGCCCGACCCTCTGGACGCCGGGCATGAATCGAACGTTCAAGACCGTATTCTACATTTTCCAAAGCGCCTCGCCAAACCCCTCTGTTGCAGGGGATCAGGTCGAGATGAAGGACGCCTCAGACTGGATCCAGAATAGAGGCAGGAAGTCGCAACAGGTTCGAGGAGATACCGCGCCAGGCATCAAGAAGAATTACCCCCTCCGTAGAGCCGGCTTTCAGCCTTTTTCAGCGACCAGGCTGACCGACAGCGTAATCATTGATACCCCACAGGCGATCCTTGACGGCCTTGTAATACGCTTTCTCATCATAAATCGGTACGTCGAGCTTGAGATCGGCCGCAGTCAACCGCCCCATGGCTGCTGCTACAGCGTAGGAAGACTGCACCAGCCCTGCAAGATTTTGCACAAGCGCTGTTTGAGCCTGCAGAAGCGTCTGCTGCTGCTGAAGAACTTCAAGGGTCGAACTCGTACCGACAATGGCCTGCCGTTCCACGCCATCGAGTGCGATAACGTTGGCGGCAATTGCCGTACGATTACTGGTGATGGAGTCGTTATAGGACCGGAACTGCTGCCAATTGGATGACGCCGTCTGGGCGGCGGAGCGACGAGCAATCTCCGTTGCCCTGCGCGCAGCCAGATATTGCTGGCGCGCCTGCCGCACTGACGCGTATTCCGCGCCCCCCTGATAGATCGGCACATCGAAATTGATCATGCCATATTTGTTGTCCGTGACCATTTTCCCGTAACCCTGGTTCTTGATGTAGGAATAACCAAGGGTTGCTGAGATTTTAGGGAGAATCTGGGCGAGCTGTACCGAGAAATTGTCCTTTTGCTGTGCCTCGATGAATAGTGCATTGATGATCTGAGGGTTGTTGCGCGTTGCCTCTTCAACGGCATCCTTTTCAGCCTTCACCGGTAACGCGAGCGGTTGGGGTGCTACAAGATTTGGCGCGGGCGGAACGCCAACAATCTGCTGATATGTCGCCTGGGCAGAACGCAAGGTCCCCTCGCTTTGCTGGCGTGTGGCTTTGGCCGTTGCCAGAGCCGCCTGCGCCTGCGCGACATCGGTTCGCGTGATTTCACCTTGCTGAAAGCGATCCTGTGTCGCTTTGAGCTGCTCCTCAAGAACGTGCTCGTTGTTGATGTTGATCTGCAAAATCTGCTCGCTGCGGATCACACCGAGATACACATTCACCACGTCATTGAAGACCTGCTGCTCGGTCTCGATCAACTGGGCGCGTTCTGCCATCACCGTGTTGACCGCCTGGTGCGTCTGGGCTGTCGTTTTGCCTCCGGTGTACAGATTCTCGGTGATCGTGACCCCACCCTGATAACCAGGTGTGGAATAGGACCGGCTATAGGCTGGAGTTCCAAAGCTCGACCCTGGTTCTGGTCCCTGAGCGCCATAGGCATTCGTGCCTCGGTAGTAGGTCAGCCCGGCCTGGCCTTGTATCTGGGGCCGCCAGCCGGCAAGCGCCGAGGGCACCTGCTCATCGGTTGCCCGTAGCCTCGCCCGCTCCTGACGCAAGGTCGGATTGGTGAGATAGGCAGTAGCCAGAGCTTCTTTCAGCGTATGAGGAATGAATTCGGGCGAACCTTTGCCGTCATAAGTCTGCGCGAGAGCCGTCGTGCCGTTGAGAAATACAATCAGACCGACACTGAGCGAAGTATAGGCTTTTAATTGATCCGTTTTCATGGATGCCCTTTCGATAAACGGCAACGCTGCAACGACGTGCTGGCATGTTTCGTACGCTGGTGTTGAGTTGCTCTTGATCGCTCCTATGCCATAACTCAAAGCATTCGGAAATTTCTTCTTATTTCTCGATTAACCCGCTCGAAGCCCCTTGACCCGCGAGACGCAACGAGAGATATAGCGCTCACACCAGCTGGTCCGGTGGCAGAATGGCTATGCAGCGGACTGCAAATCCGCCTACGTGGGTTCGACTCCCGCCCGGACCTCCACCCCCCAAAAAAATCTCTCAAATTTTCCATTTGCACAGAGTTTCTAGAAAACTCTCGTGGCGTGCAATACAGTACGTGCGCCGCAAGCGTAGGCCTTTACGCCGCCTGGAAACAAAACCCCGCACATCTTCCTTACCTGCCCGGATGGTTAGAGCGTTTTCTGCCCCGATTGAATCGGTTGGGACACCCAAAATGGCGGCGATCTGATCCAGGAACCAGCCGGGATGGGGGCCGGTTGTGGATGTCATCACGCACGTTGTCTCTGGATCTTTGCGGACGTGTTGTTGCGGCCGTATCAAACGGTCTGTTGCGTCGTCAGGCGGCTGAACGATTTGGCGTCAGCCCGGGGAGTGCGGTTCACGGGTGCGCTCTTGTCGCCACGGCCGGCAATCCTGCCGTCAGACTGCTTGGCGGGGATCGTCTATCTCACCAGATCGGGGTGCAGGCAGAGCGTATTCATGCACTGATTAGAGCGTTTTCCTCTCAATCTGGCTTATATCCAGCGGCGGTGAAGAAGTTGGCGCATTCTGCGGGCGCGACCTGATCGATGAGTTTGCCGATCCTGTTCCAAAGCCCGTCTCGGGTGCGTTCGGCGGCGCGGCGGAGATGGGCCTTGAGTTTGGAAAACGCCATCTCGATCGGGTTGAAGTCCGGGCTGTAGGGCGGCAGGAACCGCAGGCTGGCTCCGGCGGCCTCGATCGCCGCCT